>NZ_CP028036.1:0-305149 GCF_005491205.1 Nissabacter sp. SGAir0207
ATGAACCTGAAAGAGATCCATGTGTTCCTGATGGTCAGCACCACCCGCAGCCTGACGCAGGCGGCCCGCCGGCTGGAGATGACGCCGATGACGGTGTCACGCCGACTGGCGGCGCTGGAGGAGACGCTCGGCGTCCGGCTGCTGCACCGCACCACCCGCGCCATCTCCCTGACGCCGGAGGGCGAGGCTTTCCTGCCCTATGCCCATACGCTGGCCGAGGCGGAACAGGGCGCGCTCGGCCTCTTTTCGCCGCAGCAACAGGGCGCGAGCGGGCTGCTGCGCATTACCGCGCCGTCAGGGTTTGGCCGTCGCACCATCATGCCGCTGCTGCCCGCGCTGCTCACCGCCAACCCGGCGCTGCGCATCGACCTGCAATTGAGTGATGAGATCACGGACATCGTTGGGCTGGGCTATGACGTGGCGATCCGCATCGCCCCGCTGCGCGACTCCAACCTGATTGCCCGCAAGATTGCCGACAATCCACGCATCCTCTGCGCGGCCCCGTCCTATCTGGAGCGACATAACGCGCCGAGGGTGTTGCAGGATCTGGCGCACCACGCCTGCTTGCGGCTGACCAATGTGTTGCAGTGGAGTTTTCTGGATGGGGAGCAGCCCACCAGCATCAGCGTGGAGGGGCGGTTCAGCAGCAGCAACGTGGAGGGGGTGCGGGCGCTCTGCACCGCCGGGATGGGGCTGGCGCAGCTCACCGCCTGGGACGTGCGCGATGAGCTACACCGTGGGGAGCTGGTGGCGATCGCGCTGGAGGATGTTAGCCCGCAGAAGCTGGCGATTTGGGCGCTGTTCCCCTCCCACCGCTACCTGCCCACGCGGGTGACGCTGTTTCTGGATGCGCTCCAGCGGTCGATGGGCGAGACGGTTTAGGCCGATGGCGCGGCGATAATCAGCTCAATGCCCTTCTCGCGCAAACGCTCGGCGGTGGCCTCCGGCAGGTCGCTGTCGGTGATCAGCACGTCCACCGCGTCCAGCTGGCAGACCACGTTCGGGCTTTTGCGGCCAAATTTGGAGGCGTCCACCAGCAGGATGATCTTCTGCGCGGCGCGGCACATCGCCTGACTGACGGCAAACACCTCGTTGAAGGTGGTGACGCCTGCCTCCAGATCGACGCCGTCCGCGCCGATAAACAGCTTGTCAAAGCTGAAGTGGCTGAATGCCGACTCCGCCAGACTGCCGTGGAAGGAGGCGGAGGTGCTGCGGTAGGTGCCGCCCGGCATCAGAATCACCTGATCGTTGTCCAGCTCCACCAGCTCATTGACGATGCTCAGGCTGTTGGTCATCACGGTGAGCGTGTTGAACTGCGCCAAATGCGGCACCATCTGCAACACCGTACTGCCAGCGTCAAAAATCAGCGAGTCGCCCTCGTTGATCAGCGCGGCGGCCTCGGCGGCGATGCGCCTCTTCTTCTCAATATTGATTAACGTCTTGCGGTCGATGGGCTGGTCCCCCTCATCCCGATTCAGCATCACCCCGCCATAGGTGCGGATCACCGCTCCCTCCTGCTGCAACAGGGAGAGATCCTTGCGGATGGTGGTGCCCGTGGTGGCGAAGTGCACCGTAAGCTCCTCTACGGTGGTGCGGCCCCGCCCCTGGAGGTATTCGAGTATCTGTGCCTGACGCTGTTTTGGTTTCATTAAGCGGCCCTTTCAATCCTGACGTTTCCCAGCGGCATGGGCGGCCCGAATCGGGCGCGCAGACTGGGATAAGCTTTCAAAATGAAAGGTATCATCTTTTATTTAAAATCGCTAACGCCAGAGCGTCCGAGAGCGCCGGGTGATGCGGAAAGAGTGACGGCGGATCAATTTGCGCCAGCGGCAGGCCCATCACTTCCGTTAAGGGGCGTGGCTGGGCGAACACGGTCAGGCCGCGCAGCATAAAGCTGCCATTGACCCGGTCATCCTCATCCAGACTGACGGCCACCACCACCCGTGGGGCGAAGCGACCGCCCGCACGGCCAATGCCGACCCGCCCCTGTGCCGCCAGCGTGGAGAGCGCCCGGTTGAAGCGCCGGATTTGCAGCCACCCGAGGCCAATCTGCCCCAACCACGCCAGCATGGCGCAGAGGATTAACGCGTTGACTGATGCCACTCCCTACCTCCTGAAAACAACGGCAGCACGCGGCTGCCGGATGGGTCAGAACATCACCTGTCCACCGGTGACATTGATGGACTGGCCGGTGCAGTAGGCGGCCTTCTCGCTGGCGTAGAACAGCAGGATGTTCAGCACGTCCTGATAGTCGCAGCCCCGCTTGAGCGGCACCTTGTCGATGTAGTGCTGCTCCACCTGCCCCGGCGCGAGGCCGAGTTTCTCCGCATATTGTGGGATCAGCGACTGGAACATCGGCGACTTGAGCAGGTTGCCCAGCATCAGCGAGTGGACGGTGATGCCATACTCCGCCAGATCCAGCGCCAGTGATTGGGTCAGCCCCACGCCACCAAATTTGGCGGCGCTGTAGCCGGAGTTGTGTTTGCTGCCCACTTTGCCGGACTTGGAGTTGATCTGGATAATCCGCCCGCCGTTGCCGTCGCGGATCATCAGCTTGGAGAACTCTCTGGCACAGAGGAAGTACCCGACCAGATTGACCTGTAAGGAGAGGTCAAAATCATTCAGCATAAACTGGGTGATGGGCGCGGCACGGGCGACGCCCGCGCTGTAGACCAGCAGATCGCTGCGCCCAAAGGTTTCATCCACTGCCCGCGCCAGCGCCATGACGCTCTCTTCATCCGTGGCATCCACGCGCAACCCCACCGCGCGCCCCGCGCCGTAACGCTGGTTGATCTCCTCCGCCAGCGCGTGGGCATTGCCGACATTCAGATCGGCAATCGCGACCCGATACCCCTCTTTTGCCAGCCCCTCACTCAGGAAAGCCCCCAGTGTCTGACCACCCCCGATGACTACTGCAACCTGATTCATTTTAATCTCCTGATTAATCGCTCAATACACGAAAGGTCTGGCCCGGTGCGATGGTACGCGGCAGGGTGCCAGCGACATGCACGCAGCCCGGAAACTCAGCCACCGCTGCCCCATCAAAGCGCAGGGTGATGTGTCCCAGCTCACGCAGGTTTTGCGTTGCCACCTCGCCCACCGCCGTGACCGGGTAACGCTGCTCACCGATGGCAACCACTGCACCGGCCGCGACTGGCCCGCCTTGGTTGATGGCTGGCCGGTGGATAAAGCAGTACTCCGCCACCTCTTGCGGCGCGCCCTCGCCAAAGGTGATAAGGAAGTTCTCCTCCAGCGACTCACGCGCGCAGGCACCGACGGCGGTAAAGGTGGATTCATAAAGGGTTTGCATGGTCACTCCTGTTTACGATTGATAGATAAAGCCGGACACCGCCCACGCCAGCAGGACAGTGGGCGCGCCGGTCAGGAAGCGCCCCACCAGCACCGAGGGCACGCCCACCCGCACCGTCTCCTGCTTGGCGTTCGCCAGCGACAGGCCGACCGGGATGAAGTCACAGGCCGCCTGCGCATTGATGGCGAACAGCGCTGGCAGTGCCAAATGCGGCGGGATATTGCCAAGGCCAATCTGCACGCCGACCAGCACGCCGATGATTTGTGAAATCACCGAGCCGGGGCCAAGGAACGGCGACAACAGCGGGAAGGAGCAGATCAGCGCCAGCGTCACCAGCCCCACCGGGCTGCTGGCAAGCGGCGTCAGGCCGTGCGCCAGCAGATCCCCCAGCCCGGAGGCCATGATGATGCCGATCAGCGCCGCCACGAAGGCCATGAACGGCAGGATGGTTTTGATCACGGTGTCGATGGTTTCGCGCCCGGCCTGAAAGAAGACCGCCACCACCGAGCCAACGCCCATGCCCACCTTGGCGAGCAGGCCGTCGCTCTGCTCAGTGATCTTTTTGCTGCTGTCATACTCCCGCCCGGTGGCCGGGGCGCGCTCCGGCACCGGCCGCAGCGCGGGCGCATCGGCGTCATTGGCCGCGCGGATGTCCGTGGCGCGCACGCCGGAGACATAGATGTCCTCGGTGATGAACTGCGCCAGCGGGCCGGATTTGCCGGTAGCGTGGATATTGATGGTCGGGATACGGCGTTTCGGGTAGAGGCCGCAGCGCAGCGTCCCGCCGCAGTCGATCACCGCCACGCCAATCTCCTCCAGCGGCGGCTCGCCCTCCTTGAAGCCGTCCACCGCTTCCCAGCCGGTCAGCTCGCGCAGCCGATCGACGATGGCTGGCCGGGAGCCGGCGGTGACGTAGACAATTTTTTTGCCGGGGGTGGCGTTCAGGAACAGTGGGCCGCCCCAGCCGCTCTCGCCCTTGTGAATCTCAATGGTGTTGGCCATGTTGCACTCCGCGCTTAAAGACGAACCTGGCGTTCAAGCTGCACGCCCATTTTCCGTTCAAAGTAGGTGGTGGTGAGGTCAGTGACCCAGCCACGGAAGAAGTTCGAGACCATGCCGACCAGCAGGTAACTGATCGCCAGCGGGCCGAGCGGCAGGTTCAGCGTGGTCAGGCCGCTGGCGATGCCAAGGTAGACAAACAGCTCACCGGGATTGATGTGTGGAAACAGGCCGTTCATGGAGTGGCAACTGTAGGAGGCCGCCGCGTAGTAGCTGGGCTTATAGCGCTCTGGCATGAATTTGCCCAAGCTGTGGGTCATCGGGTTGCAGAAGACAAAGGTGCCGAAAGTCGGCAGCAGCAGGTAGCGTGACACCGGGTTGCCAGCGCAACGCTGCGCCAGTGCCTCGATCCGGCGCTGGCCGACAAACACGATCAGCGCATTCATGATCACCAGCAGGCTGATCAGCAGCGGCAGGATGCCAGTCACCATGCCAAGGAACACCTCCCCGCCCTTCTGGAACAGCCCGATAAACCACTCGGCGCCGTGCGTAATACTTTCAATCATTGTGAAACTCCTTCGCGTAGGGAACAGCTGAAGATTCTTATTCACCGCGAAGATAAGTTAGATCAGAAACCGAGCATAAAAAAGCATTCAGATCACAAAACGACACCAAAAACTTTTATTTTGAAAGATTAAATGAAAGGTAAAATCTTTCATCTTTCATTTGGGTGGTCTGATTGACGCAATTTTCGCCGCTATCGCATTTATGGCGAAGCGGTTACTATTCACCATAAGGATGAATGGAGGAGAGAAGCCATGTGGCGCAGGAAGAGAAGCGTGGAGTATCAGTTTGGCGAGGCCATGCAGGCCCATGCGGCGGCGCATCACCTGACACTGGATGCTGACCAGCAGGTGTTGATTGCGCACCTGGCGCAACTGGTGGAGGGTTTTCTGGCTGGCGCACCGCCGTTTGATGGCCTCTACGTTTGGGGGCGGCCGGGGCGCGGCAAGAGCTTTATCGTCGATTACCTGTTTGCCACCGCGCCCATCGCCAGCAAAAAGCGCGTGCACTTCCATGCCTTCTTCCGTGATCTGCACCGGCAGATGGCGGTCACCGGCAAATCGCTGGAGCAGGTACTGGCGACCGAGTTAAAGGGGTGCGAACTGCTCTGCTTTGACGAGTTTCACCTCAATGACATTGGCGACGCCATGCTGATCAAGCAGTTGCTGGAGCAGGTGTTCCAGCGCCGGATGCTGCTGATTGCCACCTCCAACCAGCCGCCCGATGGGCTGCTCGCCAACCCGCTCTACCACGCCCGCTTCCTGCCCGGCATCGCGCTGATCAAACAGCATATGGATGTGGTGTCACTCAATGGCGAAACGGACTACCGCACTCACCAGAGTGAGACGCACGGGGATTTCAGCCAGGGCGGCTACCTGTTGCCCGGCACTTCGGCGCAGCGTGATGCCCTCCAGCTTCCGTCGCCAGCGGCGGAGCCAACGCCGGTGCCGGTCGGCAGCCGCACGCTCTTTACCCTCTCCCCGCCCGACGCCTTTTTGCACTTTGCGTTTGCGGCGCTGTGCGACGCGCCCACCGCCATCATGGACTACCTCACGCTGTGCGAAACCTATCACCAGTGGGTGATTGAGGATCTGCCGCCGCTGGGCACGGTCTCCCCGGCGGTGCAGCAGCGGTTTATCAACGTGATTGACGTGCTGTATGAACAGCAGTGCCGCCTGTTTATCACCTCCACCTGCCCGCTGGCACAGCTTGGCGAGGGCGTGGAGCTGACCGATATCCAGCGCACGCTGAGCCGGTTGTCGCAATTACCACTGTTGACCGCCTGACGCAAAGGTGTCGCCCTTGGCGACTTATTGCTGTCATTAATGTCTGCAATAATCACCCATTGTTGGCATAAATAAGTATGTTGTAATTATTTGCAGGGTAATGCTTCGCCACCGATTTTCCCGGTGGTTGCTACACTTACCCCTTTAACCGAAGGAGCCATCCATGAAACGCGTACAACTGATTGAGACCGTGCTGATTGGTGAAGACAACCACCCCAGCCATAAATATGAAATCTACGGCACCGATAAACAGACCCCGGAGTACGCGCTGATCCTGGAGCGCCAGCCCGATGGCCATAGCTGGGTGGAGAGCCATGAGACGCTGAGCCTGACCGTGCAGGAGGAGAAACAGGAGGCCAGTAGCACCATGGACTATGGCTACAGCGACAGCGCACCGGCGCTGCGCGATTTGGTGGGTGAGGCCATCGAGCGTTGCGAGTCGCACTGGCAGGAGCACGGCAACACCAAACACTGAGGCCCGGCTCCCGCTGCTAAGGTTTGAGCCAGCGCTCAAACCACTCAAATACCGCCTGCTGTTGCGGGCGGTCAAACCGGTGGCCCAGCCCCGGCCAGAGGCGCGTGTCGAGCCGCTCCGGCACCTGCTGGGAAGCCCAGACGCGCGCCACCTTTTCATAGCCTGCCCTGACCGCTTCCGGCGGGAACATGGCGTCCTCTTCCCCATTGATCAACAGCAGTGGCCGCGGTGCGGCCAGCGCGGCGATGTCCGGGATATCAAGTTGCGCCGGGATGCCGGGATGGACGGTGTAGAAGGCTGACTGCCCGCGCAGCAAATTATTGCCCGGCGCGATCAGCCCCGGATAGCTACCGAACCAGCCGAGGGCGGCGGTGGCAGCGGCCTGCTCGGAGAGCGCCGCCAGTTGCCAGGCGCGGAACCCGCCCAGCGAGAAGCCCAGCACGCCGACGCGCTGTGGATCGACGCCTGACAGCGAAGCCAAAAATGCCAGCGCGCGCATATCCTCATAGGCCACCTCCCCGGCCAGCGATCGCCCCAGACAGAAGTAGTTGCAGGCCAACGCCTGCTGCTGCTCGTAGCTTAACGGGCCGCGCTCGCCCCAGCCGCGCATATCCACCGCCAGCACGACGTACCCACGTTTCGCCAGCTCGTCCCCGATAAAGCGCCCGCTGTAGTAGCGATCCGCCCAGAGGTGGGCGGCGGCCAGCTGCGCGCGGTCGCCCCACGGACGGATCAGCTTCTCTTTACCGATGCTGAACTCCGCGCCATGATCGTGCAGCAGCAGCACCGCCGGGCGCGGGCCGGGACGGTTGGGGCGCAGCAACAGCGCCGGGACGCGGCTCTCGTCGGTAATGTTGAAGTGGATCTTGCGGGCGCGGTAGCTGCCGCGTGGCTGGTCATCCACCAGCCTCGGCTGGAAGGGGCGGTGCGACTCCGGCATCAGCAGGGCGGCGCGCAGCGTCTGTCGCGTCTGCGCGCGCCACTCGGCGAAGTCCTCAAACTGGTTGGCGAGCCAGGAGCCGGGATAGGTGTTCTGCGCCGCAATCTGTGCGTAGTGGCCCGGCAGGCACCCTTCAACAATCCCCGGCGTGGGGGGCAGTGGCGGCATGGCAGCCTCCCTCTTGATGGAAAAGCGCTAAGCAATAACAAATTTTGCCGCTGGAAGAAACGCAAAAAAAACGGCCCTCCACAGGGAGGGCCGTTGTCAGGGTCACAACGCGTGGACGATTACTTATCCAGTGCGTAAGCGATCACGTAGTCACCACGATCCGGGGACTGGCGTGCGCCGCCCGCGGAGATCAGGATGTACTGCTTGCCGGTGGTCGGTGAGACGTAGCTCATCGGGCCACCCTGGCTGCCCACAGGCAGACGCGCTTTCCACACTTCCTTACCGGTGGAGGAGTCAAACGCACGCAGGTAGTAGTCCTGCGTACCGGCGATGAACACCAGACCACCTTGGGTTGCCAGCGTGCCACCCAGCGTCGGCATCCCGACCGGCATTTGGGCTTTCATCTTGATGCCAAACGGGCCGGTGTCCTGCACCGTACCCACCGGCACCTGCCAGACGATCTTCTGGGTCTTCAGGTCAATCGCGGAGAGCGTACCGAACGGCGGTTTCTGGCACGGAATGCCCAGCGGCGACATGAAGCGGTTTTTGTTCACCGCATACGGCGTGCCTTTCAGCGGTACCGCGCCCATGCCGGTGTTGATCGCCTCACCACCGTTGCTGCCACGGGAGATGGCGCTGGTGTCAGCCGGGATCATCTGCACCCACAGGCCCAGACGCATATCGTTGACGAAGATGTAGTGGTTGTTCGGGTCGGTCGACAGGCTACCCCAGTTCATGCCACCCAAGGAACCTGGGAAGCTGAGGGACTTGTCGGTGCCCGGCACGGTGAACAGGCCGTCATAACGCATGGACTTAAAGGCCACGCGGCAGACCAGCTGGTCAAACGGCGTTGCGCCCCACATGTCAGACTCTTTCAGGGTCTCCGAGCCAATCTGCGGCATACCTACCGAGAAGGGTTGGGTATCCGGGTACTGCTCATCCTTGATATCACCCTTCTTGACCGGCAGCTCTTTCACTTCGGTCAGTGGCTGGCCAGTCAGGCGATCCAGCACGAAGATCTGGCCCGACTTGGTGCCAAACACCACGGCTGGCTTGCTGCCGCCCGCTTTCTGCGGGAAGTCGATCAGGCTCGGCTGCATCGGCACGTCGAAGTCCCACAGATCGTTATGCACGGTCTGGTAGACCCACTTCTCTTTACCGGTGGCGGCATCCAGCGCCAGGATGGAGGTGGCGTATTTGTGGTCCAGCGGGGTGCGGTTGCCGCCCCACAGGTCAACGGAGGAGCTGCCCATCGGGATAAACACGGTGTTCATCGACGGATCATAGGACATCGGCGCCCAGGAGTTCGGGGTGCTGCGCGCGTAGTTCTGGCCCGGTTGCAGACGCATGTTCGGATCCTGGTTGCCCGGATCGAACGCCCAACGCATAGCACCGGTGATCACGTCAAAGCCGCGCAGCACGCCGCCCGGCATGTCAGTCTGCACGTTATCCGCGATACGGCCGCCCACCACCACAGTGGTGCCCGCGAGGGTCGGCGCGGAGGTCAGCTGGTACATTGGGTCTTTCGCATCACCCAGACCTGCTTTCAGATCAACTTCACCGTTGTTGCCGAAGGTCTGGCAGATCTGGCCGTTGTCCGCGTTGATGGCGATCAGGCGCGCGTCAATGGTGTTCATCACCAGACGGCGCTGGCAGGTGTCACCCGCTGGCAGTACCGGCGCCGGGACTGGCGTGGAGCCAGGCACGGAGGGCTGGGTCAGCGGCTGGGTGGCATCAAAGTAAGCCAGCCCACGGCAGCGGTTCCACACTTCCGCCTGCGCGTTCACTTCATGGCGCCAGATCTCTTTGCCACTGTCGGCATTCACGGCGATCACGTTGTTGTGCGGAGTACACAGGAAGATGCGGTCACCCACTTGCAGCGGGGTCTGCTGGTCTTCCGCGCCATTGCCGGTCGGGCTTTCTGGCACGTCGCCGGTGTGGAAGGTCCAGGCTACTTTCAGATCTTTCACGTTGTCACGGGTGATCTGATCCAGCGCGGCGAAGCGGCTGCCGCCCGGCGTGTTGCCGTAGTTTTCCCAGTTCTTCTGCTCTTTGGCCTTCTCAACCGGCACCAACGGAAGCGGTTTACCTTCAAACGCCACTGTCGGGTGCGGCTGGAACATCTGGAACAGGGTCACCACCATGCCGAGGGCGATCACGACCGCCGAAGCATAGGAGAAGGTTGCCAGCGGCGCTTTGCCTTCACGCTTGCGCAGCGCAGGCCAGGTGGCGAATGCCACGACCATCATGCCCGCCGGCACCATCAGGCGGGAAACCAGCGGCCAGAAGTCGAGGCCGACTTCCGCCAGCGCCCAGATCAGGGTGCCGACAAAGGCCGCCAGGAACAGCGCCACTGCGGTGGATTTGCGGCGGAAGAACTGGATTGCCGACAGCACAATCACGATACCCGCAATCAGGAAGTACCAGCTCCCGCCAAGGGCAGCCAACTTGCCCCCGCCGATGGCGAAGAACAGGCCGGTGGCGAGCAGCACCAGCCCAAACAGTACAGACCATATGCCCAGCGCCTTAGAACGGCGGGCAGTATTTTCAGCCATAACACTAACTCCTGGAGAAATCGCGTGGCGTCCATCCCTTCACCGGACGGCGAAGACGTGGATGTTCAGCACGTTATTTCGGGACATAAAAAAGACGGATTGTTTCCGAGGTAAACACATCATGAGGCAAAAAAGAGTGATAACTGCGGGGTGCCCCATAAAGCGGCAAGAGTGTACCACTTGGTACATATTAAAGTGAATAACCCATAACAGTAAGGCTACCTGTTAATAGCAATTTTGCTACAAAAAAACGGTAATTCTTTTGCCGAAGTGAGAGGAAGAACAAAGGGATGCCGGTATGACAGGGATGCAGAGAAATATTCTGCCGGAATGGCGTGTAACATTCCAGTGACAACAGAGTCGTAAGCCTTATCTTTCATTTGCTTATTTTGCCGCCCAATTCACCCCATTCGAATCATGTGGGTACATTTTGCTGGATTTGTGGTCAGTGCGGATAAAGGGAAAAATCGCAAGGGAGGGCATTGCCCTGAACGTCCCATAAAGGAGAGGCCCCTGACAGGCCGGACGGCCTATCAGGGGGGAGGCGCAACCATCAGATCTGTACCATACCGCCGTCAACAAACAGTTCGACGCCGTTGATATAGCTGGCATCTTCAGAGGCCAGGAACAGCACTGCCTTGGCGATCTCCTCGGGCTGGCCAACGCGCCCGGCCGGGATCAGCTCAGAGAGGGAGGCTTTGGTGCCCTCGGCCTGATCGCCACCGCCGAACAGTTCGTTCAGGCCAGCGGTTTCGGTGACGCCGGGGCTGATGGCGTTGACGCGGATGTGGCGCGGCTTCAGATCCAAAATCCAGTTGCGGGCGAAGTTGCGTACCGCCGCCTTGGTAGCGGAGTAGACGCTCAGCGCCGGTGTGCCGGAGATGCTGGTGGTTGAGGAGGTGAGCACCACCGCCGCGCCGTCGCGCAGCAGAGGCAGCGCCTTCTGTACGGTGAACAGCACACCCTTGACGTTGGTATCAAAGGTCTGCTGGTAGTGCTCCTCAGTGATCGCCCCCAGTGGCGCGAACTCCCCACCGCCGGCATTGGCTACCACCACGTCAATCTGGTCATGCTGTTGCTGCACGGCATCATACAGCCGGTCAATGTCTGCCAGTTTGCTCATGTCACCCTGTACGCCAGTTACCTTACCGGCGATCTGGCTGACTGCGCGGTCGAGTGTCTCCTGACGACGGCCAGTGATAAACACGGAGGCGCCTGCCGCCGCAAAAGCCTGTGCCGTTGCCAAACCAATACCGCTGGTGCCACCGGTAACCACTACTACTTTATTGTCGAAGGTCTGTGCCATTTTCGTATTCCTCATGATGTGTTGGGGGAGTGTGTTGCGTTGAAAACAGACTAACACTGGTTTGATCGTGCAAATAGTAGGCAATTATGGTACTCATCGTTCTTTTCATGGAACGATGGAGCGGCAATGCGTACTGACCTGAACGACTATCTCTACTTTGCGGAAGTGGTGGCGCACGGCGGTTTTGCCGCTGCCGGGCGGGCGCTGCATGAGCCAAAATCCAAGCTCAGCCGTCGGGTGGCGGGTCTGGAGGCACGGCTGGGCGTGCGGCTGATTGAGCGCACCAGCCGACGTTTTCAGGTGACCGAGGTAGGGCAGGCATTCTATGCCCACTGCCGCGCCATGCTACTGGAGGCGGAGCGGGCCGAGGCGGCGATCGCGGAAAGCCGCGCCGAGCCACATGGCCGCGTGCGGTTTAGCTGCCCGACCGGCATGGTGGAGGTGGTCTCCGGCATTGTCTCAGCGTTCCTCCACCGCTACCCCCGCGTCAAGCTCCAGCTGATCGCGCTTGACCGGCCAGTCGATCTGATTGGCGAGCGCATTGACGTGGCGCTGCGTATCCGCACCTCCCTGACCAGCGATGCCGAATTGATCATGCGTTCCCTCGGCCACTCCCGGCGCATTTTGGTGGCCGGGCCACATCTGGCCGCGCGGCTGGGTGCGGGCGTGGAGGCACTGGCGCACCTCCCCACGCTCGGCACCCATGACGAACCGGGTGAGATGGAGTGGCAGCTGGAGACGGACACCGGCGACACCCACACCCTGCGCCATGAGCCGCGCATGACCTGCGGCGACTTTACCGCGGTACGCGCGGCAGCCATCGATAATCTGGGCATCGCGCTGTTGCCAGACCATATCTGCCGCGCGGCGCTGGAGGCCGGGGAGTTGGTGCACCTGTTACCGCAATGGCGCGGCCAGCAGGGGCTGGTGCATCTGGTCTTCACCACCCGCCGCGGCCTGCCCCCCGCCGTCCGGGCCTTTATCGACGCGCTGGCCACCCACTTCCCCAGCGGCGTACTGGTGCCAACGGGGAGGAGATGAGGTCGTAATATCCCCGGCATGGCACCCTGTATATACATCATAATAAAAGATTAAAAATTAATGATTAATATATTGATATTAATCAATTTATTAAAAATTACAATTGTATATACAGTTGGGCTATACTTATCAAGGGGAAAGATATGGAGCTTCATGTTGATGCTGGCATTGAGCACAAAATCACGGTTGCACATGGTGTTTCCGTGGATGAGGTTAGGGAATGTTTCTATAACCGCACTGGCCGACTGCTTTATGATACCCGGGAAAAAAACCTGACAGTACCTGTGACCCAATGGTTCATTGCCGAGACGAACCGGGGAAGATGGATAAAGGTCTGCTTTATTCCTTGTGGCGAAGGAAACCCGGTGGGTAAACCCATCCTGAAAACGGCTTACCCTCCCAATGAGCAGGAGATTTCCCTCTACCAGAAATATGGCTATCGCCCTATATAATCGCGACGTCTGAATGCCCTGCCTACGGAATAGGGTGTTGATACGTTCAGAGGAATAACATGATGAAAACTGACTTTGATCTTATTGCGAAAGATGCCGAACAATGGGAAAACCGTGATCTGGGTGCGTCGGAAGAGCACGTTGCCGTCGTTCCTGACAAGGAAGATGCAGCCATTGATGACCAACTGGGTCTTCAGGCAATTTCAATCCGGTTGCCTAAATCCTTGATTGTCCAACTCAAGGAGATTGCCGCCCGCCATGAAATCGGCTATCAGCCAATGGTGCGTGACCTGCTCAACCGATTTGCCCAAGCAGAACAAAAGAAATACTTGCTTGACTGTCTGAGCCAGGTACAGGCCGCAGAGAAAGCGTTGGACGACACCTCCCCTGTCTCCGACTTTATTGAAAATATCAAAAAACAGGCTTGAGGCTAGAACCTGCCCTGAGCGGGTTTAGAGTATTAACCCGCTTTTGTAATTCGTTTTCAGATAGTTTCCCTGCATTCAACCCTTTAAGCTGCCGCCACAATAACCCCCAAGGATGACCATGAGACGTTCACTTTTTATCGCCACGGCCCTGCTGCTGGCGGCACCGGCACTGCAGGCCAAAAGTTCCCTTCCCCATTCACAACTCCAGCAGCAGCTGGCAGAGCTGGAGCAGCGCAGCGGCGGGCGGCTAGGCGTGGCGCTAATTGATACGGCCGATAACTGGCAGTTCAGCTACCGGGGCGCGGAGCGCTTCCCGATGTGCAGCACCAGCAAGGTTATGGTGGCGGGGAAATTGCTGAAACAGAGTGAGCATGAGCCGGGCCTGCTGGGCCAGCGGGTCGACATCCACGACAGCGATCTGGTGAACTACAACCCCATTACCCAGCAGCACGTCGGCGGTAGCATGAGCTGGGGCGAATTGAGCGCCGCGGCACTGCAATACAGTGACAATACCGCCATGAACAAGCTGCTCGGTGGGCTGGGCGGGCCGCAGCACATTACTGCCTTCGCCCGGACGCTGGGCGACTCCCAGTTCCGGCTGGATCGCACCGAGCCTACGCTCAACACCGCCCTGCCCGGCGATCCGCGTGACACCACCACTCCAGTGGCGATGGCGGAGAGCCTGCGCAAGCTGGCACTCGGCAGTGCGCTCGCTGCCCCCCAGCGCGAACAACTGGTGGTCTGGATGAAGGGCAACACCACCGGCAAGGCCAGCATCCGTGCCGGCCTGCCAGCGGAGTGGCAGACGGCGGACAAAACCGGCTCCGGCGATTACGGCACCACCAATGACATCGCCGTGATCTGGCCGAAAAACCACGCCCCGCTGGTGCTGGTCACCTACTTCACCCAGCCCCTGCCGGACGCCGCAGGCAACAAAGCGGTGCTGGCAGACGCCGCACGCATCGTGACGCAGGGTTATTAGAGAATCCATTAATAAGAAAACCCGCCGGGCAACCGGCGGGAGAGGGGTTACAGCCAGCTGCGGATCTGGCGGATCACTTCGTTGGTTGAGAGGCCGTAGCGGTCATGCAGGGTCGGCAGCGCGCCAGCATCCAGGAAGGCGTCGGGCAACGCAATCTGGCGGAAGGTGGGGGTGACGCCGTTGCGCAGCAGCAGCGAGGCCACCGCCTCCCCCAGCCCGCCGACGATGGAATGGTTCTCCGCTGTTACCACCAATCGCCCCGCAACCCCCGCCTCGCGCAGGATCGTCTCTTCATCCAGCGGCTTGATAAAGGGCGAGTGCACCACCGCCACGCTGACGCCCTCTCTCTCCAGCGCCTCGGCGGCCTCCAGCGCGCGCATGGTCATCAGGCCGCTGGCTATCACCACCACGTCCCGCCCGTCGCGCACCCGCTGCGCTTTGCCAAACTTGAACTCATAACCATAGCGATCGAGCACCAGCGGCACCTTGCCGCGCAGCAGCCGCATATAGACCGGGCCGTCGTGATCCGCCATCGCGGGCACCGCCTGGGCGATCTCCAGCGCGTCGCAGGGGTCGATGATGGTGAGGTTCGGCATCCCGCGGAAAATGGCCAGATCCTCCGTCGCCTGATGGCTGGGGCCATAGCCGGTGGTCAGCCCCGGCAGGGCGCAGGCGATTTTGACGTTCAGGTTCTCCTCGGCAATCGCCATGCAGATAAAGTCATAGGCGCGGCGTGAGGCGAAGACCGCGTAGGTGGTGACGAACGGCGTGAAGCCCTCGCGCGCCATGCCCGCCGCCGCGCTCATCAGCAACTGCTCCGCCATCCCCATCTGGTAGAAGCGATCCGGGAAGGCCTGCGCGAACAGGTGCAGGTCGGTGTATTTGCTGAGATCGGCGGTGAGGCCGACAATCTCCTCGCGCCGCCGCGCCAGCTCCACCAGCGCATGGCCGAAAGGCGCGGCCTGCGTTGGCTGCCCCTCCGCCGCGATGGAGGCGATCATCGCCGACGTCGTCAGGCGTTTTTTGCTCTCTTGCAGGTTCACAGAATCAGCCATGGGCCTTCCCTCCTCTCTCCAGTACCGCCAGCGCCTCGTCCCATTCATGTTCATCGACGCGGATAAAGTGGGTCTTCTCTCGGTTCTCAAGGAAGCCCACGCCCTTGCCCATTTTGGTATCACACAGGATCACGCGCGGCTGCGGCCCATCATGGCGGCGCGCGGCATCAAACGCGCTGACCAGCGCCTCCAGATCATTGCCATCCACCCGCTGGGCGAACCAGCCGAACGCCTGCCAGCGCGCCAGCGCCGGCTCGAATGCCAGAATCTCCGAGGAGTGGCCATCCGCCTGCTGGTTGTTGATGTCCACCAGCGCGATCAGGTTATCCAGCTTCAGATGCGAGGCGGACATCACCGCCTCCCAGGTAGAGCCTTCATTCAGCTCGCCGTCAGAGAGCAGGTTATAGACGAAGGCCGGATTGCCCTTGCGCTTTAGCCCAAGGCAGGCGCCCACGGCGATCCCCAGCCCGTGGCCGAGGGAGCCGCCGGTGATCTCCATGCCCGGCGTGTAGGCGGCCATGCCGGACATCGGCAGGCGGCTGTCATCGGTGCCGTAGGTCTCGCGCTCCTCCTCCGGCAGCACCCCCGCTTCCAGCAGCGCGGCATAGAGGGCGATGGCGTAGTGACCGATGGAGAGGTAGAAGCGGTCGCGCCCCTCCCACTCCGGCTCCTGCGGTTGGTAGTTAAGCGCATGGAAATAGCTGACTGCCAGCACATCGGCCACGCCAAGCGCCTGGCCGATATAGCCCTGCCCCTGCACCTGCCCCATCAACAGGGCATGGCGGCGGATATTCAGCGCACGCTGCGCCAGCGAGAGCGGCTGTGGCTGTGGTTGGGTTGAACTCATGAAATACCTCTCTATCAGCGGTTAACTTGGGCGGCCGGAATGCGCAGCACCAACAGGGCACCGGCGGCCAGAATCAGGGTGATCAGGTACATGCCCCACGCTGGGGAACCGGTGGCCGAACTGATGCCACCCACCAGATAGGGCGAGAAGAAGCCCGCCAGGTTGGCGAAGCAGTTGACGGCGGCGATGCCCGCGGCGGCGGAGACCCCGCCCAGCAGGTTGGTCGGCAACATCCAGAACAGCGAGGAGGCGGAGAGAATGCCCGCCGCCGCCAGACAGAGGAAGCCAACCGAGAGCATGACGTTGTGGCCGAACAGCGTCGCCAGCACCAGCCCGGCCGCCCCGGCGAACATCGGGATGATCATGTGCCAGCGCCGCTCGCGGTGGCGGTCGCCGCTGCGCCCGGCCAGCAGCATCACCACAATCGCGCACAGGTAGGGCACGCTGGTCATCAGGCCAATGTCGAGCGGCGCGGAGAGGCCAGCGTTCTTCACCAGCGTCGGCAGCCAGAAGGTGAGCGCGTACTGCCCCATCACCACGCAGAAGTAGATCATCGCCAGCAGCCACAGTCGGCGATCGCGAATGAAGGCCGCCACGCTGCCGTGGGTATGCTTGTGCTGGTTGTCGGCATCCAGATCCTCGCGCACCAGCCGCTTCTCATGCTCATCCAGCCAGGGGGCATCCTCCACCCGGTCTTTCATCACCATCAGTACCACCAGCCCCATCAACAGGGTGGGGATCGCCTCCAGCACGAACATCCACTGCCAGCCGGCCCAGCCATGCACCCCGTGGGCGCTCGACATAATCCAGCCGGAGAGCGGCCCGCCAATCATCCCTGACAGCGGGATGGCGATGAACCACAGCACCGTCATGCGCGCGCGGCGGCTGGAGGGGAACCAGTAGGTGAGATAGAGCAGCAACCCCGGTGCCAGCCCGGCCTCGGCCACGCCGAGCAGGAAGCGCAGCAGGTAGAACTGCCAGGTGGTTTCGACGAAGGCGAACATCGCGGAGATCAGCCCCCAGGTGATCATGATGCGGGCGATCCAGCGGCGCGCGCCGACGCGATGCAGGATCAGGTTGCTCGGCACCTCGAACAGGAAGTAGCCGATAAAGAAGATGCCCGCGCCCAGTCCATAGACCGTCTCGCTGAAGTGGAGATCGTCCATCATCTGCAATTTGGCGAAGCCGACGTTTACCCGGTCAAGGTAGGCGCAGAGGTAGCAGAGCATCAAAAACGGCATCAGCCGCCAGGCAATTTTGCGATAGGCGTTATCGCGCGCGGCCGAAACCGCGCTGATGTTTAGCGTTGTCATGGTTCACTCCTGAGACAGGCGGAGAGTCTCCCACCACGGCGGGAGGCCAGTGCAAGCCAGCGTTGGGCGCGCCCGTCAGTGGATCAACATGCCGCCGTTGACATCCAGGGTGATGCCGGTGAGGTAGCTGGAGAGATCGCTGGCGAGGAACAATGCGGCGTTCGCCACATCCTGCGCGGCACCCAACCGGCCGAGCGGGATGCCAGCGAGGATCGCGTGGCGGCGCTCATCCTGCATCAGGCCGCCAGTGATGTCGGTCTGGATCAGGCCGGGGGTGAGGCAGTTGACGCGGATCTGGTCGGGGCCGAACTCGCGCGCCATCGCCTTGGCCAGCCCCAGCACGCCCGCCTTGGCGGCGCTGTAGTGCGGCCCGCCGAAGATGCCGCCGCCGCGTTGCGCCGAGACGGAGGAGAGGCAGATGATGCTGCCCTTGCCCTGCTGGCGCATCGCCGGGATGACCGCCTGTGACATCAGCAGCGTGCCGCGCAGGTTGACGTCCAGGATGCGGTCGTAATCCTGCATACCGATCTCCAGCGTCTTCACTGGCTGGGTGATGCCCGCGTTATTCACCAGCACGTCGATGCGGCCATAGTGGTCAAGGATGCGCGCCACCGCCTGCTGCACCGAGGCGGGATCAGCCACGTTGGCCGCCAGCCCAAGATGGCCGCTGCCAACGCTCTCGGCCGCCGCCTGCGAAGCCTGTTCATCCAAATCCAGCACCACCACCCTCGCCCCCTGTTGGGCGAAGCACTGCGCGGTGGCACGGCCGATACCGCGTGGCGAGGCGGCACCGGTGATCACAGCAACTTTATCGGTCAGTAACATGGTTCACTCCTGAATTATTTTGTTATGTCGGTAGTGGCTACCGGTAGGGTCACGTTCAGGATTGAAGGCGGCGGCCTTTTAGGCAATATAAAAAAATTCAGTTGATGCTGAATTCACTTCAGGGTTTGATGGGGTTAACATTTTTGCTACATGAACCGGGACGATTGCCGCCCGCCCACAGGAGAGAAGTCGCATGACAGAGAAAAAAGCCGGGGGCCTGCCCTCCATCAAGGCCTTGCAGGTGTTCGAACAGGTGGCGCACTTTGGCAACGTGGCGCGCGCGGCGGAGGAGCTGAGCATCACGCCGTCAGCGGCCAGCCACCAGCTGGCCAAGCTGGAGCGGCTGGTGGGCGGATCGCTGTTCAACCGTAGCGCGCGCGGCGTGACGCTGACCCTGACCGGCGAGAGCTATCTGCGTGAGATCGGCGCGCTGCTGCTGCAACTGACGCACGCCACCGAGCGCATTAGTAACGAGGGGGAGCGGCGCGCCCTGCGCATCCACTGCGCGCCCAGTTTCGGGTTGCTGTGGCTGCTGCCGCGGCTGAAGGATTTCCGCGAGCGCCACCCGGAGTTGCAGGTTACGCTCTCTTGCTCCTACGAGAACCTCTCCTTCAGCCGCGACAACATTGATATCGCCATCCGCCACGGCTTCCCGGAGTGGCAGGCATTTGAGATCCGCACCATCCGCCGCGAGCAGGTGTCAGTGATGGCCTCGCCGGACTATCTGGCCCGCCAGCCCGTCCCCTCGCCAGAGGCGCTGTGCCACCACCCGGCGCTGATCCTGTCAGAGACTCCGCTGATCCAGTGGCCGCAGTGGTTCGCCGCGCATCACCTGCCGCAACCCTCCGCCCCGTGGCTGTTCAGCTTCGACCGCTCCTACATGAGCCTGGAGGCGGCCACGCTCGGCCACGGCATCGTGCTGGAGAGCGAGCTGCTGGCGCAGGATTACCTGCAACAGGGCAAGCTAGTGCGGCTCTTCCCGGCGGAGATGAGCGTACCAGTGAGCGCGCACCATATTGTCTATCCACGAGGTTTCAGCCAGCTGGCGCGCGTCAAACAGTTCCTGGCATGGATGAAAGCTGAACTCCCGGCCGAAGCCTCACCATAGTGGGGCCGGGTTTTCTCCACGGCCTTAACGCGGTGGTTGCCTGCGTCATCACGTCTTGGGGAACGTTATTTCACTGCGTTTGCAGTAATGCTTTTATTACGTTGTTCACTGCGTGTTTATTTATTTTTTAGTTTACATTTTGAAAAAAAGTTAATTAATTGCTGCGCACAATGAAACAATTAATTCACTAAGCTGCTTGCTAGAGTGATCAATGAATAAACCCGGAGATAACAATGAATTCTACAATTAAAAATTTGACTAACCATCGCAGCGAAAGAAGTTACCTTGATAAGGCCATTCCAGAAGAGGTGATCAACAATATCATTGAGGCCGCGTACCGTGCGCCGACCTCGGTCAACTCCCAGCAGGTGTCGGTGGTAGTGACCCGCGCCCAAGAGAACCGCAATAAGATTGCTGAGATCGCAGGCGGCCAGCCGTGGATCAAGCAAGCCCCGCTGTTCCTGACCTTTGTGCTGGATATGCACAAGTCTGAGCAGGCGATCAGCGCCCACGGCGGTGAGCAGCTGGCCCATGAGAGCATTGAGGCGCTGGTTTCCGGCAGCACAGACATCGGTATCGCGCTGGCGTCGGCCATGGCGGCCGCCCGTGCGGAAGGGCTGGGCGTGGTGCCTATCGGTGGTATCCGTCGTGACCCGGAGGCGATGATTGAGCTGCTGGCGCTGCCGACGCTGACCTTCCCAGTGGTGGGGCTGGCAATCGGGTATGTTGACCAACCGGCGCACCTGAAACCGCGCCTGCCGATGGCGACCTTCCGCCATGAGGAAGCCTACCGCACTGACGGCCTGGCTGAGCAGATCGAAAAATATAACGCTGACATCCAGCAGCACTGGAAAAATATTGGCCGTAATGATGGCGATAGCTGGAGCGAAAGCGTCGGCGGCTATTATAAAAACATCTATTTCCCGCAGGTTCTGCCGGCAGTGATTAAACAGGGCTTCGGCACCAAAAAATAATTTTCTGGGCGGAGGCTCTGGCTTCCGCCTATTATTTCCGTTCCCGACCCTCTCTGTAACATCTTCGCCCCACTGCCCGCCTGACCCGGTTAATAAACCACCATCTTTCGTTCGAAATCACACCATAGTTCAACAGAAGGTAAACCAGTTTACTAAGTTAACTATTTTTAATGAAATAATTTAGTTAAATTCCGCATCATTTTGTTACTTTTGTTCGTAACACTCCTGCGTTTCATGCCTTTACGTTAATTATTTAGAATGTAAACTAACGCGTTCTTAAAAACTTCTAAAAACAATTAACATTTATTTAATGTGAGAGTGTGTGATTTATGCTGCTCCAGAAGGAAACCACCCGCCGCAAGTTCTTGCTTGGGGCACTTGTCGCGTTACCCGTCAGCGACATGATCTTCAAGGGCCTGACCGCCGCACAAGCCGCTGAGATGGCCGCGCCGGAACTGGCTGACTATAAACCGATCTTCTTTACCCCCGATGAGTGGCAGTTTGTGCTGGCCGCTACTGACCGGCTGATCCCGGCCGGCGGCAATGGCAAGGCACCGGGCGCGCTGGAGACCAATGTGCCGATCTTCATCGACCAGCAGATGCACACGGACATGGGGCAGGAGATCTACATGCAGGGGCCATTCAATGCCCACGCCCCGGCCGCCATGGGCTATCAGCTGCCGTACACCCCGCAGCAGGTGCTGAAAAAGGGCATTGCCCTGACCAGCCAGCACTGCCAGCAGGCCCACCAGCAGCCGTTCCATGCCCTCTCCCAACAGGACAAAGACGCGGTGCTGACCCAGCTGCAAAAAAACGACGTGGACTTTGCCGCGCTGGGCGAGCCAGACCTGAAAGCCTCCCAGTTCTTCAGTGAGCTGCTCTCCAATACCAAGCATGGCTACCTCTCCGACCCGATGTATGGCGGCAACAAAGGCATGAAAGCCTGGATCGCCATCGGGTTCCCCGGCGCGCGCGCCAGTTACCTGGAGTGGGTCAAGCAGCACAACATTCCTTATCCGCTTGGCCCGGTCAGCATCAAGGGCGAACGCGCCTAAGGCGTGGGCAGAACATTTCTATTTTTGATTGGCAGAAAAAACAATGGCACAGCTAAATAAAAAAGAAGTCGATGTTGTCGTGGTCGGCCTGGGGTGGGCTGGCTCACTGATGAGCATCGAACTGGCAATGGCAGGGTTGACAGTGCGCGCGCTGGAGAAAGGCCCGGAGCGCAGTTATGAGGAGTTCGCCTACCCGAAACCGGCGGACGAGTATGCCTATGGGGTGCGCAACCGCGTGATGACCACGCCCGCCGAGTCAGCGGTGACGGTGCGTTACACCATGAATGACACGGCGCTGCCGACCCGTAAATGGGGCGCGTTTGTGCCGGGCGGCGGCGTGGGCGGCTCTGGCCTGCACTGGACGGGCGTGTTGATCCGCCCGACGCCGACCGACCTGAAACTGAAAACCTACGCCGATGAGGCCTACAAGCCGGGCATTTTGCAGGAAGACATGCGCGTCATGGACTTCCCGTTCACCTGGGATGAGATTGAGCCTTACTTCGACAAGTTTGAGCGCATCTGCGGCCAGTCCGGCAACACCGGCAACCTGCGCGGCAAAATCCTGGAGGGCGGCGATCCCTTTGAAGGCCCGCGCTCCCAACCGATGCCGCTGCCAGCGCTGGAGGATACGCTCAACAACGTGATGTTCGCCGAGGCGGCGAAAAAGCTGGGCTACCATCCGTTCCCCAACCCGTCAGCGGCGGTCTCCCGCGCCTGGACCAACCCGTATGGTAACCAGATCGCCCCGTGTAACTACTGCGGCTATTGCAGCAAGTACCCCTGCCTGAACTACTCCAAGGCCTCGCCGCAGACCGCGGTAATGGACGCCCTGAAGCGCATGGACAACTTCTCCTATGAAGTGAACGCCAACGTGCTGAAAGTGGTGCTGCATGATGACAAGAAGACCGCCAAAGGCGTGATCTACATCGACGAGCAGGGCAACGAGTGCTTCCAGCCCGCGAAAATCGTGGTGCTGAGCAGCTTCCAGCTCTACAACGTGCACCTGATGCTGCTCTCCGGCATCGGCAAGCCCTACAACCCGATCACGGAAGAGGGCGTGGTGGGGCGCAACTATGCGTTCCTGAGCAACGGCGGCGCGACCCTGTTCTTCAAGGACAAAAACTTCAACCCGTTCGCCACCTCCGGCCCGACCGGGCAGATGTTCAATGACATCTCGCCGGGCAACGTTGATGGCCCTGGGCTGGGCTTCATCGGCGGTGCCAAGATCCACAGTTCACAGGCCACCGGCACGCCTATCGGCACCGCGCTGCCCAAGGGCACCCCGAGCTGGGGCGCGGGCTGGAAAGAGGGGCTGGAGGAGTGGTATGGCCACTCGATGAAGATCAGCATCACCACCACCTGCATGTCCTATCGGGACATCTATCTGGATCTCGATCCGAACTACACCAATGAGCACGGCCAACCGCTGTTGCGCATGACCTTCAACTGGAAGCAGAACGAGCTGAAACTCCAGCAGTACCTGAAGGGCATCGTCGGCAACATCGCCAAGGAGCTGAACCCGGACAGTATGAGCATGAGCTTCCTGCCGATGGACGCCAATTTCGACCTCACCAAGTATGTCTCCACCCACAACGTGGGCGGCGCGGTGATGGGCGACGATCCGCGTACCTCCGCGCTGAACCGCTACCTCCAGAGCTGGGACGTGCACAACGTCTTCGTGCCGGGCGGCAACGCCTTCCCGCAGAACTTCCAGGCGAACCCGACCGACACCATCGGCGCGATCACCCTGATGGCGGCACAGGCGATCAAAGAACAGTATCTGAAAAACCCCGGTCCATTGGTGCAGGTGTAAGCGTATGAAATCCTTAACTCTGAAAAGCCTTTTTATCGCCCCGGTTTTGCTGGCTGGCGTGGCCGCCCACGCGCAGGCGGAAGATAATGCGGCCCTGATCAAACAGGGTGAGTACCTGTCACGCCTTGGCGACTGCATGGCCTGCCACTCGCTGCCCGGTAAACCGGCCTACTCCGGTGGGCTGGCGATTGAGTCGAACCTCGGCACCATCTATTCGACCAACATCACGCCGGACAAGGCGCACGGCATCGGCAACTACAGCGAACAGCAATTCTCTGACGCGGTGCGCAAGGGCGTGCTGCCGGATGGCTCGCGTCTCTACCCGGCGATGCCCTACCCGGACTACGCCAAGATCAGCGACGCTGATATGCACGCGCTCTACGTCTACTTTATGCAGGGCGTCGCGCCAAGCGCCGAGCAGCCGCCGGAGACCAGCCTCAGCTTCCCGTTCAGCCAGCGCTGGGGAATGCGTTTCTGGAACTGGGCGTTCACCTCGGACACCCCGTTCAAGCCGATTGGCGGCGCCTCCGCCGAAGTTAACCGCGGCGCGTACATCGTCGAGAGCCTCGGCCACTGCGGCAGTTGCCACACCCCGCGCGGCTTCGGCATGAACGAGAAGGCGCTCGACAGCGGCGACAGCCAGTTCCTGGCGGGCGGCAGCCTGAATGATTGGGGCGTGCCGACGCTGCGTGGTATGCCGCGCTGGAGCGAGCAGGAGATCGTCGATTACCTGCAAACCGGGCGCAATGATCAGGCGGCGGTCGGCGGCGAGATGAAATCGGTGGTTGAGCACAGCTCCTCGCACATGACCGACGCCGATCTGCACGCGGTCGCGGCCTACCTGAAGTTCCTTGGCGGCAACCCGCCGTTGCAGAAGCGTGATGAGCAGGCGGTGGCCGCCACGGCGGCCAAGCTGACCGCGGCCCAGCATCTCACCACTGGTGAGCGCCTCTACCTCGACAACTGTGGCGCGTGCCACTTCGTCAACGGCCAGGGCGCGCCGGGCGTCTTCCCGCAGCTTGACCAAGCCTCCATCGTGATGGCGGATGACCCGACCGGGCTGATCCACACCATCCTGGCGGGCGCGCAGCAACCTTCCACCGCCAAAGCGCCCTCCACGCTGGCGATGCCGGGCTTTGCCAACCGCCTGAGCGATGAGGAGGTGGCCCAGCTGGCGACCTTTATCCGTCAGGGTTGGAGCAACAGCGCCCCGGCCGTCAAGGCGGAGCAGGTCGAGAAGGTACGCCACACCCTCGCCCACTGATCCTGAACACCACAGGGGGGCCTTCCCCCTGTTTTTCCCTCCCTTCCCCGCCGCACTTAAGTCAAATTTCGTTCACAATTTCATCTCTCTGTCATAGTTAACCGGTAACACTCAGCGCGGACACCTTTACCCTTTTTTAATGGCGAGGAAGAGATGAGTGAAAAAATAGTCATGCCGCCGGCAACGACCGCCGGTGACGCCCGTCCCAATTTGGTGAGCAAGAACAGCAAGTTGAATGGCGTGGTCATCGCGGTGGTGGCGCTGGTGGGGCTGGCGTTCGCCGGCTTCAACCTGTTCAGCGACGTGGCGGACTCCGGCCAGGTGGTCACCAGCTACACCCCGTTTGTGCTACTGGGGCTGGCATTAGTGATCGCGCTGGGTTTCGAGTTCGTCAATGGCTTCCATGACACCGCCAATGCGGTGGCGACGGTGATCTACACCCACTCCCTGCCGCCGGGGGCGGCGATCCTCTGGTCTGGGCTGTGCAACTTCTCGGGGGTGCTGCTCTCCAGCGGTGTGGTGGCG
The DNA here is from genome assembly GCF_005491205.1 of Nissabacter sp. SGAir0207. Lineage (NCBI taxonomy): Bacteria > Pseudomonadati > Pseudomonadota > Gammaproteobacteria > Enterobacterales > Yersiniaceae > Nissabacter > Nissabacter sp. SGAir0207. The sequence goes on from NZ_CP028036.1 coordinate 25,286, forward strand.
TTCGGCATCATTTCGCTGCTGCCGGTGGAGTTGATTTTGCAGGCCAGCGCTGGCAACGGGTTTGCCATGATCTACGCGCTGCTGTTCTCGGCCATCATCTGGAACCTCGGCACCTGGTATCTTGGCCTGCCCTCCTCCTCCTCCCATACCTTGATTGGCTCCATCATCGGCGTGGGGGTGGCGAATGCGCTGAACCACGGCCGCAGCGGCTGGGATGGCGTGAACTGGGATCAGGCGCTGAACGTCGGCTATGCACTGCTGCTGTCGCCGGTGGTAGGGTTTACCTGCGCCGCGCTGCTGCTCCTGCTGATGAAAAAAGTGATCCGCAACCGCCAGCTCTATGTGTCGCCGGAGGGCAAGCGCCCGCCGCCGCCGTGGATCCGTGGCCTGCTGATTTTGACCTGTACCGGCGTCTCCTTTGCCCACGGCTCCAACGATGGCCAGAAAGGGATGGGGCTGATCATGCTGATTTTGGTCGGCACCATGCCGATTGTCTATGCGCTCAACCGCTCCATCCCGCCGGAGCAGATCCCACGGGTGGCGGCGCTGGCACAAGTGACAGAGCAGCAATTGATGAATGGCGCGACCCCGGCACCAAACGGCACGCCGCGTGACGTGCTGATCCAGTTCGTCAGTTCCGGCGAGAACACCCCGGCGGTACTGCCAGCGCTGGGGCAGATGCTGCACCAGATCAACAGCCAAATCCGCCCCTATGGCTCGATGGATCGCATCCCGGCGGAGCTGGTTGCCAACACCCGTAATGATATGTATCTGGCCTCAGAGAGCATCCGGGCGCTGAAGCACGCTGGCGTGGCGCTGCCTGCCGCGACACAGGAGAACCTCGACGCCCTGAAACGTGAGCTGGACAATGCCACCCGCTTTATCCCGCCGTGGGTGAAGGTGGTGGTGGCGCTGGCGCTGGGCCTCGGCACCATGGTCGGCTGGCGGCGGATTGTGATCACCGTCGGCGAGCGCATCGGCAAAAACCACCTCAGCTATGCCCAAGGGGCCAGCGCCGAGCTGGTGGCAATGACCACCATTGGCGCGGCGGATGCTTTCGGCCTGCCGGTCTCCACCACCCATGTGCTCTCCTCCGGCGTGGCGGGCACCATGGCCGCCAACCGCTCCGGCTTGCAGATGGCGACGCTGCGCAACCTGCTGATCGCCTGGGTGCTGACCCTGCCGGTCTCCATCCTGATCTCCGCGCTGCTCTACATGCTGTTTACCCGCCTGTGATTGACGCGCGCGCCGGTCGGCGCGCGCTCCCTTCCCGCCCCCGGCAAATAATCCCCTGCGCTACGCGCTGTTTCAGGTATGGTAAGCAGGCAATGCCCTGATGTTTATGGTTCATTTCCCTGCCACCTATCGGAGACCAGCATCTTGACCCTGCAACAGTTGCACTATTTTTTGGCGGCCATCGAGCATGGCACGCTCTCCCGCGCCGCGGAGCAGCTGCATATCGCCCAGCCCTCCCTCTCTGAACAGATCCTGCGGCTGGAGGGGGAGATGGGCACCCACCTGTTTATCCGCACCAACCGCAAGCTGATCCTGACCGAGGCGGGCCGCCGGCTGCTGCCCTACGCGCGCGCTACCCTGATGGAGGCACAGCGCGGCTTTGAGGCGGTGCAATCGGTGCGCGAGCTGCGCGGCGGCGTGGCCTCTTTCGGCACTTTTGGTACTGCCCACCAGTACTTTTTGGCGGGCCTGATTGCCGAGTTCCGGCGGCGCTACCCGGAGATGCGGCTGCGGCTGGTGGGGCTAAACTCGTCAGAAGTGGCGGAAGCGGTGATCAATGGCGACATTGAGGCCGGGCTGGTGATGCTGCCGGTCAACAATAAAAGTCTGGTGGTCAGTGAGCCGGTGTGGTCAGCGCAGGTCGGTTATATCAGCGCTGACCCCGCCCGGCTGGCGGGCCGGAAGGATATCCATGCGCTGCTGGCCGCCCCGCTGATTTTGAGCGAGGCCAAATGGCACAACACTGACCCGATCCGTACCCTGCTCAACCGCCGGGCGCAGCAGGTACGCGGCAATTTTGAGCCGGTGATCGAGGTGGAGCACCAGAGCACCGCCTTCGAACTGGCCGCCCAAGGATTGGGAGATCTTATCGCTACCCGCCCCATCCTCCACCACCTCGGCTACCATGACCGTTTGGGCTGGGTGCCCGTCGATCCGCCCATCTTCGAGGTCTTTTCCTTTATCTATCGCGCGGATACCGCCATCTCCTCCGCCACCCGTGAACTGATGCAGCTGATGCGCCAGTCCCTGAATTTGGTTCAGGCGCGTTACCGTCATATTGAAAATTGATGGCTGGCCGCGCCTATAGGCGCGGCCTATATGAACCAACCGAATAAGCTTATTCATTCCCTCGCCATAACCGCCTATTAATGAGTCAATAAGGTTACACGTTTGTTGCAAACCCATTGCAGGAGGGCGCTATGAGTGAGGTTCCACGCTATTGCATTATCGGTGCCGGGGCGGCCGGGCTGGCGGCCGTCAAGACGCTGCGCGATCTGGGCATTGAGGCGGAGGTGTTTGAAAAGAGCGACCACGTCGGCGGCCACTGGCACCACGATTACGACGCGCTGCATCTGATTACGCCGAAGAACTCGTCCTGTTTCGACGGCTACCCAATGCCGGAGTCCTATCCGCTCTACCCCAGCCGCGATCAGGTGCGGCACTACATCGACAGCTATGCCGATCACTTTGGCCTACGCCAGCACATCACGTTCAATGCGCCGGTGGAACGCCTTACCCCGCTCGGCGCACAGGCCGAGGAGGGCTGGGAGGTGACGGTCAATCAGCAAACGCGCCGCTACCAAGGCGTGCTGGTCGCCAATGGCCACCTATGGGATCCGGCGCTGCCGCCGGAGGCCGAACGCTTCAGCGGCATTTCACTTCACTCCTGCCAGTACCGCAACCCCGGCCAGTTGCAGGGCAAGGTGCTGGTGGTTGGCTGCGGCAACTCTGGCTGCGATCTGGCCGTCGATGCCGCCCAGCACCGCTTCGAGACTGACGTGGTGATCCGCCGGGGGCAGGTGTTCCAGCCCAAGGCGCTGTTCGGCCTGCCGCGCGCCGAGCTGCCGTTCCTCAACCAGTTGCCGCCCGAGTTGCAGAACGCCATGACGCAGATGCTGATCATGGCCTCCCTCGGCAACTGGAAAAACTACCCCGGTATGCCGGAGCCGGAGAGCTGGGATCTGGAGAAGCAGCCGCCGGTGGTCAATAACCTGCTGCTCTACTGGATCCAGCATGGCCGCATCCGCGTGCGTCCCGGCATCCTCGCCATTGAGGGCAAGCGTGTCACCTTCAGCGACGGCACCTGTGCCGACTATGACAGCATCCTGTGGGCCACCGGTTTCCATACCCGGCTGCCCTTCCTCGAGGCGTCCCTGCTGAGCTGGCAACAGGGCGTGCCGCTGCGCACCGCGGCCATGACGCTGCCCACCACGCTGGAGAACCTCTATTTTGTCGGGCTGGCCGCGCCGCGCGGCCCGCAGTGGCCGGTCTACTGCCAACAGACGCGGCTGATTGCCCGCCTGATCCAGCTGCAAGAGGGCGGCATCACCCATCTGGCCGGGCTGCTGGCTGGCCAACAGCCGCATGACGCCCGCATCGATATTGTCCGCCGCCTGTGGCAGCAAGATTACGACGACACCTGGCGCACGCTGGATCTGCTGGAGAAAGTGCACCCGCAGCGCCGCGCCACCCCTTCCCTTTCCACCACCGCGAGGATCCTATGACAATGCCCTCTTCCCCTATGGTACTGGTGACCGGCGCAGCTTCTGGCATGGGCCGGGCCGTGGCTGCCCATTTTCTCTCCCGCCAGTGGGAGGTGATCGCCGTAGATCTGGCGGAGATGCCGCCGCAGCCCGGCCTGACGCCGGTGCAGGCTGACATCACCCGCCATGATGAGCTGGCGGCACGCCTTGACGCGGCACTGGGCGATCGCCGCCTTAATGCCACTGTCCATGCGGCGGGCATCTTCCCGGTCTCCAGTCTGGAGAGCTACAGCGAGGAGCTGTACCGCCGCATCTTTGACGTCAATGTGCTTGGCTCCCTCAACATCGCGCGGGTGGCGGCCGACCGGGTGGCGGAGACGGGCGCCACCCTGCTGCTGTTTGCCTCGGTGGATGCCTTTGCCGTCTCCCATAACCAGTTGCTCTACAGCGCCTCCAAGGCGGCGGTGGTCTCCCTGACCAAATCGCTGGCAATAGAGCTGGTGGGACGCGGCATGGTGGTCAACGCCATCGCGCCCGGCTGGGTGGAGACCGAGGGCACCCTGGCGGGCGGCCGCCTGCAAGAGGGGGTGAAGGCGGTGCCGTTGCAGCGCGCCGCCCGGCCGGAGGAGATCGCTGACTGGGTATGGAAGTTCAGCGCCGAGCCGGGGTATGTCACCGGCGAAACCTTCGTGGTCTCCGGCGGGGCCTATATGCGCTGAGGGGACGGCACTCCCGGTTTCTTTTAACCTGACAGGGGCATCACCATGAAAGAGATAACACTGGATGCAAGCACTGCCGAAGAGGTGAAGGATCATCGCGGCCCGGCCACACCCGACCGGACATTGACCCGCGCGGTCACGGGCGTCACGCTTGGCAACATGGTGGAGTGGTTTGACTTCGCCATCTACTCCTCTATGTCCACACTGCTGGCCAAGGTCTTTTTTCCCACCAGCAACAGCTATAACGAGCTGATCGCCATCTATGCCGCCTTCGCCGCCGGCTTCCTGATCCGGCCGCTGGGCGGGCTGCTGTTTGGCCCGATTGGCGACAAATATGGCCGCCGCACCGCGCTGGTCGCCAGCATCAGCCTGATGGCGACGGCCACGTTGGCGATCGCGCTGATCCCCAGCTATCACAGCATTGGTTTGGCCGCGCCCATCCTGCTGGTGGTGATGCGCATGTTGCAGGGGCTCTCCACCGGCGGCGAGTATGGCGGCTCCTGCATCTTCATCGCCGAGCATAGCCCAGACAAACGGCGCACCTTCTTCACCAGCTGGCTGGAGTTTGGCAACATCGCCGGCTTTTTGGTCGGCGGGGTGATTGTCAACCTGATCAGCAGCCTGCTGGGCGCGGAGACCATGCTCGCGTGGGGCTGGCGCGTGCCGTTCGTGATTGCCGGGCTGATGGGCATCGTGGCGCTATTTATTCGCCTGCGGGTTGATGAGACCCCGGTCTTCCGGCAGATGCAGGCCAATAAATCGCACCAGCCCGCCCGGCCCCCCTTCTGGAAATTGGTCGCCAGCGAGTGGCCGCAACTGTTGCGCAGCGCCGGGCTGGTCGCCACCTTCAACATCAACTACTACATTGTGCTTGGCTATCTCCCCAGTTATCTGGTGAGCTTCCTTGGCCGCTCCGAGCAGTTCAGCGCCACCTTGTCGATGACCGCCACCCTGGCGCTGCTGCTGTTCATCCCGCTGTTTGGTATGCTCGGCGATCGCATTGGCCGCAAGCGGATGCTGGTAACCGGCTGTCTGATGATGCTGTTCTGCGTACTGCCGATCTTCTGGGCCATCCAGACGCAGGGGCTGGCGGCGATTATCCTCGGCATGGCGGTGCTGATTCTGGCAATGCTATTCTTCGAGGGCACCATTCCCGCCACGCTCACCTCCATGTTCGGCGCAACCGTGCGCTACAGCTGCTTCGCCATCAGCTACAACGTCTCGGTCTCTGCGCTGGGCGGCACCGCGCCGCTGATCAACACCTGGCTGATCAAGGAGACCGGCCTGACCATTATTCCTGCCCTCTACCTGATGGGCGGCGCCCTGCTCGGCCTGCTGGCGCTCTGGGGACTGCGCGACCGCACCGGGCAGCCAATGCCCTCCTGATCGCCCAAGGGCGCACGCATCCGGCCAGCCACCGGATGCGTTTCTTATTTCTTTACACACTACTTACGCTGGCGCGTGGAGGGATGACAAGGCAGATGCTATAGATCAAACGGGAGCATCAGGCCCCGCTGTTTATGACATTGCACAGGAGTTACCGATGAAAATTGCCTGTCTGGGATGGGGATCGCTTATTTGGAAGCCGGGGCCACTGCCAGTGGCAGGCGAATGGCGCAGTGATGGCCCGGAAGTACCGGTAGAGTTCTCGCGAGTGGGAGACAGTGGCGAACTCTCCACGGCAGTATCCCTGAATGCGCCGCTGCTTCAGGTGTTTTGGGCAGAGCTGGCGGTAGAGGGGGTGGATCAGGCCATTGCCGCGTTGCGGGAGCGTGAGGGGATCCCGGAGCAGCGGCACGATGGCGTAGGCGCGCTGTTTTTGGCCGCGTCGCCCGTCGGGCCGCTGGCCGAGTGGGCGCTGGCACGTGACATTGATGTGGTGATTTGGACGGCCCTGCCGCCACGCATCCACAATATTGAAGGGCGCATTCCCTCCAGTGAGGAGGCGGTGGCCTACCTGAGTAGCCTGACCGGTGAGACCCGCGAGCACGCGATGAATTACCTGGAGCAGGTGCCCGCCCAACTGGATACGCCCTACCGGCGTGCCATCAAAGCCCAGCTTGGCTGGGGATAAACCTATCGCCTTCCCAAGCCTGATTGACCATCAGGCTTTTTACCCTCACTGCATCACTGGCTGTTTGCACCCTGGCGACCCACTTGCTGGATGCCCCACAGCGCCAACGCGTGATCCTCCTCTGACGGCAAGCCGCTGATGCTGACCGCCCCCAGCACCGCGCCACTGCTGTTCAGCAGCGGAAAGCTGCCGCCGTGGTCAGTGTAGTCAGACTGGCTGAGGAAAGCGTATTGGGCCATCGCTTCGCCGCGTTGTTGGTTCAACATCCCGACATACATGGAGGAGTGGCCGTAACGCAACACGGTATTGCGCTTGCGCCGCATCCACTCCAAATTATCAGGCACGGAGCCGGGCAACGCCGAGAGAAACAGCACCTGACCAAAGGCATAGACCTCAATCGCCACCGGCGCGCCGCGCTCTGCTGCCCGATCGTGAAGATGCCGACCCAATGCCCACGCCGTCGAGAAATCAAAATGAGCCAACCGGCTTTCGGTTTCCTGCTGCAACAGCAGTGCGGGTGATAGCGCGTCCATTATACTCCCTTAATGAAATTAAAATTCCGCCTAATAAAAACATAGAAAAAAAATTTTGAGTGTGATGGCGATCCCATCTGCTCTTTGTGATTCATGCAATGGGGGTGTCGGTGCCCTGATCGAGAAATGGCGCTCCAGCATCAAAAGCATAGCCACATAAAACAAATTCATGTTTTATCGATGGGTTGCTTGTACGAACCCTGTTGTGATTTCTATTTCGATGCACCCAATTTTGGTGCCGGTGGGATATTGATATGGAATGGATGCGGGGAGGAAAAACAAAGGGGGACACACGGCTTATGCGGTCCCCGTCAGGATGATTCATCAAAAGTGTTCTATTGTTCCCTATTATTGTCACGCCCTTGCGCATGGAAAATATGACTGCACCCTGAATGCCAAATAGGTGCGTTAAATGCCCAAGGAAGAGCGTGTGATTACCTTCCCTCACAGATATATATCCCTATACCTCTGCCCCTCATAACTCACTGCTGTTGATTTCAATCAAACACTCCGCTCTCTACGCTGTAGTGAGACATCACAATCCAAGGCTGCTGTCACTGTGTGAGACGTAACTCCTGTCACCAATGGTTACAGAGCGTTTAGCGTCTACTGACAGCAACTTAATTGCCTGTTCGCAATCCTCAAATTTGTGATAACCCCTTGAGCTGGTTGCGATCACCTCATCATTGGAGGCATTAAAACGCCAACGCCATTCGTTGGCATGATCTTTAAAAATATAAAAGTATGGAATGGATGTCATATCTTCACCTTAATCTTACCTATTAAATATCCAGTGGTATTACAGTGGTTCACTCGCCCCCCATCAGGTTATTTGAAGGAACAAGGTAAGATTAACTAAAATATTTTATTTCACCAACTCACCTTTGAATAATTTATTTTTAATTGTCTTTAATTTATCACGTGGATGTGAATAAAAGAGAAAAATTGAGGCTTGTGAGAGGAAATATGGCAGTAAATGATAACGGAATTGAAATATTAATACTTTAAATAACTTCTTATTGAGAATATTGAGGGTAAAGTGAAAAGGTGAAACCCTCTATTTGAGGGGTAGAGGGAGGGGTATTACCTGCTTCGAGGTAGGGAATGGTCAAATCAGCTGATGGAACGCTCATCCGCGTATTGGTTAATAGCTTTAATCATTTTTTCTCATCAGGGTGGAAAGGGCGGCATTGGCGTGCTGTGACAGGGAGAAGGTCGACGGATCCTGGCACGATCCAAGGATCTATGCTCAAAGGATCCTTTTGGGACACTTGTGGATCATGGCTTTAAAACGCACTATAACGCATTAGGCGGGGATTTCTTCCTTGCGGCTCCCCTTACCTTGCGTGGGGGTAAAAAACGCGTCTGGATGCATTACAGGCGCTCTCAGGCGCCCTTTTTGCGGTTACTGCGTACTTTTATCTCATCTTTCAAGCGTGTCATGTTAGCGGCGTCCCCGATGATCCCGTACCAATCCAGCCACTTACGCAGATCCGCCAGCGCGATTTTTTCAGTGGGATCATAGGCTTCCAGCTTGGTACGGTACTCATCCATCAAGCCGATGCAGCGGCGCGCCCATTTGCCCTCCAGATCCGAGCCAGCCAGGACATGTGGCCGGCGCGGCAGACGCGGGCGCAGGGGTTTGGCTGTACTGGCGCTGGATTCGATCACGTAGAAAAATTTGATCGCCTTGACGGATCGACCCGACTTAACCGGCTGCCAATCGACCGAAATGTCGGTATTGGCGTTGATCCTTTCGATCGCTGGCACCAGCACATCACGTTTGAAAAAGCGGTACTCCTCGTACTTGCCCACCAACCCGGTGCGCTCTTTCATCCAATCGATTTCGAAAGGATCCGTCTCGATGATCCCCTGATCCCGTGAATTGCGCGTAAGTTTCCTGAATTTTACCAGCCAGCTGTAAAGCCGGAAAGCGAAAGGCGTGTCCAGACGTGACACATGCTCGAAATCTACCTGCGTAAATTCGCGTTTCAGGTCATAGAGATAGGGCACCACGTCTGGTGAGAAACGGATGGTGACATCGGCGGTATTGTCGGAGGCGTCATAGCGAATCGAAGAGAACCAAAACCGCTTAACCTTATCGAGGCGTTTTTTCTTTTCGTCCCACTCGTAGGTCACGATTGGCTTGCTGCCGAGAGAGTCTGCGGCCCGCTTGAGTTGCTGGTGGGTATGGGAAGGATGCACACCAAACATCTTTTCAAAATCAGCGGGATAGAGCGTATACAGCCCGTCAGGCTGGGCTTTTTTGCTGTCAATTTGCACCAGTGCCAGGTAGAGCAAGCGCATCTCGTCCAGCGTGGCGCTGTAGGCACCCTCAAGCAGCTTGTTATCCTGTGTTACATACAGTTTTTTAACATCCAGCTTATTCGACATGGGTGTTCCGGCAGGTGATATTTTTCAAAAATATATCACCTTAGCCAAAGTTATCAACAGATCCTGAGATCACGTTTGACCGCAAATCATGTCACCTTAGACCGCAAAAAGTATCACGTCTGACCGCAAATCTTATCACCTGAGACCGCAAATCCTATCACCTATTGTCTTGTAATAGATTGATTCATAATAGGAAAAACACCCCTAGAAACAAGAAAGAAGAGAAACAAGAAACAGAGAAAAAAACAAACTAACGCAGCTTCGCTTTGTTTTTTTGTTTTTTGTACCAGTGAGATCCCCCCGATTTTGGCAAAACCTATTCTGCAACCGTTTTACAACAAACTTACAACGAAGGCTGGTCTGTTTCCGGAGATAGCTCCCCTGCGAGCTACCGCAAAAGTTATCACGTTTAACGCCACGACAGGCCAGAGGTGCGCTGTGCAATAAAGCATCACTTCGTAAGGCCGGGCTTACTGTTGTGGTAAGACAGTCCAGCAAGGCCATCTTCAGCATCACCGCAAAAGTTATCACCTTTGGCCGCCGTGGCCGATACGGGCCGCCTCCCCTTACCGCAAAAGTTATCACGTTTCGCGCGGCACTATTTTTGCTTATATTATTGATTTAACTAATTAATTACCGAGGGATGTTGAAAGCCCGAAAAGTTATCACGTTTGTGAAGACGATCGCAGCAGCAAGGCGCAGATGTTGTCTGGAGACCGCAAATCTTCTCACGTTAAGCCTTAAAGTAACGTCAAAATCATACCTTTTTGGTACTAAAAACGGGCTAAAGCCATGCCAAAGCGGTACTTTTTTCATCTTGCTTCATGCTTATTATAGTACTGCCCGTTTGACGTTGTGGGGATATTGCTCTTTCCAATGAAAACGCGGCTCTTGCTGGAGGTGCTGTTGAGGTCAGATGGAGATGACATGAGGATAGATGTTTGGCGCAAGTAAGCATTTGCTCACTACCGCAAATCCTATCACATTTCAGTGCGCTAAAAGGCACTATATTGGTACTAATAAGGTGTTTTTACACCACTATTTCTATACCTAAAAGGTGCCCGATTGGCGCTATTTTTATGCAAACTGTACTTCAGGGGGCGTGGTATTCCTGCGCACGGATAATGACGATACTGTCCACCGGCCATACAATGTGCCTGACCCTTCACTCATGTAACGACAAGGAGCCGTTATGTTGATGCCAAATCTCGTTATCCTGTATGTCGATGATCCTGTGGCAAGCAGTGAGTTTTACCAACGCCTGCTGGGCAAAGCGCCGGATGACTGCTTTCCCACCTGGGCCGCCTTCTCTTTTGACAATGGCCTCCATCTGGGGCTGTGGTCTAAACAGGCGCGTGACTTCGTATCCGATGGCAGCGGCCATCGTTCAGAGCTTTCCTTTATGGTGGAAAGCCCTGAAAAAGTAGAAGCGCTGTATCAGCAATGGCTGTCACTCGGCGTTGATATCGAGCAGGCACCGCTGGATGCAGTGTTTGGCCGCACTTTTGTGGCACGCGATCCTGACGGGCATCGCCTGCGCGTCTGCGTGCCGGATAATTGATCCCTTTTTCCTCCTCTATATAGAAGAAGAAAACCCTCCCTCAGGCGCGCACTGTCAGCGTGCCTGATTCCCTTCCTTTATAGGGAATGCTTTTCCCGCTGCCAGCAAACGCATCACGGACAATCCAGGCGGTCATCAAAGAAGTTGAAATATGAGCCTTTTTGATATTCAATTGGTACTAATTAAGCACTCATTTAACTCCAGGAAGGTGTCATGATTATACTCATTGGTAGTCAAAAAGGCGGGTGTGGGAAATCCACAACGGCCGCCAATATCTGTGCAGAGCTGGCACGTCAGGGGAAAGATGTCATTCTGGTGGACGCTGACCGTCAGGGCACCGCGTCGAATTGGGTGACCGATCGCAATAGTCAGGAGGGGCTGTCGGTTGTCCACAGTATCCAGAAGTTCGACAACATCCGTGAAACCCTGCTCGACCTTGCCAAACGTTATGAGTATGTAGTGGTGGACTCCGCTGGCCGCGACAGCCGGGAACTGCGTACCGGTATGACTGCCGCCGATGTGTTGCTGGTACCCTTCCGCCCTTCCCAACCCGATCTCGACACCCTGCCGAAACTGAACGACATCATTACTCAGGCCTTGGATATTAATGATGCGTTGCGCCCCTGCGCGGTGCTGACCATGGCGCCCACCAACCCGGTGGTCAATGAGACTCAGGAAGCCAAAGATTATTTGGCCGACTTCCCGGTACTGAAGCTGCTCAACACCGTTATCCGCGATCGCAAAATTTACCGTGACTGCATGTCAGAAGGTAAAGGTGTGGTGGAGATGGATAATGGCAAGGCCAAAGCAGAAATCCAGTGTCTGGTACAGGAGTTGATCACATGGTAAAACGTCGCGAGCCACCGGTTGTACCGGTAGAGAAGAAAATTGAAGCCTTTGCCGCCCAAGCCGATAACAGTGTGGCGGTGGCACCTTCGCAAGATAAGGATGCCAAGCGTGACTATAAGGCGATCCGCGTTCCTTTCAACGAGTATGAGTTTGCCCAGCTGGAAGCGCTCTGTGAGAAGACCCAGCGCTCCAAACTCAATATGATCCGCTACGCGCTGGCTTTCTACGCCGAACATGGCCTGAATGAGTTGTCTTGATACTTTTTTGGCATATTTTTAGTACCAAAAAGGCACCTATTAGGTGCCTTTTTGGTATGATAAAGGTAGGCATTTTTGCCAATGTTGACGAGTATCGCCGTACTCTGCCCATCAGGGTTATCCACAGAATCAGTGGATAACTCCGGGAGAAACCCTGCTCAACCAACCACTCTCGTGATGACTTCCTGTTAAAGTAGCGCCCTCAAAAGGCAGGCCGAGGGAAATGGGCCTGCGATGCCGCAGCGCTCATCACGCCGGCAGGCTGCAAACCGGACGCACTGGCGGCATGATGCCGCACGACGTTTAACCTTCCCGGAGGACTGTTTGGCTTTATCCCGCTTCAAATCGCCTGATCGTGTCATGGCAATTTTTCTGCTCATTATCAGTGTCGCCGTGATTGCTGTAGTCGGGTGGTCCATGTGGCAATCCTGGCAGCACACCCTGCAAGATACCGAAAAGCAGGCCAGAAACCAGTCCGTCTCCCTCTCGCGTCAGGCCGAAGACACTTTCCTGCAAGTGCAGATCACGCTGGAGGATATCCTCCGCCATAGCGATGACATCTTTAACCACCCTGAGCACTATATTGGCCCACAGGGGTTGTTGGGTATCCAGAAAAGCCGCTTGCCGCAGCTGCACGGCCTGTTTGTTTATGATGCGCAGGGGAACTGGCTCGCGACCTCTGGCAAAAAAATGTTGCCCCATGCCAATAATGCCGATCGTGAATACTTCCGCTGGCACCGTAGCCATACGGATGCCCATATCCATGTTGGCCATGTGATTGCCAGCCGCTCCACGGGCGATCTGATTATCCCGGTTTCCCTAAGAATAAATGATGCCACGGGCCACTTTCGCGGCGTGGTGCTCGGCACCGTGCGGGTCGATTTTTTCCGCCAGTTCTACGGCTACTATGAGATGGCCCCGACCGACCTGCTCGGCCTGACCCACCTGGATTCCACCGTGCTGTATGTCCGGCCATTCCCGGATACCATCATTAATAGAAGCATGGCCTCGACGCCGCTCTATCGCCAGTTGCTGAAAGCCTCACCCTTAGGCGGCGGCACCTGGCGGTCACCCGTTGATGGCGTGACGCGCATTTTTGGTTATGCGCAACTGACCAGTTATCTCTTGGTATTCGGTTCAACCCCAATAAGATTCTAAAAATTTTACCTTTAAGATCAAAATGTTATGCAAGAAGAACTATGCGGTATTTTTTCCTGTCTTTTTTGAGTGGCGGCAAAATGGCGGCAGATTTTCAGTCGTGTCTAAATTCCCCATAAAAAAGCCCCGCTTAGCAGGGCTTTTTTCACATCCATAATGTGCCTTGTTGGGTTCTACCGTTGGGATGCGGCGGCACTGGCTTAACGTCCCCCGGTTGAACTATCAATCCTGCAACTACTTCATGAGTCTTAAAGGTGCAACTACAGTTGATGTTGGTGCATTGGTGATAACGCTCCTTCGTTTCAGGCGTAATGTAGCGACTAGTGCGAGCGTGTGCGGCAGTCTGGCAAAGTGGGCAATGCATCATTTTTTTGTCTCCCTGAGCTAATGATGCCTTAATACACTAAAAACCCAAAAACGCAAAGAATATTCACTTATTGGGAATCTTCCCCTGCTGAATATTCCATATCAGAAATCATCACTTCAAAATCCAGTATCGTGGTATAGCCTCTGCCGCTCAGGCTGTGTGTCACCTTGCTGATGATCCACGGCTGCGCATCAATCACCGCTTTGAAGCCACTTACCCGCACCGGCGTTTCCGGGAAGAGATCCGCCCGGCCCCGCGCCAGCGTCAGGGAAAATTCCGCTACTCCGCGCTGTAGCCGTTCCCACTTGGCCTGGGCGGCGCGCATCGCGGCTGCCCGCGTGGCGTACACGGTCGTCAGGGCAAACACGTTATCTTCGGTGCCGGCCAGATACTCGCCCTCGCTGGCCTCCGGGGTTTTGGCGGCGGTGGTCGCGGCCTTTTTAGCGGCGGGATGCTCTAGGGCGCGCAGGTGCTTTTCCGCCGTCTTACGCTGTACCTTCACTTTTTTCGGGGCCGGGTCTTTGGTATGCAGCCAGCTTGCCGTCACGCCGGTATATGCGCCCCGGTCAGCGATACTGAAACGATGCTGATCGCCATCCTCTCGCGTGAGGGTGAGCTGGGGAAGGGGCTTGCCGCTGGCCGTCAGGCCGCCACCGGGCCGGATAAACAGCAGCGCGCCGGCCTTTATCGCTGCCACAGCCCCATACAGCGAGGCCAGGCGCGTTAAAAAGGCCGCATCCGTCTCCTGGGTCTGGTCAATGTGCACCACGGCCAGCTCACCCAACCCGGCCCCCAGGGTGGCCGAAAGTTGATTGCGGGCGGCTACCAGGGCCACCACGGCCCCCAGGGTGGTGTCGTGGTAAGACACCTCCCGCCGAGAGTTAAGCGTGCCACGGAAATCAGCACTCCGGGCGCGAATGGTCAGTGTGTCTGGCGCCCCGTGGTGCTCGACTTCATCCACGGTGAAACTGCCCTTGTCGATAAGCGCGCCACCTTTCCAGCCAAGGTACAGCCGCACCACGGCCCCACGCGCCGGCATCTCCAGCTTGCCGTCGCTGTCGTCCAGTTCAATGTCGAGCTGGTCAGCCTCAAACCCCCGATTGTCGGTCAGCGCCAGAGAGAGAAGACGAGGCCGAATATTGGTGGTGACATCCTTGGCATTCACGCTCAGCAAAAAATCCGGCGTCATGGGCGCGCTGGGCGTAAAGGACAGATCGCCTATTCCCATCATGCCAACAGCCCCCCGACCATTTCGCCCGCCGAGGATACCGCGTTATTCATGGCGGTGGTGAGCTGGCCCGGCAGGTTGCCGGCCCCGCTTATCAGGCTATCGGCCTGCTGTTTCACATCGCCGAACATGGAGGTTAACGACTCATCCACGCGCTTGAGGCTCAGGGTAAAGCCAATTTTGCGCGCCGCGCCGTTGGCGAAAAATTCGCTGTGGGTCTGGCTGATGCTCTCCACAACAAACATCCCGTAGATGGTGCCGTTGCCACCAATCAGCGGCCAGGCGCACCCCTCATCGGCCATTGCTTTGAAGGTCAGTAGCGAGAGCGTGCCGCCGGTGATTTCCGGGCATAGCTCCCCGGTCAGCGTAATTTTCTCATCGCCCACCCCCAGGAACTGCGCCGCCGCCCGCTCGCCGACCCGGCTATTGGTCGGCCAGCGGTAATCAACGGTATGCTGCTGCTCGGCATAGGGGAGCGTCTGGCGCATAAATACCATCAGGCCATAAACCATCATCATTGTTCGTTACTCCCACCCCATCTGGCTACGTTGCCGGGCATTGGCCTGGCGCTGCTCGCGCTCACGCTGCTGGGCCATCAGTGCCAGCGCATCATCTTTGGTCATGCCGGGGTGCATGTTCAGCACGTAACTGCTTTGGTAAGTGTTTTGTGGTGCCGGCCCGCCCTGGTAAGCCATGACTACAGGTTTATAGCCCGCCCCGCCCAGAGCGAGCGGCCTGCCATCTGGCTTAGCACCGGGGCCATCATCTGCCGCCGGCTCGTTATCCTCTGGATCGCTGGAGTCCTTATGGATAATGTTGAGCTTTTCTAATACCCAATCGATGCCCTCGCGCAGCTTGCCTAGAATCTTCATGGGGGCTTGCAGGCCGTTTGCCAGCAATGTACCGAATTGCCGGCCCATGTTGCCGGCGGCGGCCAGCTCTTTCTGGGTGGACTTCACCGGCTCAATCAGCTTGCTAAACCCGTCCCATATCCCGCTCAGCTTCTCTGTAAGCCAGGTAAACAGCGGCTTAAGCGGGGCAAAGGCTTCACTCACTGGCCCCATCGCGGCGGTAAATCCTTCGGCCACTCCCGTGATAAATGCCTGGAGCGGCTCCCAGTATTTGCGGATAAGCAGCCCCACGCCCACAATCGCCGCCCCCACGGCCACGATAGGCAAGGAGACAGCCCCTAACGCCGTGGCGATGGCTCCGCCGGCAAGCGAAAAGCCCGCACTTAGCATCCCCGCCCCGGCGATTAACCCATTGATGCCGGCCATGACCGGCCAGACCATCAGGCCCACCGCGCCCAGCATGGCGAGTAAGGTCGTGCCGGCGATCGCTATCTTGGCGATCCCGCCGGCCAGCGCCTTGTTGTTCTGTATCCAGTGGTCGACTTTCAGAATATATTTCGTGGTGTCCTGGGTGAGCTTACGCAGGCTCTCGTCGAGCTGGTCATACAGGTCAGTCCCCACGGCCTCAGCGGCGGATTGCCCTTCCTTCAGGTCGCCGCCCAGGTTGTCCTGCTGGACGCTTACCAGCCTGGCGGTGCTGCCGTCTGACTGCTGGAACGTGCGCGTCAGCGAATCCAGTTGGCCGTTGGCGGCGCCCTTCATCAGGGTGACGGCGGCGGCGGCGGCCTCCTCCCCGAAAATGGTTTTCAGGTATTCCGCCTGTTGTGCGGTGCCGAGGTGATTTTTCTCAAAGGCGCTTTTCATCTCTTTCAAGACCGAGAAGAAGGGCCGCATATTGCCCTTGCTGTCGGCGGTCTTTACGCCCAGCTCTTTTATCGCCTTCCCGGCTTCTCCGGTGGGTGCCTGCACGCGCAGCAACATCGCCCGCACGGCAGTACCGGCCATGCTGCCGGTGGTGCCCTCCTGTGCCAGCGCGCCAATCATGGCCGTGGTCTGCTCTACGCTGACGCCGGCGTTTTTTGCCACCGGGGCGATATAAGTCAGGGCGTCGTTCAGCCCGTCAAAGTCCGCCGCCGTTTTATTCATCGTGGCGGAAATCACATCCCCCAGGTGTGCAACTTCGCTGTTTGCCAGGCCAAAGGCACTTTTGGTGCTCATCAGCAGCTTGGCGCTCTCTTCCATCGTGCGGTTGTTCGCCAGGGACATATTTAGCGTGACCGGCGTCGCCGCCCGGATGTCGTCTACCGTACCGCCGGATTTAGCAATGATGATCTGCGCGTTGGCCGCATCGTTGGCCGAGGCCGCCGTGTTGTCACCAATGCTGCGCGCCTGGGTGCGCAAGGATTGAAACTCGGCGGAATGCTTATCCAGTCCCAACACGGCCTGAAGCGTGGAGTTAGCTTGTGCAAAGTCATAGCCCGGCTTTAACAGGGTCATGCCGGCCACTGCGCCCACGGTCGCCGTTCCCACACCGGCCGCCCCGGCATTGCGCACGCTGCCGGTCAACTCCTGGCCCCGGCGATAGCGCGCTTGGGTTTGGTTGAGCCGCGCCTGTTGCTGGTCAAGACGTTGCAAGGATTGGCGTTGCTGGTTGAGCGCCAGGGTAGCCTGCGCCGACTCGCTGCGCAGGCGTTGCTGGGCGCTGTTCAGGTTGCGCGTTGAGATACCGGCAGCATTGAGCGCATCACGTTGCTGCTGCACAGACAGGCGCAGGCTGTTGGTTTTGGTCTGCAACTCCGCCGCCGCCTGGCGGGCCTTCTCCAGGGCCTTGGCCTGTTGCGCCGTGGGGCGCGCGGTGTTGCGAAACTGCACGGCCAGCGCGGCGGCCCGCTCCTTGGCAGAGGCCAGGGCGCGCTGCGTGACCGCCAGTTGCGCGCTGGTTTTGCGAAAGCCGTCAATTTTTGCCGCCTGTGCATCCAGCGCCCGGATGTTGGCCTGCGCGTCACGGATCTCCCCGGACAGGGTATGCGTGGCGTTCTGGATAGCCTTAAAAGGTCGGCTGGCTTGGTCAACGGCTTTTAGCAGAACCTGCAATTTCAGGCTGTTACTCATCCGGTGTTGCTCCGCTGCGGATCATGGCTTTGTGCCGCCAGTCGAGAAGCTCGGCCAGCGGCAGGTTGGTGAGGTCAGAGAGGGGCCAGTGAAAAATCATGGCGATGTCGGCCATCAGGTCATTGACCGTCAGGCCCGCTGGCCATTTCACATCACCGACTTCGGCGTCAAAAAACTAATCACCTTGCCGCCTACCTCTACCAGGTCAACCGGATCTAACGTCAGGCACTCGGCTTTAGTCAGGTTGGGGGTGGTGATGCGCGGTAAAATCGTGAGCAGCGCATCGACATCCGACTGCACCAGGTCATACAGACGCACGCCGCGCAGCGTGCCGGCATTGGGTTTCATCAGCTCAATCTGGCTAATCGTCAGTTCACCGCGCTGAATGGGGGTTTCCAGGGTAATGCGGTTTTGGTTTTCCATGTAAGTGCTCTCTATGAGGGCCAGCGCCAGGCGCTGGCGTAGGGGTTAAATCAGCCCGATATTTTTGCGGTGCTGCTCGAGCAGGTCGGTGCCGTTGACCTTCTCAATCATGTTGACGGTGTCGACTTCAATCAGGTCTTTGCCGTTCCAGGTCAGTTTGTAGTAGGTGCACTTGGTGGTGATTTTGGTTTCGGTGTCCTCGCCCTGCTTGGCCTCGCCAAAATCAAACGCCTGATGCTTGCCGCGCACCTCCACCTCTACCGCGATCACTTCGCCGGTGTCGTCACGCTGGTAAGAGCCAACAAAGCGCAGCGGCACGGTGCCACCGCCCCACTGGCCCAGCACACGCTCATCCAGGCCGCCAATGCTCCACTCCATATCTAGCGCATCATCTTCCAGCCCGTTGTCGATATGGGCGGCCCCGTTCATGCCGCCGCCGCGATAGGTGTCGAGCTTGCGCGAGAGCTTCGGCAACGTCACCGAGGAGACAATGCCCTGGTAGCTGTTGGCATCGTTGAACAAGTTCAGGTACTTCAGTTTTTTCGGCAGTGCCATTAATTCAGCTCCTTAGCTGTTAACCGCGGCGGCAAAATCCGCCAGGTAGGAGTCGGTGATGCGCTGGCGCAGCGTCAAATCTTCCAGCGGCGGTACAGGCGTGTACTCGTAATCAATCAGCAGTTTGCCCGCCTTCAGGGTGTCTTTGTCGTTGGCGCTGTCGTCATACCAGCAGCTTGCGCCCAGCAGATAGCCGGCGCTGACCAACTCGCGGAACTTGGCATTGATACCGCCGATGATGTCTTTGACCAGGGTCGGGGTCAGCGGCTTATCTGCCGCCCACATGTGCGCCTCGGCCATCGTGTCGGCCACTACCTGTGCGGTGCGGGTGTAGTTCTCAAAGGCAAACAGCGCATCATCGCTACAGGTGCGGTTGCCCCAGAAGCGAAAGCCGTCTTTGCGGATAAGCGTAGTGACGCCGGCCTGGTTAAGCAGGTCAGCATCGGTGCCGGTCTGCTGCAAATCCCAGAAGACGCCCGCCGAGATGCCGGTGACGCCATTGACGCCCACGTTGGAGAGGGTTTTATGCCAGCCGGTTTCAGTGTCAATTTTGGCACGCAGCCCCAGGGCGCGGGCGGTGGCGTAGGCGGTGCGGGCGGCGTTAGCGGTGGTGTCCCAGGCGATAAAGTCCGGCCAAATCACCATTAGCTCGCGCTGGCTGAAGTTCTCGCGGTAGGTCATGGCATCACTCAGGGTCTTGCACCCGTAGGCGGACACATAGCCAAAGGCCCGCAGTTGCTGGCAGATGCTGGCGAGCGCGGTCGCCACCTCCAGCGAGTCGAGGCCCGGCACGCCCAGAATGCGCGGCTTCACATCGAGCTGGGTCGGCGCGCTCAACAGCGCTTTCATGCCGGTGTATTGGCCGTTTTCATCAGTGCCGCCGATGATGTTGGAGGTGGTTTCTGCCTGGGTTGCGCCTTCGGCCACGCGCACCACGACGGTGACGGGCTTGGCCTGGTCGGCAATGGCTTGCAGGGCGGCGGCCAGGGTGCCGGTCGTGCCGGCGTTGGCGATAGCCGCCTGTGCGTTGGTGAGCAGTACCGGCGTGTTGAGCGGAAACGCCGTGGCGTCCGCATCCTCAGCGGTGCAGACCATGCCAACAATGGCAGTGGAAACGGTGGAAATGGTGCGCGTGCCGTCGTTGATTTCGACGACGCGGACACCATGATGATAATCGGCCATCTAGTGCGCTCCGTGTTGTGTGAGCACGTAGAGTGCCAAGCCTGAGGGGCGGGCGCATGTGATTGCATCTTGCTAGTAATCGACACAACATATATTTTTAACTTTCCAATCAATAAGTAATATTTTTCGTTTTATGAAAACAATGCTGTGAATGATTTTTTATTGCTGGCGGCTCTATTGTAAAACTTAAAAATTCACCTAAAAAAATAAGTGATGCGAAAAATTGTGTACTGGGCAGCAATTGTAAAAATAATGTTGGCGCGCTCTCGTAAGTGCATTATAAAATTCAGTGGTAATTATGATTGCATTGAAAGGATAGTTAACTTTCTAGACAATCAGATAAGGGGGTGTAATTATGAAGATCTTTGAAATACCTTATTATTACATTTATTTAGATAAAGAGGGTTGTTGGCGGTGGCGTCTTATGGCAGCAAGTGGTGAGCTAATTGCCATCAGCCCAGAAGGGTATAGGCATCTATCTTTCTGCGAGAAAAATATAGCTACGATAGCAAGGGATGCATTGCTGGCGGTTTCTATTGGCGACGAGAGCTATAACTCAAAGAAATCTAAAAAAGATTGATCGAAACTAATGGTATTAAATTGTATTATTTACTAAATGATTCGATTTTTCTTTGATTCCTTTATGCGTTTGCAAGAGGTAGGCAAGCCTATTTTTATCTCTCCAGGAACGTTGTTTTTATTTGTGATTATTTAAAGTTACACTGAAGTGACAGCAGGAGAATGATGCTAAAAACTAAAATGATTTTTCTTAGCAAGAAAAAAAATATCAACTATTCTATAAATGTGCATAGACACACACTATCGTTGAACGAAGCGTTTTCGAATGGTTTGCCGCCAGTCCCTCTGGCGGCATTTTTTTAGTGCCTTATTTTTTGATTACTTAATGTTTCTTTTATAAATTTTTATCTAGGCTAAGGGGCATCACTGCCTCTGCCTGTGCATATGCCCTCACACAGTGTGAGCTTCTACATATCTAGTGCATCATCTTCCAGGCCGTTGTCGATGTGAGCACCCTCGATTATGCCGCTGCCGCGATAGGCGCCAAGGCTTATTCAGGCAGGGGCGGCCAGGTAATATCCGGTGCGGTACCGGTATCGACCCGGCTCAGCAGTACCCGGTATTTTTTCCAACTGACCAGGAGCGCCGCCTCTTCATCGGTTGCCATCTCCAGGTCGACCGCATCTTGCAATGGGTCAATGTTCAAGGTGGCATCCGCGATAAGCTCGGCCTTCTTGGCAGTGGACTGCGCCACGTAATCGGTCGGCGTCTGCGTGAGGTTGACGCCATCAAATGACCAACTGCCATCGTTCAGTGAGGCTTCAGGGGCCTCCGGCCTTGCTATCTCATCAACAGACATATTCTCCGGCCAGAGCGCAGAAATATCTGTACTGCACTGGCGAATAATGCCATCCGAGGTATAGGCAATTTTCAGGGTATCAATAGCAAAATCCTTTTGCGCCTCGTACCAGTCGTGACCGTTTTCATCGCGCAGATAATTAATATCTAGTCCTGGAATAGTAAGCGGATTGTCAGGGGTGTATTTAACAAGTGAAATGAGTTTCATAGAAAACCTACAGGCTGTTGATGGAATACCAGGTGTTGTTAATGAAAACCTGAATGGGCCGATACGCCACTTTCAGGTTAGTGGCATAGTTTGCTGTCGCCTGAATGCCGGTTATCGCTACGCCGCTCTCAAAGCTATACGCATTATTACCAAGGTTATCTGTCCAGGTAGCCGCACCAAAACGCACGGAGGTGATGTAAGTCCTTAATAGATAGCCTGTTAACCAACCGCCCCATTTATCTCCATAAATATTTCCATCCCCGGCCAGATAACTGGTGCCGCCGCCTGCATAAACATAATTTGCCGACACCACGCGATTATTTGCCACGAGCCTGCCCGTGACAGAAATATCTCCGCTCACGTTGAGATTTTGACCTACGCCCAGCGCGCCAGTGATATCACCGCCCGTTAATGGCAATGCCCCCACATCAGACGCCTTTGGCGGATTGTTTTCAGAATACATCGCCGCCCAGGCCGACCACGGCCCGTTACTGCCGTTCCAGTTGCCGGTCAGCGTACGCACCCACGTGCGCCCGGTGTGCTTTTCGGTGTAGCGCTGAAGCACGCCGCCGACATAGGGGCCAAGGATAACCTCCAGCGTGCCGCCCGCCGTCGCCGCAGCAGGAAAGCCGTTGGCCGTGGTGACATTGGCCGCCAGGGACTGCTGATAAATGCCGAGGTGATCCAACCCATAGGCATCAATACTGGTATTGCCGATGCTGGTTGCGATCACTGGCAACGCCCCCACCTCAGCGGCGTTTGGCGGATTGCCAGAGGAATAGATGGGCGTCCACGCGCGCCACGGCCCGCTACCGTTCCAGGTGCCGCTCAAGCCACGCACGTATTTATTGCCGATGCGCGTCGTGTACTCCTGCTGCACCCCATACCCGGATGGGATAACTAACAGGGTGCCAGACATCTTTTCGGGGTAGTGCAGTTCAGGCGTCGCTAAGCTGTCGATTTCTTTGTAATACACCCCGGCACTGTCCGGCCCGAGCGTATTGAGGTCAACATTCAAGGCCGTGGCATAAAACGGCATGGCACCAATATTGTTCAGGGCCTTTGCCATCGCAGCGCTACCCTGCGCCTTGATCTCGCTCAACTGACCGGCCGCCTTCAGATATTGCGTATGCGGATCTTTAGCCGCCAGGTGCTTGGCCATCGCATCGTCGGTGTGGGCGTTAACGGTAATCACCGCATCATCGACATATTTGCGCGTTGCCAGTACCACGGACGGGTCTACCTTCAGCGTCACCGCCTCGGTGCTGTTAACGATTAAAATCATGCGCACGGTTTGCGTGCGCCCGCTCCCCTCCTGGAGCTGGGGCTTATAGGTTTCCGGGCAGTTTGCCACGGCAATCAGCGCCCCGCTGGCATCAAACAGGCCAATCTCCCTGATCCAAAAACCGCCCTCGCTTTCAGGAATAACCTGCTCGGCGATAATCTGGCTGCTGTTGGCTGCATCAATACTCAGCGTATTTAACGCCGCCCGGCGCTTTTCCCCCTTCAGCGCCGTTTGTGTGGCGTTCGGGGTCGGCAGCGTGCCGCCGCCGTCACCCACGGCCATCTGGGTGATTTGCAATTTAGTGCCAAGGGCGGCAGCGTTCGCCAGCTTGGCCGCGCCCAGATTGGTGAGCAGGGCGTAATATTTAGCCGTCATGGGTTCACTCTCATGCTGTCGATAACGTGGACTGCGCCGCCGGTATAGCCCGGGCCGGTCACAATCAGGGTTTCAGGGAAATAGGGATACACGGTCAGCTCATCACCGCTATAGCAGGCGGCGGCAACCGGCAGCGCCCCGGTGACATCCAGGTTGATAGACAACCCCACCAGGTGACGGCTACACGGTTTGGCATCGGCAATCAGCCGCTCCAGCTCGTGATACATCGTCTCGGTGATGCCGGTATCCAGCACGCCCACCTCCAGGCGAAAGGTGCCGGGCGTCTCATGGGTCTGCCACCATTCGGTAATGCGAATGAGGTAGCCCAGCGGCTCGACTACGCGCCGCAGCGCGCCAATTGTGCCTTTATGCCGGTGCACATAGGCCGAGTCCGCCACCACTGCCCGCTTGGTGCTCTCCGACCAGTTGGCATCCCAGCGGTCAACCGACCAGGCCCACGCCAGATAAGGCAGCAAATCAACCGGGCAAGTTTGCGCATTCCACAGGGTGCGCAGCGGCACAGGAATGCGCGCAATCTCGGCGCAGGCCGTGGCGGCGGCCATTTCCAGCGCGCTGGCGCCTGCCGGCAACAGGCGGTCACTCATCGACCCCTCCTACCGTCAGTTGATAGGCCGTGCAGTAGGCGGCCTGGGTCTTATCCAGTACCACATCAGCAACAGGTTGCAGCAGCTCTACCCGCTGCACGCCTTCCACATGCAGCGCGGCATAGAGCGCAGACCGGCGAATGTCGCGGCCCAGGCGGGCCTGCGCGGTGATAAACGCCGCCAGCTTGGCCGCCGCCGCTGCCCGGATAGGCTCCGCCTCCGGCCCTGGGTAGAGGTACAGTGCGGCCTCTATCTGGTACGGCACAATCTGCGCAGATTGCACGGTCACGCGGTCGCCTACCGGGCGTACATCCTCATCATTGAGCGCCGCCGTGACCACGGCCAGCAGGTCAGCGCTGGTCTCGCCATTGCCCTCGCGCGCCAGCAGCGTGACGGTGACGCAGGCCGGCGACGGGCTGATAGCGGACGCATCCGCCACGCGCCCGTCGGCGCTTTTGGCATGGTACTCATACGCGCCGGTTGGCCCGGCCACGCTCAGTCCCTCAAAGGCCGCCGCCGTGCGCACGCGAAAATCCTCGTCGCTCTCCATCACCGCCGCCGTGGGCGGCAGGGTGGTGAGGTCAGCGGGCGTCTGGATCAGGCGGGCCAGACCCGTGTTGGCCGCCAGCTGGTCAAGGTCAGCGCCGGTGGCGTAGGCCACCATATTCGCCTGCGCGGCCTCGTTGATGCGCTGGCGCAAAATCAGCTCGCGGTAGGCGTTCTCCTGAAGCAGCTTCACCAGCGGATCAGACTCCAGCGCCAGGGTGCGGGCGATGGCCGCCTGCTGGTCTGCCGGGTAGAGGGAAATCAGCGTGGCCTTGCGCTCGGCCAGCAGGGTTTCATAGTCCAGCGCCTCCACCACATCCGGGGCGGGGAGCTGGCTCAAGTCGATGGTTGGCATAGTCAGCTCACGGGTACGGTAAGAGAAAACCCTTGCGCGGTGTTGGTGCGGTTGCCGGTAATCTCCACAACCATGCCGCCGTCAAAGGTCGATTCATAACTGATGGCCGTCAGCGTGATGCGCGGCTCCCATTGCAGGATGGCCGTGTAGCAGGCCGACATAATTTGCAGGCGCAGCGCGGCGTTTTGCGGCTGGTCAATCAGCGCAGATAACAGCGAGCCGTAGGTGCGGCGCATCACGCGGGTGCCGATTGGCGTCAGCAAGATGTCACGCACCGACTGGCGGATATGCTCAAGGTCAGCCACGGCCTTGCCGCTCTCCCGGCTCATGCCGATATAGTTTTCTGTGCTCATTGCGGGCCGCCTGATGTGCTGCCGCCGCTCTGTACGCCGCCGTGTTTATGGGCGTCCACGACAATGCCGTTTGAGCTGAAGCGGCCGCCGCTGTGCGTGACATTGCCCTTCATCGTGCCGCCTTCGGTGACTTCCAGCGTGGCCGCCTTCAGGTGCTGCGTGCATTCCACTTCCGGCGTATCGAGGGTGATTTTCGTGGCCGCCTTAATCAGCCCGGATTGGATGCCTTCAGCCCTCAGCGCGCCGGTTTCCGGCTCATACTCAATCACCGCGCCATCCGGGAACAACAAGTGAACCGCGTCCGCCGAGGCGGACGGGGCCGGGAACTGGTCAGAGAAAATGCCCGGCAGCACAAAGGCCGTATCCAGCTCGCCGCCCAGGGCCAGTACCAGCACTTGCTCTCCCACGCTTGGCGCGTGCCAGGTGCGCACCTGCCCGGCGCGGCTGGTCAGCCAGTGCAGCCAGGTGGTGAGGTTACCGCCGGTTTCAACACGGCATAGCCCGGCCTCAACATTGACGGCGGACACGGTGCCAATACGGATCAGGTTGCGCAGCAGGCGCTGGATGTCAGAGAGTTTTTCATTCATGGGGGTAATGTTACGTCGGGGGGGAATAGCCGCAATGTGTTGCGGCTCGCTGAAGAAAGGCACAACAACATTAGCCGGCCAGGTGAGCAATCACCTCCTGCTCTATCAGGCGCTGCTCCGCCTCGTTTATCCCCAGCAGCGGACGGGCCTCATAGCGCACGGCCCCGCCATGCCGGGAGGGCCGGTCACGTAGGCCATAGTGATGCACCCGCGCCAGGCGCTGCACGTTGCCGGTAAACTCCACCACGGCCTCATTTACGTTGGCTTTGGCCTTGAGGTATTTCGCCGTGCGCAGCTTGGCGAACATCTCCCGCTTTACCCGGCCTTTTTTCGTGCGCACCTGTGACGGCGGCGCAGGCTTGCGGGGCGCAAAAGGCGTGCCATCGGGGGCCTGCTGGCGCTTGATGTTCTGCTGTTGGCCGGCACGCAGCCGGCGGGCGATGCCCTTTGCCAACTCCTTGCGCGCCTCCGGGGAGAGGTTGGCGATCAGGGCGGCCAGCCGGGCCTCAAAGGGGCGTAACTCGCTCATGCCTGCCCCGCCAGAATCGGCGGCTCCGG
This sequence comes from Nissabacter sp. SGAir0207, assembly GCF_005491205.1. NCBI lineage: Bacteria > Pseudomonadati > Pseudomonadota > Gammaproteobacteria > Enterobacterales > Yersiniaceae > Nissabacter > Nissabacter sp. SGAir0207. The sequence continues at coordinate 51,517 of NZ_CP028036.1, forward strand.
CACATGGTCAACGTGTAGCGCGCCCTCTACCTGCTTGACCAATACCCGCTCGGTCAGTTGCAGGTCAATGCTGATGTCACACAAGGTATCGCTGATGACATCGGCCTTGTAGGTAAAGCCGGTGTTGCGCCGTTCCTGGGTTGCCATGATGTCGGGCTGGTGCTCTCGCAGCCAGGCCAGCACGGGCACCACAATCAGGTCAATGTCGCCGGCGTAGTCCGTTATCACCAGGTTGAGCTGGTACTGATATTCAAAGGACAGCGAGGCGGCCAGCGTCGAGACGATGCGCCCGTGGTCGATGAACATATGCAGACAGTCAGGGCTGCTTTGCAGCAGCGGCACGCTGCACGTTAGCGCCTCGCGCAGTTGGGTGGGTTTGATCATGGCGCTCCTGGCACGCTTTGATGGTTTCAACTTGCAGCCCGCAGGCCACCAGAGCCGCCTCTAACTGCCGGTTGTCGGCGGCCAGGTCAGCGTTGGTGCGCAGGCTATTGGCGGGGATCGGGCAACTGGTCACGCGTGGACAGCCAGGCCAGATAATCGCGGGCGTTGCTGAAGGCGGGCCGTTGGTGCAGCCGCTTAGCAGCATCAGGCAAAGCAGCAGCAGACCAGGCGCGCAGGCTCTCATCGGCATCATGTTCTCTCTGTATCTGTAATTCGCGTTGCAGGGCCAGCGCACCGGCCTGGCTTTGCGCCTGGCGTAGCGCCTGCTCCTGGTCGGCCCGCGTGCGGGCCTCATCCTGAAGGCGGGCAATCGCCTTATCCCGGCTTTCAAGGCCGGCGGACAGCGTGCCGACGATGCCCTGCGCCTGGGTCAGGTCGCGGCGCAGGCCGCTGGCGTGCTGAAGGGTATAGGCCAGCCCGGCCACAGCCAGGGCCAGCAGGACGGCAAGCACGCGCATCATCTGGCCCCCGTTAGGCAATACGCCGTCTCACGGGCGCGTCGGTTGACCAGCCCCTGATTGCGCTTGCCGCGCACATACACCCAGCGCGCCAACTGGCCGCAGGCAGGCCGCCAGTGCTGTTGTCGGATAAAGCCGGCCAGGGTAGAGGTGCAGGCGGCGTGCACGCCCACGTTAAAGGCAAAGGACACCACGGCGTCATAGACCGGCGAGGGCATGGCAACCGGCATACAGGCATCAATGCCATGTTCTACGCGCCTCACATCCGCCACCAGATTAACGGCGGCCTGACGCTCGGTAAGGTGGCTGTGCGGGGTCACGCCCGCCGTGTGGCCGATACCGTTTGTCCAGACGCCGGCACTGCACTGATAGGGCGAGGTGCGGCACCCCTCCAGATCGGCAATCAGCGCCAGCCCGGTGTCAGAGGTTTTCAGCAGAGGCGCCTGGTGCAGCAGCGCGGCCAGCGCCAGCACGGCGGCCACGGCGCAACGTTTACCTGTCTGGCCCACTGGTCACCCCCTCCGCCGCCTGGCGGTGCAGCTCGTAGGTTTTGCGGCGGTAGTGCCAGTTCACAAAAAAGGTGGCGATGTTGATAAAAAGCGTTGCCACCGCCACCGCCGCCCCCACCATAAAGGCGATGTCCTGGAGGGTGTGCCGGCTAAACCACATCATGACGATGCCCACCAGGTAGCTGATTAGCGAGCTGTGTTTATCCATTCACTCAATCCCACAGATTAAGGGTTTCTTTGGTGCCCGCCGAGGCCAGCGTGGGCAGCGCAACCGGGTAGCCGTGCGGCAAAATCGCCCCCTGGCTCGCCAGCCCCGGATTGGCGGCATACACCTGTTCAAGCACCTGCTGCGTGCGCCCGTAGTGGCGATAACAAATCTCGTCTACGGTTTCGCCCTGTTGGGCATACACCTTCATCACAGCAGCCCGATGATGCACGCCCGCTGGCCGGCCAGCTTGCTGATGCTAAAGCGCGCATCCCGCCAGTACTCATCGGCGGCCGCCTCCACATCGGCGGCTTTTTTGGCCCCGCTGGCGTCATAGCCCCGGTAACGTTCGACGATGGTCGCGGCGGTCAGGGCGCTGACGGCGGCAAAGTAGTGGCCGAGCTTTTCGCTCTCGCCGTCGAACGTCTCCGCCGGCACGGCGGCCAGGGTGGCGAAACCGGTCGCCATCTGCGCGGCGCGGTAGTCATGCAGCTCGGCGTTGACCTCGGACATCGCCGTTTTAATGGCAAGCCGCAGGCGCTGCGCGGTCACGGTGCCTTCATAGCGCAGCGTTTCCCGCAGGCGCTGCACGTCGACATCCGGCCAAAAAAAGGTATTGGCAATCGGCGGCTCGGCAGCGTCTGCCGGTCGCGGGGCGGGGATCACAATGCTCATATAAGGCCTTCTTAAAAGGGTGGGCGGTGGAGAGCTGCGCAGATACCGCTGGCACTGGCTGCTCTGCCGCCCGGCGCGGGGCGCGTTCGTTAGCGGCGGGCGAGCGCCTGCTTTTTCAGCACGGTCGCCAGTCGCTCTATGTCTTTTTTCACGCCGCAGCGGTCATCAAGCTGCAAGGCGCGGGTGAGGTGTTGCATGGCTTCCGTGGCCCTGTCCGTGTCGCGCAGCACATAGCCAATGATTTTGTGCAGCTTGGCGCGCACCACATCCGGCATATCTTCGCCCTCGGTCAGCGCCAGGGTTGCCAGCAGCGGGTCAATATCAACCGGCTGCGCCAACGTCCGGGCGCGGGTCGCGGCGTCGGCCACCTCCTCGGCCAGCAGGTAGGCCGTGCTGTTGCGCCGGTAGGTGTCCGGCGGCACCAGGCCGTGATGCAGGGCATAGCGGGCGATGTCCAGCGCGCCGGGAATGTCCCCGGTGTCGAGCCGCCAAATCATGACGGTCATCAACACCGCATCCTGTGCGCCGCGTCCCTCACTCAGAACGCCGGCCACCCACGGTCCGTATTCGGGCAGCAGCTCGCGCTTGAGGGCCGCCTTGCGCTCAACCGAGTGCAGTTTTTTCAGGCGGCGCTTGTCCTCATTCAGGCGCATCAGCATCAGCTCGTAACCGTTGGCATGGCGCAGCGGGTTATCCCGCTGCTGGGCGGCGTCAATGGCCTGCTGGCGCATCAGGTGACGTTGGGCCGGGCTTAACATGCCTTACGCTCCGGTGGCCGGCGTAAAGGTGCCCACGTCGATATTTTCAACCAGGCAGCCGGCGGCATAGTCTTCAATCACGTAATCCTCGTTAATGGACTCGTAATTTTCGATGCGGTCGCGCTTTGCCACCTCATCCAACAGGCGGCGGTGAGTGCCTTCCTGCCAGTAAATCGACAGGTTATCGAGGCGGGTCACCATCAGGGCATTGGCCGGGAAGTACGGCACGCGCACCGCCGGCAGGTTGCCGATACGACGCTGGCTCACAATCAGGTCAGCGGCCAGAGTTTCGGTGTTGGCCTGCGTCTGGTTAACCAGCGGGAAATATTTATCAGCCAGCAGTTGGCGGCCACAAATTACAACCAGCTCTGGATCTTCCTGATACCACGGCTCAATCAGGGTGTTGGTCGCATCCATCACCAGCGCGTCGAGGTTGGCATAATCGCCGCCTTGACCGATGCGAATTTTTTCCGAGGCCACGGTGGTGCCATCTTCGGCCATGATTTTGCTCATTACCCGTTGCGGCGCGTGGTCGCGGTACTTCTGCAACCAGCCCACGGCCACATCTTGCAGCAGCGGATTTTTGACGCGGTTAGAGGTCTTGGCGCGGGAGGTGCCGTTAAAGCCCACCATAATGCGGTCGAGGGACTGGCGCTTGATAATCGCGTCACGCAGGCGCGCCTGGAAATCTTCATAACGCGCCCACAGGTCGAGGCTGTTATAGCGGATGTGAAAATCGTAGTTCACCTGCGCACACTCATACCCTTCCGCGTCCAGGGCGGCAAAGTCAGCGGTTTCGCGCTCATCGCCGCCGGCGGTGTCCGTGGTGCTGGCAATTGAGCCAGATACGCCAATGCCAATCTTCTCGCCCTTCATCTCAGGCACCGGCACGATGTTGATGCGCGTCAGAAACTCAGAGGACTCCTGCACACGGTTCATCAGGGTTTGCGTCACCGAGGGTTCCACGGTGAATTTTTTGTTCATATCGCCGGTGTCGACGCCGTTCAGCTCGGCCAGACGGGACATAAAGGCGTTAAATTTAAAGCGGGTAGTGGGGCGCATGGGCGTTCCTGTTCGTTATTAGGTTGAGGTCTATCAGCAATCGGTTTGTAGGCCGGCGTGGGCGTCTGCGCCGCTGGCACGCGAGCGGCGGGAAAAACTGCCGTCTGTCTGGGCCAGTTGCTCAGTGAGCGCCTGCACGGCGGCACGGTCTTCAGTGCTCTGCTGCTCCAGGGCCTCCAGTCGGCTGGTCAGCGCGGTTTCAAGTACGGTAAATTGCTGCGCGGCCTCGTCTGCACTTTGCTGTACCTGCTCGGCCACGGCGGTGACGGCGGTGTTCACATCCGTGAAACGCTCGGCATCGGTTTTCTTTTTGGCTGCAAACAGGGCCGTGACGCGCTCCAGCAGCGAGGGCGCAGGATCGGCGACCTGCTCGAATTCAATCAGGGTTTCCTCGGCAGCAGTAAACAGGTTGGCGGTGTCCTGTTTGCGGGCGGCCAGCGGGTTGAGCTGGGCGCGGGCGCTGAAGCTCAGCATTTCCGTGCCAAGGCTTGCCGGGTCGTCGGTCACGGCCAGGCCCACCAGGTAGGCTTTGCCGGTGTCGGCGAATTCCGGGTTGACCTCCATTGAGGTGTAAATTTTCTGGCGGGCCTGGGTAAGCGCAACCAGCTCCGGGGTGGGGTCAATGTCGGCATAGAGCGCCATCTTGCCGGCCAGCGCGCCCTCGGTGATCTCTTCGGCGGTCAGCGCAGTGACATCGCCATAGCGGCGAAACGGGCTGTCAGGGGTATAGCCCTTGATGTGCTCCATGTTGATGCGTGCACCGTACACGGCGGGGTCATACTGGGCGGCCATCTGTACCAGCCACTCACGGGAAATCATGCGGCCATCAGTGGTGGCACCTTCTACGCCGATGCGAAAACGCTTTGCTTTTGTTGCCATCAATCAGGCTCCGGTTAGTCAGGGGTCATCAGTTCAGGGGCAGTGTCCCTGTCTTTGCCCGCCCTCTCAACGAAAGCCATCTTGTTGTTTTGTCACACAACAGACATAGCGAGCGCGGGGGAAGTTGCCCCGGTAGCCTTGCGGTCATGACAACGACGCCCAACACCCTTATTAGCGATCCGCGCCGCCAGGCGGCCCTGCTTTACTGGCAGGGCTTTTCTGTACGCCAGATAGCGGAGACGCTCAGTATCAAAACGCCAACCGTGCAGAGCTGGAAGCTGCGCGACGCCTGGGAGGACATCGCGCCTATCAGCCGCGTCGAGGCCAGCATGGAAGCGCGGTTGATCCAACTCATCATGAAAGAGGTGAAAGGCAATGGGGATTACAAGGAGATAGACGCGCTGGGCCGCCAGATTGAGCGCCTGGCCCGCGTCGAGCGTTATCGCAGCTCCGGCAATGAGGCTGACCTCAATCCGAACGTGCGCAACCGCAACAAAGGCGAGCGCCAGCCGGCGAGTAAAAATGTCTTTAGCGAGGAGCAGACCGATAAACTCAACCGGCTGTTTATCGACAACTGCTTTGAGTATCAGCGCAACTGGCACCGGGCCGGCCTGGCGCACCGCATCCGCAACATCCTCAAGTCGCGCCAGATAGGGGCCACCTTCTACTTTGCCCGCGAGGCGCTGATTGATGCGCTGACCACCGGACGCAACCAGATTTTCCTCTCGGCCAGCAAGGCGCAGGCGCACGTTTTCAAAAACTACATCATCGACTTTGCGCGCCAGGTGGATGTTGACCTGAAAGGCGATCCGATTGTGCTCCCCAACGGCGCGCGGTTGATATTCCTGGGCACCAACGTGCGCACCGCGCAGAGCTACACCGGCAACCTGTACCTGGATGAATATTTCTGGATACCCAAGTTCCAGGAGCTGCGCAAAGTGGCGTCGGGGATGTCCCTGCACAAGAAATGGCGCTCTACCTACTTCTCCACGCCGTCGAGCCTGTCGCACAGCGCTTATCCGTTCTGGTCAGGTGAGCTGTTTAACAAGGGGCGGCGCAATAAGTCGGATCGCATTGAGCTGGATCTCAGCCACAGCCACCTCTCTACCGGCGCGCTGTGCGGGGATGGTCAGTGGCGGCAGATTGTCACGGTCGAGGATGCGCTGACCGGCGGCTGCAACCTGTTTGACCTGGATCAGCTCTCGCTGGAGTACAGCCCGGCGGAGTACCAGAACCTGCTGATGTGCGAGTTTGTGGATGATGAGGCGAGCGTGTTCCCGTTCAAGGAGCTGCAAGGCTGCATGATTGACAGCCTGGAGGAGTGGACGGACTTCAACCCCTACGCGCTGCGCCCGTTCGACTATCGTCCGGTATGGATTGGCTACGATCCCTCGCACACCGGTGACAGCGCCGGCTGCGCGGTGATTGCGCCGCCGCTGGTTGCCGGCGGTAAGTTTCGGGTGCTGGAGCGCCACCAGTGGCGCGGCATGGACTTTGCCGCCCAGGCCAAATCCATTGAGGAACTCACTAAAAAATACACGGTGGAGTATATCGGCGTGGACGCCACCGGCATCGGACAGGGCGTGTTTCAGTTGGTCAGACAGTTTTTCCCGGCGGCCCGCGAAATCAAATACACCCCGGAGATTAAAACCGCGATGGTGCTGAAGGCCAAAGACACCATCAGCAGCGGACGGCTGGAGTATGACGCGGGCCACACCGACATCACGCAGTCTTTTATGGCGATCCGCAAAACCATGACGGCCAGCGGCAACCGCTCCACCTACGAGGCCAGCCGCAGTGAGGACGCCAGTCACGCCGATGTGGCGTGGGCCATCATGCACGCCCTGCTTAACGAACCGCTGACCGCCGCGAACGGCGGCGCGACCCCTTCTATTCTGGAATTTTACTGATGAGCAAACGCAAAGGCCGCAAGGCACTCCCTTCACCGCAGGTCGCCCCGGCCACCGCCGCCGGCCCGCAGGCGTTCAGCTTTGGTGAGCCAACGCCGGTGATGGACAAGCGCGACATTCTGGATTATGCCGAGTGCATCGGCAACGGGCGCTGGTATGAGCCGCCGGTGAGCTTTCACGGCCTGGCAAAAAGCCTGCGATCGGCGGTGCATCACAGCTCACCGATTTATGTGAAGCGCAACATTCTGGCTTCGACCTTTATCCCGCACCCGCTGCTGACGCAGCAGGAATTTAGCCGCATGGCGCTGGATTACCTGGTATTCGGCAATGCCTTTATGGAGCTGCGTAAAAATGCCCTGGGTAAGCCGCTGCGCCTGGAGAACTCGCCGGCCAAGTTTACCCGCCGGGGCATTGAGGAGGGAGCATACTGGTTTGTGCATGACTGGAAGGAGCCGCACGCCTTTGCGCCGGGCAGCGTGTTTCATCTGGTAGAGCCGGACATTAATCAGGAGCTGTACGGCCTGCCGGAATACCTCAGCGCGCTGAATTCGGCCTGGCTGAATGAGTCGGCCACGCTGTTTCGTCGCAAGTACTACCAGAACGGCGCACACGCGGGGTACATCCTGTATATGACCGACGCCGCGCAGAGCAGCAGCGACGTGGAGCGGATGCGCCAGGCGATGCGCGACACCAAAGGGCTGGGGAACTTCCGCAACCTGTTCATGTACGCGCCGAACGGCAAGCCGGACGGCATCAAGATTTTACCGCTCAGCGAGGTCGCCACCAAAGACGACTTTTTCAACATCAAGAAGGCCAGCCGCGACGACCTGTTAAGCGCGCACCGCGTGCCGCCGCAGATGATGGGCATTATCCCGGACAACTCCGGCGGCTTTGGGGATGCGGTAAAGGCGGCGCAAGTGTTTGTGCGCAATGAGCTGACGCCGCTACAAGAGCGCATGAAAGAGCTGAATAGCTGGCTGGGGCAGGAGGTGATCACCTTCAGGCCATATAGCCTCGAAATTGAAAACTAAACATTAACGGCTCTACTTAGAGCCGCTTTTACTCCTTACCGTGTCGCGCGGCCCTTCTATTCATAGCCTCTTTCGTTCGCGCTGGTTCAGTATAAATTCTTTCAAGAAATATCCGTGTAAAATCCTCTAAATCTAACGCTGAAGCTTGATCTAAAATACCTTCATGAGCACCATCATTCCCATCATTTTTTACGCATTCCGCTAAGTCTCGCAGTGCGCTAGGCACTATATTTTTATCAAAAAGCCACTCCATGCGAAGCCCTAAGCTACGGCGTACTTTTGCCGATGGCTCATCGCCATCCGGAAGGAGTCCTTTAGTTGCAAAATCAAGGCAAAGACGAAACATGGTTGCGGCTGCATTATAACAATGAATGCTCAGGCACTTTGATCCTTCATTAAATGCAGCCTCTATGTGAGAAGGCAAATGTTTTGGAGAAGGAGTAATCGCTAAATCTGCAGGTGTAATAACACCAATAACCTTACAAGCACTGGACACATTATAATCTGCAGTTCGCCATTCAACAGCAGCTGGTGAATAAAATTGCTCTCTTCGACTCACCTCGAATATCGAACTCTTATAACAGGCTTTGCACATACCAACTATTTCAGCGGTTGGCCGAAGATCTGGGTCAATTTCATCTTTAAATGGAGTTCCTCCAAAGATAGTAAAAGTAATATTCTTAGCATTACAGCGCTGGCAATCACTCACTAAAAATGCTGGCATTTATCAAGACCTCTATTAAGAATTTTTTTATATTATAAGATAAACGCTTTCATTAAGCAGCCATGTTTGCACTCTCTGCGCGCAATGCTATCCCCGCCACGCCTGCCCGCTTTGTGCATCGCTTTTCATGCAGGTGCAAAACCCAATAAAAAAGGCCCCAGCCTTGGAGCCTTTGACGTTCGTCAGCATGATGCGCTACATGCAGATCCATGCACTTATGCATGCACCGCTAAATTTTCCCCGCCCCCTCAAGAAGTAGTTTCTTGGCTCTCTTTTTTGTTCATTGTTTAGCCGTGAAAGCCACCTGAAAACCGCCGCCCTGCAAGGCCATACCCTGCGCCAAATCAGCGATTAAATTTAATGCAATCTCCCGATCCCTTTCTTGCACTACCTTCTCAGCGGCAAGACGCGCAATCAACTCCACCCGTTCAAGTACTACCTGCGCTTTTAACTCGTCATCCATAAAACTCCCCCCTTTTTATTAGTACTGTTTATGCATACAGTAGCATAGCCATGCTGATTTATAAAAGAAATTTGACAAAACGCTTCATAATCAATTATCTGTCTGATACTAAAGCCAAACTTTACCCGCTTGTTAGATTGTGGTTATTTTTTGGTAGCACTCTCTGCTAATCGCTTGAACCTGACGAGTATCTGCGCGGCATCAGGCTTTTTGACAGAAGTAGGAGCGCTGAATACCTCACCACTATAGGTGCCTCGCACCCATAACCCATTTATTTTCGTGCTAATGCCACTTACTACCCGCACGGCTAAAGCCCGGCTGATGGTTTCGCCGGTTGTATCCTTAATCTCACCAATGGCCCGCTCACAGGCGGCTTCAACAGCAGCCGATCGCCGGTGCATTTTTGGTGCTTTCTTAACCTTGCTTTCCCTTACCCGGTTCAAAAGCTGTCGCTGCGCTTTCCTGTCCAGGCCGGTAAAGTCGATCTCTTGATAACTTTCCGGTTTCATCATGTCCTCACACCCTTCTCTCTCCGTACAGTTATTGACAGAACTCCGAGAGGGCGCGGGCGCGCCCTGAAGGTCAACCCCCAGGTCAACGGCACGCTTCGGCACAATCTTCCACTGCGTCAGACGCGTGAGAATCGGCGAGCCATCACCTACCAATGAGGCATACAGCCCCTGGATGCGGTGAGTTTCCTCGCCGTACTCATTAAGGTCGGTCGCAGGTTGATACCAGGTGCGTACGGCCAGATCATCACGGCGCACAAACGGGCCGCCCTGGGCGTTCACGTAGGCCGCCCAATCACCCGCATCAGCAGCATCATGCGCGGCGGCAAACTCAACACACAGCCCGTGGGCGGTTTCGCTGTCTGCCATGCGGCGCAGCTCACGGTAAACCGTGACCGGCGCGCCACCGACGAACTGAAACTGACGGATACGCCAGCGGGCCGCCCAGGCAGACACCGAGGCGGCAGAGTCTTTGAGCAGCTTCCCGCTTTCATCATCCAGCTCATCATCAAGGGCATAGCCATCAATGTTTTTGCTGATGTATTTCGCCACGTAGCCCGTTGCGCTCCCCTTCTCCGGGTCGATAGCCTCGGCATGAAAGCGGGCCTTGCGAGCCTTATCACTGGTCAGCTCATGCGCGTCTTGCTCACTGGCATAATCGCGCAGAATGGTGCGCACGCGATCCACGTCGCCCGGCAGCATGAACATCAGCATGTGCCAGTGCGGGGTCGCGTCGTGGTGTGGTTCAGCTACGCGGATGCCAAAAATGCGAATGTCTTCGCGGTGAAGCTTGGCGCGGGCCTTTTCCCATACCCGGCGCAGATAGCGCTGGGTTTCTGCCGGGCTGGCGCCGTTCCATTTGCGGTTACGGTGGCCGGTCTTGATGGTGGCGTGATAACGGGCCGGCGCGGTCAGGGTGTAGAACTCCCCCACGTAGCCCATTTCATTACAGATATTTTCAAAGCCGCGGATACGCGTCATTAGCTCACAGCGCCGGATCGCCGGATTGGCAACACTGCCATCATATTTGTCGATAAGGCTGATGCGGTTGCCCTCCTCGTCCTCCAGCTCCATGCCCTTGAGAAAGTCACGCGTGCGGCGCTTCTGCTCGCGCCACTCATGCACGGTCATGTTGCTGGCGTAGGGCGTCATCTTTTTGCTGACGTTCGCGAGTGCGATGTGAATATGCTCGCGCCATTCTGCCGCCACGCGACGCAGCCGATTCAACCACCAACGATCCGACTTCATTTTCAGGATGGCCGGGGTCACTTCGTCTTCATTGAATAACTTGCCGGTCACACGTTCCCACTGCGGCGCATCCTGGCCCAGCAGGCGGGTGATGCGGGCGGCGGCCATATACATGCAGAACAGCACTTTGTAATCCGAGGCATGATGAGTCTCCTCGTTAACCTGGATCAGCTCGCTGGTAATGAAGTTGGCAATGTCGCCGGCCAGCAGGTCAATGTCGGCGCGGGCCAAATCCGGCAGGCGGTTAAAACGGCGCATCAGTTGGATCAGCTGCACATCGGCGGTGGTGTTGGCCGGGCGCTGGAATGACGTTGCAGCAAAGTGCTGCGGATCATTCAGGGTCAGGCTGTACTTCTGGCTAATCAGCTCAAGGCGCGGCAATGTCCGCTCGACAAAGGTCTTCGTCAAGTAGGCATTGGCTCGCTGAACTCCGTGCGTGCTCTCCAGCTCACTGGTGCGGCGGGTGACATCCAGCTTCACGATGTTGGGCTGCACGCTCAGCAGCGCCTGCGCATGTGAAAGCGCCGCGATCATCTTGTCGCGGCGGTGGGTTTCCTGATGGGTCAGGTAAGGACTGGCGATGGCCTCCCGTGGCGCATTCCACGGGTAGGCATACTGTTGTTCGCTCATCACCGGGCGTAGGCTTCGCGGGTTGCTTGGCAACTGACGCAGGTGACCACGCCCATTACTGCGCGGCGACGGGCTTCAGGGATCACGCCTTCACAATCTTCGCAGAAAAAAGCGCTGCTACGTTGCGGGCGGCTGATTGCCACGGCCAGGTGATGAGCCAAGTTTTCGGCGACTTGCTGTTGAGCCAGATCCATTGTGTCCATCAGTGCAGCTCCGCCGCCTGAAGGTTAATGCGCTCGGCTTCAGCGCGCAGCAGCTCTGCCGCCTCAACATAACTCAACTGGCGTGAGGTGATGCGCGCCGCCAGGCTGTCGAGTCTGGCCGCCATTGCTTCGGCGCGGTTGCGGCGCTCATCAAGGCGGGTCTGCTCAAGCAGGTTAAAAAACCCTGCATCATCATTACCGGTTTCAATATTCAATACTTGTTTATTACGCATGTTATTTTCCTGAATTTTGGCAATAGAATGCCCGGCGAGTTAACGCCATTATTTAAATTTGGGGTTAATTAGGGAGTGATAACCGCTTAGGGAATAAACTCACAACTGCACGAAAATGGTTCATTGCACGGATAAGCGCGGCCTTTTCATCAGTGGTCAGCTCACTGTATGCAACGTCGTGGCGCTCGGTTTTAATATTTGCCAGATAAAAAATAGCGCTCAATGCTCTTTTATTATCTTGGTAATTAATATCGGTCACATCACGCATCTCAGCGAAAAAGCGCGCAATACTTTTCTCATTATCACAGCCCCACAGGGTCGCACGTAATGACGCCACTTTATTTAAACCGGCGGCACGCTCTCCGGCGCTCATTTCCACAAGGGCGGCAGCAGCTTCAATAGCCATGATGATTCCTTTATTTTCGCATTGCGATGCTGGGTGAGAGTGGTTTGTTGCCAGGCGGGGTGCCAGCGCTTGCCTTGCTTCCCCATGATCCAACCGTGACCATAAGAGGGTGACGGGCTTTGCCGCGTTAATAACGGCGCAATTGAGATGGGCATAGTGATTAACTTAATCCCACGGTTGCGCCAAGGCCGGTAATGGCGTCCATCGTTGAGGCCATCGTGGGATTGGCCTGAATACGGGCCTGTACGGCCAGGGCCGCTAATGTCAGGCAGCGAATACCGCTGTTCACATTCTGAAGTAGACTACGCTTACATTTTTCAGTCAGGCGCTCGGTATTAATGGCACCCGCTGCAAGCTGGCCGATTTCTGCGGTGGCCTTCATGACATAAACAGGCAGCTTCTCGTTGGCCATCTCATTAACCGGCACACATGGCAGGCATTGAAGCTGGGCCAGAAAGCCGTCAACCAGCGTTGCATCCTCGGTAATGTCCGTGAGCTTCATCACCTCAACAGCGGTTAACTGGTGCGGCTGCTCTGGGTTGAGCTTATTGCGCAGCGTCTGGGTGTGCATCCCGGCACGCTTAGCCAGATCGGCCATGTTATGTGCTAAAGCGAATTTGCGACACGCATCATCGAAATGTGATTGGGTGGAAATCCTAAAATCAAACATATCCTTACTTCCCCTATTCCCTTAGTGTGAATCAAACACCGATAATGAGTTGAAAGCGAGAATGACCTAGCGATTTGCGTAACTGTTCTTCTTTCCAGCGCGCATAGTAAATGCGAATGGGGCCGCCAGCCTTCTTACAGCCCTTTCGGATAACGCGTGGTTCGATTGGTAAACAAGGATTATCGCCAGTAGTCCAGCGGTAAACAGTACGCTCAGAGACGCCTTCTAACTCTGCGAACTGTCGCAGAGAAACGATAGGAGCGGGTAGTTTGATGATTGCGATTTCAGATGCCATGATGCATTATTCCCCGTTTGACAATTTTTAACCTTTACTTGCCACTGTTTGCCAACTTTTGCCATCAGCGGACTCCACTTGCGTCAAAATTTACTACCAATTTCCTAATTGGTCAACTTGGATTAGACAATGAAATTCGATACTTCAAATCTGGACAACGTGAAAATCTTAGATCGGATCTGCTCGGTGTATGGCTTCCATCAGAAGATACAGCTTGCGAATCATTTCGAGATTGCAGCTAGTTCCCTATCGAATCGCTACACCAGAGGGAACATTTCCTACGATTTCGCAGCACTTTGCGCGCTTGAAACTGGCGCAAGCTTACTGTGGATTCTGACGGGTAAAGGCGAACGTTTTGAAGGAGAAGGAGTAGTAAATGATGACGGCAGTGAGTTTGCTGAACTTCAAAAGTTCACATTAAGTGAAGGAAAGTTGGTTAAAGATAGCCTTTTCTGCATTGACCGTAGCGTTATTGGTAAAGCTAATGCTCAAATCATATGCGTTTCCTCGGAACACAATCTTCACCTTGTAGAGGAAACCACTGTTATCTCAGATGGTATGAAGCTAGTTGATATTGGCGGCACCATATGCATTCGAGAGTTAACAGTGTTGCCAGGTCAAAAAGTACACGTTACTGGTGGAAAGGTATCATTTGACTGCGCCTTTGATGACATCAAAACCCTAGGTAGGGTTATAGGCATATACAGCGAGTTGAGTTAATGACGATCCGTAGAAATGCAGAAGGTGGTTGGGTTTGCGAAATTTACCCTAACGGGCGCGATGGTAAACGTATTAGAAAAAAGTTTGCGACTAAAGGAGAGGCGATTGCATTCGAACAATATTCAGCACATCAGCCTTGGCAGGGCGAAAAAGAAGAACGCCGTACAGTCAAAGATCTTGTAGATGCTTGGTATAAATCTCACGGGGTGACATTGAAGGATGGGTTAAACCGTCAATCAGCAATGCATCATGCTTTTGAGTGCATGGGTGAGCCGCTCGCTGTTGATTTCAATGCTCAGATGTTCACACGTTATCGGCAGAGACGTCTTGTGGGTGACTTCCCCCGTTCGAATAGAGTTAAGGAAGTTTCACCTCGTACCCTTAATTTAGAGCTGGCTCATTTTAGAGCAGTCTTCAATGAGCTATCTAGATTAGGAGAGTGGAGCGGGGAGAATCCTTTAAAAAACGTCCGCCCTTTCCGCATTCAAGAGATGGAAATGGCATGGCTGACAACAGAGCAAATTGATATTCTACTTAATGAATGTCGAAAGTCTGATCAACCAGATTTAGAGGCAGTGGTAAAAGTGTGCCTGGCAACAGGTGCGCGCTGGTCTGAAGCTGAAAGCATGAAAAAAACGCAGCTTTCAAAATACAAAATTACTTTCACTAACACCAAAGGCCGTAAAAATAGGTCTGTACCTATTAGCCCTAGATTATATGAGTCATTACCCAATCGGAACGCGCGCCTTTTTAGTGATTGTTACGGTGCCTTTCGGTCGGCCCTTGCGCGCACAGGAATTGAACTACCAGCGGGCCAGCTTACACACGTTCTGAGGCATACCTTTGCATCTCACTTCATGATGAACGGGGGTAACATTTTAGTATTGCAACGAATTCTGGGACACACTGACATCAAGATGACGATGCGTTACTCCCACTTTGCGCCTGATCATTTAGAGGATGCTGTAAAGCTTAATCCCCTTGATACAGAGTGGCGGCAAAATGGCGGCAAAACTGGCTAACTGTGGCAAATCGATTGTATATACTGGCAATATAAGCCCATGAAAAACAACGTAAACTATTGATTTTCCGTTGTGCCTATAAGAACCAGTTATCCGTTGGTGGTGGCGGTTGGGCTGGATAAGAGCGTATTGAAACGCCAGTGGCTCAAAAATAATATCGCTATCCTGTTTCCCAATATCTTGCTGCTGCTGACCGTGGTGCTGTTGGGCCGCCTGATGCTGAAGCAGTTCCGCAAAACGCTCGAGCATCGGCAGGAGCTGTTACTGGCGCGGGATGAGCTGACGCGCGCCAACCTGACACTGCGCGATCTGGCGTTGATTGACGGGCTGACCGGATTGGGCAATCGCCGCCAGTTTGATATCTGTCTGGAGCAGAGTCTGGCCCGTGCGTCCCTGACCGGGGAGCCAGTTTCCTTGATCATGTGTGATATCGATTTTTTCAAAAGCTACAATGACAGCCGAGGCCACGTTGCCGGGGATGAGTGCCTGAAAAGAGTGGCAGATATATTGAAATACTTGCCGCGCCGTAGCACTGACATTGTTGCCCGCTACGGGGGTGAGGAGTTCGCGCTGATCCTGCCGGCCACCGACATTGAGGCTGCCGAACAGCTGGCGCAACGTATTCTGGCGACCATCCGTCAGGCGGCGCTGCCGCACCATGCCTCGCTGTTACCGGAGAAGATCATTACGCTCAGTGCCGGTATCAGTACCTCTATTACTGGCAGTGATGCCCTGACACTTAAGCAGTCCGCAGACGCCGCGCTCTATACCGCCAAGCGCTCGGGGCGCAATTGCATTGTCAGTGCTTGGGACAGAATTTCATGAGTCAAAATTGCACCCAATAAATACTAATAATGCACCATATTGGTACTAAAAAGGCATCTTTAGGATGCCTTTTTGATTCCTGCAAGTTGGGGCCGTTATCGCGCTTGATCAGGTGGTGGAGCGGGTAAATTGCTGCTCCAACATGCTGTTGCCCCACTGGTCGCCTTGCCACTCTTTTGTCAGCGTGAAGCCAAAGGACTCATAGAGTCGGCGGGCAGCATTCAGGCCGCTGAACGTCCATAAATGCACGGCGGAGAACCCGCGCTGGTCACAGAAGGCCATCGCTTCAGCCAGCAGTTTTCTGCCCACGCCACCCCCTTGGCACCCCTCATCCAGAATAAACCAGCGCAGGTGCGCTTCATTGTTACCTAAGTCTTCACCATCAATCGCCACTGACCCGACAATCTGGCCACGATGAATTGCCAGCCAGATATTATTGTCTGCGGCCTCCAGACGGCCAGCAAACTCCGCCAGACCCGAAGCCACCTTACCTTCAAAGAAATGCCCAAAACCATGATGCCTGGCGTAGTAGCGGCCATGCATCTCGGCAATCCGGCCAATCATGCCCGGCTGATAACCGGCCTGAATTGTTATGCCAGCCGGCACGGGAGAAGCAGGTTCATCCCGACAGGCTTTCAAGGCTTGTGCGTAGGCCGCCAGCCCTTGGGCGACGGAGTGCTGCTGGGCGGCATCCAGATGTGCCAAGGCGTCAAGCACTCGCATAGAGCCATAGTCATTGATGCGGGCAACCGTCTCACGGCCTTTGGGGGTCAGCTGAAGCTGTTTGAGGCGGGCATCATCTGGCGCAGCAACTTCTTCAATTTCCCCACACTGGATCAATTTGCTGAGCATCCGGCTGACGCTGGACTTCTCAAGCCCAAGTAACTGCACCAGCTGCACGGCCGTCATGGCCGTATGGCTCTCTATTTCTAGCAAGGCATGGACGGCAGAGGGAGAGTAGGGGGTTGCCGCCAGAGTGGCATTCATAAATCCTAACTCACGCACCATCAGGCGTGAAGAGACTCGGATATGTTCTACAACCAGTTGATTAGAGGACATGGAAAACCTTCGCTGTATTATTGTTGTATAATACAACCATTTTAACAGGAAGATTGTCAATGCCCTGTTTTGTTTCCCAGTAGGAACAGAGTGGCCTACTGACAGAGCTGCATTCAGGCCGCCGGTGGGGCAACCGCCGCCGTGACAAAGTCCTGCATCAGGCGGGTCGCGTGGGGCGTGCCACCTAATGCCTGCAAGAGTGCGTCTGGATCTTTGCCTTCCGCACGCAACAGATCGGCGCGCATGGTGATCACGGCAGCCAGTATCTCGGCAGTGAATTCTGGGTGGAACTGGGTGGAGAGGGCGTACGGCCCATAACGGACAATCTGGAAAGCATCGTGATCGGAATCTGCCAGTGCTTCGGCACCGGGGGGTAAACGGATGATACTCTGCATATGCGTCAGGTGTGCGGCAAAGCGTGGGGGCAAGCCAGAGAGCATTGGGTCACTTTTCGCCTCTGGTCGCAGGCGGATCTGGTGGCAGCCAATCTCACGCCCCCTTGGGTGATAATCCACCTCACCACCCAGTGCATGTGCCATCAGTTGATGGCCATAGCAGACCCCAAACAGCGGCATATTGATGGCCATCGCGGCACGGATCCACTCGGCAGTGCGTTCACTCCAGGGAAGGCGTTCCGTTACCATTGCCCACGATCCAGTGATGATAGCGACTCTGCGGGCATCGGGTGGGGGCAGGGGATCCCCTTCAAACACCCGGACAACCTGAACGGACGCGGGTTCGCACGCCAACGCACGGGTAAACCACACTGGCAGATCGCCATGGGCAGTGCGGATAGTCTCTGGAGGGGTACCAACCTGGATAAGCAGTAGAGAGGCGGATTCCATCGTTATTATGCTCCATGAGTGAAGGGGAAACCTGATAATCAGCCTAACAAAACTCAGGCTGGCTTCACTATGCGATTTTGTTTAACTCAGAGGGGCAAAAAACAGGAAATGAAACGACCGTGGAAGGGCAGGGGAAAATAATTGAAAGCAGTTCCAGCCCTATTTCTTGCGACCTGTGTCACGGTAACGAAATAATCCTTGGGGATTGTTCGTTAAAGAAAGAGAGCTGGAATATCAGATTAGGGTAAATCTGCGATTAAGCATCCTGGGTAGCCTGTTGGCCGCCAAAACATGGCGTCCTGAATATCATCTCCTGTTACCCGTTGATGGCGTGTCTATGAAACACACGTTATCAAAGCCAGGTAAGAGACGGCCTTTTTATTAGCCTTTTTTTTTCTTCAACAGTTTCTTTAACGCCTTGATCTCTTTGACCGTCAGCACGGCGTCTTCAGGTTCAGCTGCTTCCTGAATATGCTGGTTATCTACTTCTTCAGCATTGATAAGCTCTGCCGCGCCGCGGTTTTCCAGGGCTGACAGCAGCAGCTGTTCGGAAATACGGCTTAAGCTTTCCTGCTCCTGTTCTGCGTATTCCCGCAGTTGCTCTTTGAGTGGCACCGGGATCTTGATGGTAAGAGAAGTCATGTCACTCACAGAATACTCCTTTATTAAACTTTTATTACAACTGAAACCGAATTTGGCTTACTAAAATAGAGCATTGTTAACACAAAACACAATACCCTCTGATACGATGTCACGAAAATGTCATAATTGAGTAACACTTTAATTTTTCCTGATCCAGCCCGTTATTATTTCCGAGAGAAAGCAATGCTGGGACAGTTAAGTTTTATTGATGGATAATTATTCCTGATAGCCTGAGATGAACACTGGAGTGTATGGCCGTAGCAAAAGTGGCTTGGGTAGGTTCAGGGCACCTTTCTGCTTTTTAGCGATGCCGACGCCATTTTTGCCAAAAAGGTTATCCACTTATCCACCGGCCAGATCCTAATAATAAGATCCGTATAAGATCCCTTTAAGATCCAAAAGAGATCCCCGATCGCCGCAGGCCGCGCCACGTCTGGGCTGGCAGGGGGTTCACATAAGCGGAAAACAGTAGAATATAAGCTGTAGTGAGTAACCGATAAGCTGTAGGTGGCTGAATATAAGCTATAATTAGCGGGTGACATAAGCTATAGTGAGCTGGAGGGGCAAAAGTCGCATCCATCCGGTGGATAGATTTTATCATTTATTTACAATGGCTTATCTCCAGAAATCCCTTTTGTTGCAAGATTTGCCGTAAAGTGCCCACCGCGCGGGGCGCACAACAGGCGGCGTTAATTGGCCATTTTCTGCTGTAGTCAGGCCACCGTACCTACCTGGAGTCCCATGGATAACGACAGCATTGATTTTGACAACCTGTTCCAGGAAGTGGATAAGGTCACCGGTGAGTTGGTGACGCTGACTCCCAATGCCAACAACACGGTGCAGCCGGTGGCGCTGATGCGGCTGGGAGTATTTGTCCCGACGCTCAAGTCCCTCAAGAACAGCAAAAAGAACACCCTGTCAGTCACCGATGCCACTGAAGAGCTGTCACGGCTGACGCTGGCTAAGGCCGAAGGCTTTGATAAGGTTGAAATTGTCGGCCCCCGGCTGGACATGGACAACGATTTCAAAACGTGGGTGGGGATTATTCACTCCTTTGCCAAGCATAAGGTCATTGGCGATAAGGTACAGCTTCCGTTTGTCGAGTTTGCCAAGCTGTGTGGCATTCCCTCCAGTCGCTCGTCCAAAAAGCTGCGGGAGCGTATCAGTCCCTCCCTGAAACGGATTGCCGGTACGGTGATCTCGTTCACTGCCAATACCAAAGAGCACACAAAAGAGTACGTCACCCATCTCGTTCAATCGGCCTACTACGACACCGCCAAAGATATTGTGATCCTCCAGGCCGATCCGCGGCTGTTTGAACTCTATCAGTTTGATCATAAAGTCCTTTTGCAGCTCAAGGCCATCAACGTGCTGAAGCGCCGGGAGTCGGCTCAGGCCATCTATACGTTTATTGAGAGCCTGCCGAAGAACCCCGCCCCCATCTCACTGGCGCGGCTGCGGGCCAGACTGAACCTGAAATCTCCGGTCTTCTCCCAGAACCAGACGGTGCGCCGGGCGATGGAGCAGCTCAAAGAGATTGGCTATCTGGACTACACCGAGGTGCAGCGCGGGCGGGCGGTCTTTTTCAACGTCCACTACCGCCGGCCGAAGCTGAAAGCGCCAAAGAACGCCAGTGAAGAGGTGATCCCAACTACCCCGGCCGTCGTGGCCGAACAGGATCCAGCGTTGGCGAAGAAGCTCCAGGTGCTGGAAAAGCTGGGCATCACCATGGAAGACCTTGAAAAGCTATTCAAAAACCAATAGCGGCATAAGCTGGAGTGAGTAACGCAATGGCATTTGTCAGGCCGTTACTCACTACAGCTTATCTATAGTGGCTGGTGAGTAAGGCTACTCACTATAGCTTATCTTCTGCCGCCACTGCCGCGCTGCCTCTGCGCTGGCCCCCCTTTCACTCCCCACGCGGTACAGGCTTCTCACCGATATTTTGAATATAAGCTGTAGTGAGTAGGTTACTCACTACAGCTTATATTGCCCGATCACTTTCTCGCTCAAACGCCTAAAGTCCGCCCAAAGGTTGCCGATAGCTCTGCTATAGCGGGCCAATTGCTTGCCGTTCAGCGCCCGGCGGCTCACTTCAGCTTATGCCCTGACGTTGTGTGCCGGTAAGCGAGCAACACCGAGATATAAGCTGTAGTGAGCAACATAAGCTGTAGTGAGTAGATTACTCACTACAGCTTATGTTCAACGGGCGGCATATTGCGTCAGATAATGGATATCTCCGAACCTTGTTTCTTAGGGCAAAGGATGAGCCTATCTTTGGCCGAACCTGCAATTCGGACACGAAACACTTGCCCAGTTATCTTGGGATTAAACTTACTGTCAGGTTTTATAAGTGCCGCTTTCAATGTTAAAACAAGTTTATAGAAAATAATCAAAGGGATAAGTATGAAATATTTAGTGATGTTGGCACTGTTGGCTTCAATGTCTTTGACAGGATGTGCAACCATTGTGTGTGATGATACGCAGCGGGTGCAGGTGAACAGCAACCCGACCGGGGCGCACTTTGCCATCTCCGATGAGACAGGAAAAGTGGTTGCCCAAGGCATTACTCCACAGGACGTGACGCTGGAAAAATCCAACGGTGACTACTTTGGCAAGAAGGGCTATCAGGTCACCTTTACCAGAAAGAACTACCAACCCACCACGCTGCCCATTAAGGCTGAGGCCAATGGTTGGTACATCGGTGGTAACCTGGTCTCTTTCAATGTGATTGGCTACCTCTTGGTAGACCCGTTCAACGGCGGGATGTACACCTTGAAACCGGAATCGATTGATGCGCCGTTGGCGCTGACTGCCAGCCCACTGGTAATGCAATAGAAAAAAGCCCGCAATCTGCGGGCTTTTTGCTGTCAGGGGCGGATAGGGAGATCGACCAATGGCTGCGTAGAGAGCAGCCCCTGCAACGAGAGATCCTCATCCAGCGCATCCCAATGAATGCCCCGGGGGCTTAGCTCATACTGGCTCAGCTGGTCCGGGCTGGCCTCCCGTAAGCGCGGGAACAGCTTCAGGGGCACCCCCAGGGTACGGTCATCACTCAACTCCAGCCACATTCTGCCATCGTTAAACCTCGCTGCCTTGATTGATACGCTCATCATGCCTCCACGTCAGATCCAGCGTTAATGATAGGAGCGCTCGCGCCCACCGTCCACGGGCGGCCCGTCTCGGAAAAGTGGTATAACGCGGGCGCACCCTGCTATACACTGCCAAAAGACCCTAATCAGGCAGGAGAGTGGAATATGGAAATAACCAACACTGAAAAAAACGAGCTGGCGAAGAAGGGTGAGGCCGCCAAAGCCAAGGAGAAAAACGCGCCAGTAATTAAGCTGCGTCCGCTGGAGCGGGAGGATCTGCGTTTCGTGCACCAGTTGGACAACAACGCCAATGTGATGCGTTACTGGTTCGAGGAGCCTTACGAGACTTTTGCCGAGCTTTCCGCGCTGTATGATGAGCATATCCATGACCAGCGGGAGCGCCGCTTCCTGATTGAGCATCAGGGGCTGAATGCCGGGCTGGTGGAGCTGGTGGAGATAGACCACGTCCACCGCCGCGCGGAGTTCCAGATCATCGTGGCACCGGAGTTTGGCGGCAAGGGCATTGCCTCTCAGGCCATCAAATTGACGATGGATTACGGCTTCAGCGTGCTGAACCTCTACAAAATCTACCTGATCGTGGATAAAGAGAATCCCCATGCCATCCATATCTACAACAAGATTGGCTTTGAAACAGAGGGCGTACTGAAGCAGGAATTTTTTATCAACGGCAAATACCGTGACGTCATGCGCATGTGCCTGTTCCAGGCCGATTACCTGAAGCGTTTCTCCTCCTAAGGTGAAGCCCCGGTAATCACAGGGGTTAAAGCGCGTTCAGGAACAGCTCCAGAATGGCATTGGCGCGACGCACTTTGCGGGTGACGATGGCGATGTTGCTGCTGAAGGTCAGGCGCTCGGGCGCGATGGCGCGCATCATCCCCCTGGCGACCCACTGGGCAGCGTAGTGGTCAGGCAGAAAGCCAATAAAGCGGCCGGTGAGGATCAGGAAGGCGATGCCCTCACGGTCAGAGGCGGTGGCGGTGCAGTTCAGCATCTGGTGCATCCCGATGGCCTGTGCGGTCATGCGGAAACTGGGGGCGATGGCGTCATGCCGCGCCAGTTGCGCGTCATCCGGCTCGCCCTCCAGCGCAAACAGCGGGTGGGTATGGCTACAGTAGAGGTTTGACTGCTCATCATAGAGCTGCCGGTAGTCCAGCCCGGAAATGGGCGCAGTGAACGGCAGTGCGCCGACATGCAGTCGCCCATCCATCAGGCCACGCTCAATCTCCGCCGCGGTGCTCATGCTAAGGTTGATGCGGATCTCCGGCCCTTTCTCCCGCAGCGCCTCCAGCGCGTAGGTGATCTTCATCATCGGCTGCGTCACCAGATTGTTGATGATGCCGATATTGATCTCACCGCGTAAATGCTTGTGCATCTGGTTGACCTGCTGACGGAAAGTCTCAATCGCCGCCATCATGGTGTCGCTGTGGTGCAGGATCTCCCGCCCCTCATCCGTCAGGGCAAAGCCGGCGCGCCCGCGCTGGCACAGCCGCATCCCCAGCCGCTTCTCCAGATCGCTCATGTGCAGGCTGATGGCCGAGCGCGTAATGCCGAGCAATCCCTCTGCCGCCGAGAAGCTGCCGCACTCACTCACCACCTTGAAAATGCGCAATAACCGGATCTCAAAATCTGTCACCTGAGCCAGCGATTTGTTTTTCATATAGGTGAGGAATTCCATAACCAAAGATGTGTTTATATGGATTTAACTTACCTAAGGCTTGGATGCAAACTCTTCCTACACTTGTTGGGAGGAAACATCATGTCTGACGCCATTGACACCTCATCACTGAACTTGAAAGCGCACTGGATGCCCTTCAGTGCCAACCGCAATTTCCAGCGTGACCCGCGCTTTATTGTTGCCGCCGAGGGGCGCTGGCTGACCGACGACAAGGGGCGGCAGATCTATGACAGCCTCTCCGGGCTGTGGACGTGCGGTGCCGGGCATACCCGCCGCGACATTCAGGAGGCGGTTGCCAAACAGCTCGGGACGCTGGACTACTCGCCCGGCTTCCAGTACGGCCATCCGCTCTCTTTCCGGTTGGCAGAGCAGATCGCCGCGCGTATGCCGGGCACGCTCAACCACGTCTTTTTCACCGGCTCTGGATCGGAGTCCGCGGACACGTCGGTGAAGATGGCGCGTGCCTACTGGCGCGCCAAAGGGCAGCCGGCAAAGACCAAGCTGATTGGCCGCGCGCGCGGCTACCACGGCGTCAACGTGGCGGGCACCAGCCTCGGCGGCATCGGTGGCAACCGCAAAATGTTCGGGCAGTTGATGGATGTCGATCACCTGCCGCACACCCTGCAACCCCACCTGGCCTTTACCCCCGGCATGGCGGAGAGCGGTGGCGTGGCGCTGGCGGATGAGCTGCTGAAGCTGATTGAGTTGCATGACGCCTCCAACATCGCCGCTGTGATCGTTGAGCCGCTCTCCGGCTCGGCCGGGGCGATTGTGCCGCCGCAGGGCTATCTCCAGCGCCTGCGCGAGATCTGCACGCAACACAACATCCTGCTGATTTTCGACGAGGTGATCACCGGTTTTGGCCGCATGGGGCGCTGGAGCGGGGCGGAGTACTTCGGCGTCACGCCAGACCTCCTGAACTTTGCCAAACAGATCACCAATGGGGCGATCCCGCTTGGGGGCGTGGTCGCCAGCAGCGAGATCTATGACACCTTCATGGCGCAGCCGCTGCCGGAGCACGCCGTGGAGTTTGGCCACGGCTACACCTACTCCGCGCACCCGGTGGCCTGTGCCGCCGGGCTGGCGACGCTTGGCTTACTGGAGAGCGAGGGGCTGATCGCGCAGTCGGCAGAGCTGGCACCGCACTTTGAGACATCACTCCATGCCTTGCGCCACTGCCCGAACGTGGTGGACATCCGCAACTGCGGGCTGGTGGGTGCCATCCAGCTGGCCCCGCGTGAGGGCGATGCGATCGTGCGTCCGTTCGATGCTGGCATGGCGTTGTGGAAAGCCGGGTTCTATGTGCGTTTCGGCGGCGATACCCTGCAATTTGGCCCGATGTTCAACACCCCGCCGACCGAGCTGGATCGGCTGTTTGATGCCGTGGGCGACGCCCTGCACCATATTGATTGAGGAACCTGACATGACCACCCTTACCCATTTGATCAATGGCGAGATGCGCCCGGCCGATGGCCGCACCGCCGCGGTCTACAACCCCGCCACCGGCGAGGTGATCCGCCAGGTGGAGCTGGCCAGCGCCGCCACCGTCCAGGAGGCGATTGCCGCCGCCAAGGCCGCATTGCCAGCATGGCGTAACCTGCCGCCGGCCAAACGGGCGCAGGTGCTGTTCCGCTTCAAGCAGCTGTTGGAGGCGCATGAGCAGGAGATTGTCGCGCTGATCAGCGAGGAGCACGGCAAAACGCCGGAGGATGCGGCGGGCGAGCTGAAGCGTGGGATTGAGAACGTTGAGTACGCCTGTGCCGCGCCGGAGTTGCTGAAAGGTGAGTACAGCCGCAACGCCGGGCCGGAGATTGACTCCTGGAGCGACTTCCACGCGGTGGGGGTGGTGGCTGGCATCACGCCGTTCAACTTCCCGGCGATGGTGCCGCTGTGGATGTACCCGCTCGCCATCGCCTGTGGTAACACCTTCGTGCTGAAGCCCTCCGAGCGCGATCCCAGTTCCACACTGCTGATCGCTTCGCTGTTCCAGCAGGCTGGCTTGCCAGCCGGGGTGCTGAACGTGGTGAACGGCGACAAGGAGGCGGTGGACGCGCTGCTCGACAGCCCGGACGTTAAGGCCATCAGCTTTGTTGGCTCCACGCCGGTCGCCGAGTATATCTACAGTGAAGGCACGCGGCGCGGCAAGCGCGTACAGGCGCTGGGCGGGGCGAAAAACCATGCGGTGGTGATGCCGGATGCCGATTTGGATAATGCGGTTAGCGCGCTGATGGGTGCGGCCTATGGCTCCTGTGGCGAGCGCTGCATGGCCATCTCCGTGGCGGTCTGTATCGGTGATGAGGTGGCGGACGCGCTGGTCGCCCGTCTGACGCCGAAAATCACTGCCCTGAAGGTGGGCGCGGGCAGCCAGTGCGGGCTGGACATGGGGCCACTGGTGACTGCCGCCCACCGTGACAAGGTGGCGGGCTATGTCGCGACCGGCCTCACCGAGGGCGCGACGCTGGTGGTGGATGGCCGCACCCTCCAGGTGGCGGGCCATGAGGAGGGCTTCTTCCTTGGCGGCTGCCTGTTTGACCATGTCACGCCAGCGATGCGCATCTACCAGGAGGAGATATTTGGCCCGGTGCTCTGCATCGTGCGCGCCGCCTCGCTGGAGGAGGCCATCGCGCTGATCAACGACCATGAGTATGGCAATGGCACCTGCATCTTCACCCGTGACGGCGAGGCGGCGCGGCGCTTTGGCAATGAGATTGAGGTGGGCATGGTAGGCATCAACGTGCCACTGCCGGTGCCGGTCGCCTTCCACAGCTTTGGCGGCTGGAAACGCTCGCTGTTTGGCGATCTCCATGCCTATGGGCCGGACGGCGTGCGCTTCTACACCCGCCGCAAAACCATCACCCAGCGCTGGCCCGCGCAGCAGAGTCAGGAAGCGGCGCAGTTCGCGTTCCCCAGCCACCGCTAATCCCTCCCCGGCCAGACAATGGCCCCCTTTAGGGCCGGTTTCCAGCAGGAGATCGGCCTTATCATATTTCTCACTGTTATCATTTTTCCTCACATCGCCCGCCCGCCAAAGGGCCGGCGGGGCGGCGCGGTTATAATTGCCTCAATTGCAGAGAAATGACGATTTCTGATTTGCTGTTTATTCTGTCGCCTCACTTCTCCTGCGATGGCATCAATCACTCTGGCGAGCCAGAAACGATCCACCAGCACCTCTTAAGCGGGGGGAAGGAGAGGGGGTATGTCTGCAAGAGCGATGTTCTTTAAACATGCGGAAGAGAATTTGAAGCGCAAGCGATCGGCCACTGATGGCCTGAAAGAGGATATTGACCAGTTTCGCCAGGAGACCCAGCGATTACTGGGCATGGTACAGCAGTGGTTCCAGAACACCCATATCCAGACCGAAAAGACCGAGAACAGCCTGATCGAGAGTTGCGCACCTGACGTGATCTACCACATGCCCGCCATGACGCTCATCAATGAAACCAAACGCCTGCACATCACCCCTCGGGGGCTTTACTTCCCCGGTGGCGTGCGCGGGTGCGTGCGGGTTTCACTGAGCATCAATGAGCAGGAGAGAACGCTGTTTGAGTGCCGCCTGCATGACAGCCGGGCGGATTTCGATGAGTGGGCGATCATCGATGGCAGCA
Source organism: Nissabacter sp. SGAir0207 (assembly GCF_005491205.1). Classification (NCBI taxonomy): domain Bacteria; kingdom Pseudomonadati; phylum Pseudomonadota; class Gammaproteobacteria; order Enterobacterales; family Yersiniaceae; genus Nissabacter; species Nissabacter sp. SGAir0207. The sequence goes on from NZ_CP028036.1 coordinate 78,335, forward strand.
ACAAAAAGCCGGTAGTGCCGTTTACTGAAGAGAGCTTTTTCTCCCATATTGCGGAGTTTGCCTGAGGGCCAGTTGACAGGGGGCGGGCCAGCCGCCCCCTGTCAACTCACCGGCCGCTGGTTGCGGCGGCTGTTTCTGGCGATCGCGCCTTCCGGCCTGAGATCACCGCCAGCCCCAGCGCCCCCAGCGAGAGCAGTGCACCCGCCCAGTTGGGCGACTGCAAACCAAACCCTGCTGCGATCACCCAGCCACCCAGCCAGGCACCGAGGGCATTGCCGAGGTTGAACAGCCCAATGTTCACCGCCGAGGCCAGCGTCGGCGCGCCAGCGGCACTTGCCTTGTCCATTACCAGCTTCTGGATCGGGGAGACGGTGGCGAAGCCAAAGGCCGCCATCAGGAAGATGCAGACCACCGACAGCCACTGGCTATAGGCCACAAAATTGAACAGCAGCAGCACTGCCGCCTGCGCCGCCAGCGTGACATAGAGCATCGGCATCAATGCCCGGTCAGCATAGCGCCCACCCAGCTGGTTGCCGACAAACAGCCCCAGCCCAAACACCAGCATCAGCCAGGTGAGGCTGCCCTCACTGAAACCGGCCAGACTGGTCATCATTGGCGCGATGTAGGTGATGGAGGTGAAGAACGCGCCGGGGCCAAGCACGGTAATGCCCATCGCCAGCAGCACATCCAGATTACGGAACGCGTTGAACTCATGGGCAAAACGCGGGTTCTTCGGCCGTGGCTGGTGTGGGATGAGCCAGCCGATGCTGGCGGCGGCCAGCAGCCCAATGCCAGCGATGGCGATGAAGGTGTCACGCCATGAGAGGTGCTGCCCAATCCAGGTGCCAGCCGGCACGCCCAGCAGGTTCGCCACCGTCAGCCCCATAAACATGGCGGCAATGGCGCGCACGCGCTGGGAGGGGGCGACCATATCCGCCGCAATAATCGCGCCAATGCCGAAAAAGGCACCGTGGGCAAGGGAGGTGACCACGCGGCCCACAAGGGCCACCGCCAGCGTGGGGGCCAGCGCGGTCAGGGCATTGCCCATGACGAACAGCCCCATCAGCAGCACCAGCATGGCTTTGCGCGGCACGCGAGCGCCGAGCACAATCAGCGCTGGCGCGCCAAAGAAGACCCCTAGCGCATAAAAGGTGGCAAGGTTCCCGGCGACCGGGATGGTTATCCCGTAATCGTGGGCGATAACGGGCAGCAGGCCAGCGATGATGAATTCGGTCGTACCAATGCCGAATGCACCTATCGCCAGCGCCCAGAGCGCGACTGGCATCATATCATCCTGTGTTAAATCAAAAGGAAAGCCGGGGCGTGCGCCAGATGGCCACACGCCAGCGGCGTCTGCCGGGGCTGTTATGGCCCCGTGGCGAAAAGTGTAAAGGGGAGGGGAAGGGGGATAAACCGCCCTGCGCTCGTCGCAGTGGCGACAAAAACGCTACTTTTGCGGGCCGAAATGCCCTTCGGCGGCCAGTGTAACCAGCTCATCCACAATAAAGCGCACCTTTGGCAGCAGGTGCCGGGCGCGGGGCCAGAGCACATGCAGCGCCACCGGCGCGGGCGCAAACGCGGGCATGAGCGTGACCAGCTCACCGCGCGCCACATGGTCGCTCGCCATCGCATCCGGGAACTGGGCGATGCCCAACCCCGCCAGACAGGCGTTGAGCATGGCATCACCGTCACCCATCTGGTGCGCGTTGGCGGCGGTGAAACGGATCTCTCTGCCCTCTGGCGATTGCAGCCGCCAAGCCAGCGGCGCACCGCGCCGGTAGCCCATGATGCAGCGATGGGTTTTCAGCGCCTCCAGCGTCTCAGGTACGCTGTGGCGTGACAGGTAGCCCGGCGCGGCATACAGCCGCAATGGCTGGACGGCCAGCCGCCGGGCGATCAGCTCATCGGTGCTCTCCAATTCGCCCAACCGCAACACCAGATCCACCCCCTCCTCAACCGGGTCAATCAGCCGGTCATTGAAGGTCAAAATCAGGCGCAGCGCCGGGTAGCGCTCCGCCAGCGCCAACAAAATCGGCATCATCAGCGTGCGCCCCAGCGCGGCGGGCATGTCGATGCGCACATTGCCTGCCGGGCTGGCCTGACGGCGGCAGAGGGTATGTTCGGCGGCGTCCAGGATCTCTAGCGCGGAGAGGCAGCTCGCCAAATAGGCTTCGCCGTCGCTGGTCAGGCTGAGCTTGCGGGTTGAGCGGTGAAACAGCCGCGTGCCCAGTCGCTCCTCCAGCCGGGCAATGCTTTTGCCCACCGCCGATTTAGTGATGCCCAGTTGTTCGCCGGCCTCGGTGAAACTGCGTGAACGCGCCGTAATGACAAAATGGGTGAGGCCGCGCAGGGACTCGGCAGAAAAAAGGGTAGACATAAAGTTGACTCTGTGGCGACGGAAACGGTGTTTATCAATCTTAATATCTATACCACCTTTAACCCTGATATTCATTCGGCAGATTTCTGCCCTCACCCAAGGAGAAGGTATGGAGAAGCACCCAGTACGCGGCATGGATCATATTGGCATTACCGTGGCGGAGTTGGAGCAGGCCACCCGTTTCTTTCAGCAGGCGTTCGGCGCGCAGGTGATCTATGACTCGGTCGCCCCCGCTGCCGACGATGTACAGGGCGATGAGACCGAGCGCACCCTTAACCTGATGCCCGGCACCCGCATCAAGGCGGTGCGGATGCTGGCGCTCCAGCACGGGCCGGGCCTGGAGCTGTTTGAGATGGCTGGCCCCCAGCAGCGTGACCCGGTACGCCCCAGCGACTACGGGCTACAACACTTCGCCGTCTATGTCGATGACATGGCAGCGGCGGTCAGCCGTTTCGAGGCGGCGGGCGGGCAGATGTTTACCGCGCCGCAGCCGCTGATGTTCCCGACCGAGCGCGGCGAGGGTAACCTCTTCTGCTACGGGCAGACGCCCTGGGGCAGTGTGATTGAGCTGATCTCTTTGCCCTCACCACTGCCTTATGAAACCGACACCTCCCTGCGCCGCTGGAAACCCTGATCCTGACGGGCCTGCCGCTGGCAGGCCCTGCCCGCCCGCCATTCACTATACTTAGCTTAATCCGTTGAGCCTTCAGGCTTTCGCCCGCTGTGCCGATAACAGAGCGGCCCGCCTTGCAGTTGGCCGGAAGGGGGCCAGCCGCCGCGCGGCCTCTCCGCTGTTCGCACCCATCCGAAACCTGATTTGGTAAGAGTGAATGAAGAAAAACATCTCTGTGAAGCGTTTTCTGGCGCCTGACGGCGACCATCACACCACCACCACTTTTATCCGGCGCACCCTGCGCTGGATGATGGCGCTGCTGGCGTTGCTGTTCGCCATCGCCATTGGCGCGCTGGTCAGCATTGCCAACAACCTTAACGATCAGGCCGACGCGCAGAGTGCGCTGCTGCTGAAAAAAGCCCTCGACAACCGGCTGGAGCGGCTGGTGACCCACACCAATGACAACGCGTGGTGGAGCGAAGCCTATGAGAACCTGCATGTTGAGGTGAATACCGATTGGGCCTACAGCCGTGAGAATTTGGGTGCCTCCCAGTACTCGGATTTCGGTTACGAAGGGCTGTTTGTGATCGATGGGCAGGGCCACACCCGCTATAGCGTCATCCGGGGCAAACTCTCCTCCCTGAGCCTGACGCAGTGGCTGGGCAGCGATCCGCTGCCGCTGATCCATGCTGGCCTGAAGCCGGACGAAAGTGAGTCCTCCACCAGCGCGCGGTTCCTGCTGAACGGCAATCTGGCGCTGCTGGCGGCCTCCACCCTCTCGGCGGGCAATGGGGGGCATGTCAGCCCGGTGACGGGGCCGCCGTCGCTGCTGGTGTTTGTGGACGTGCTGGGGCCACAGAAGCTGGCGGCGCTGGGGAACGAGTATGGCATCCAGCAGGTGAGGGTGGCACAGGGCGACACCGCGCATGGCCCCCGGCTGGGGACGTTGCGGGTGCCACTGCCCAGTGGCGAGGTGACGCTGGCGTGGCGCAGCGCGGAGCCGGGCCGCCAGCTATTGCGCTACATCCTGCCGCTGCTGCTGGCGCTGGGGGTGATAACCGGCCTCAGCGCGGTCTTTATGATGCGCAGCGCCCTCAACAAGGCGCGCCTCTACGATGAGAACAACTTCTTGCTGGAGCAGCACCGGCAGGCGCTGACCGCCAGCGAGCGCCGCTTCCGCGATGTGGCGGAAGCCACCACCGACTGGATCTGGGAGACCGACGCCCAGCTTAACTTCACCTACCTCTCCGAGCGCTTCCCCAGCATCACTGGCCACCGCATCGCCGCGTGGCTGGGCCAGCCAGTGACGGAGTTCATGCAGGCGGACAACGTGTCGCTGGGCGACTGGATCACCGAGCCGGGGCAGACCGGCCACCGCCGCCTGCTGCACTGCCGCTACCTCTCCGCGCAGGGGCACCCACGTTACTGCCACATCGCCCTGAAACCGGTGATTACCGAGAGTGGGGCGACGGGCTACCGTGGCACCGCCACCGACGTCACGCTGGAGGTGGAGGCACAGGCGCGGGTGCAGTACCTCTCCCTGCACGATGAGCTGACCGGCCTGCCAAACCGCACGCGGATGCGCGAGTTCCTGGAGGGAAAATTGCAGGCGTTGCCAGATAACGAGCACCCGCTGGCGATGGTCAGCCTGGATCTGGACAAGTTCAAGCCGGTGAATGACCTGTTCGGCCACCCGGCGGGCGATGCGGTGCTGCACGAGGTTTCGGCGCGCCTGCGCAGTTGCCTGCGTGAGTATGATCTGGTGGCGCGGCAGGGCGGTGACGAGTTCATCTTGATCCTGCCGGACATCATGCGGCGCGAGGAGATTGAGGCAATCTGCGCGCGCATCTTGACTGAGGTACGCAAGCCATTCATCGTCAGCGGCAATGAGATCTTCATCGGCGTCAGCATGGGCATCGCGCTCGCGCCACAGGACGCGGTGGACGCGGGCGAACTGCTGCGCTTCTCGGACATCGCCCTCTATGAGGCGAAAAACGCCGGCCGCAACACCTGGCGCTTCTACGCGCCAGAGATGGAGCAGCAGATCGTGCAGCGCCGCGAGCTGGAGGAGAGCCTGCGGGACGCCATCCGCCTGCAACAGTTCCGGCTGGTCTACCAGCCACGCTACGATCTGCACTCGCGGCGCGTTACGGCCGTCGAGGCGCTGATCCGCTGGGATCACCCGCAGCTGGGGGTGATTATGCCTGACCAGTTTATCCCGCTGGCGGAGGAGACCGGGCTTATCAGCGCCATCAGTGAATGGGTACTGCGCACCGCCTGCCGGGACGCGGCACAGGCGCTGGGCGATCTCGCCATCTCGGTGAACATCTCTGCCGTGGAGTTTGGCTCACGCGGGCTGATTGAGCGGGTCAAGGCAGCCTTGGCGGCCGCCGGGCTGTCGCCCGAGCGGCTGGAGATTGAGGTGACGGAAGGGGTGACGCTGCACAACCCGCAGCAGAGCCTGGCGCTGATGCAGGAGCTAAAGGCGCTCGGCGTGCGCTTGCTGATTGATGATTTTGGCATCGGCTACTCCTCCCTGAGTTATCTGCGCAGCTTCCCGTTCGACGGCATCAAGCTGGACAAATCCTTTATCGACGCGATGCCCCATGATGAGAACGCCAACGCGGTGGTGGAGAACATCATTGGCTTGGGCAAGGCGTTCTCCCTGAGCATCACCGCCGAGGGGGTGGAGACTCAGGCGCAGTTGGACAAACTCAAGATGCTGGATTGCGACGAGATGCAGGGCTATCTGGTGGATCGTCCGCTGGAGCTGGCGGCGCTGCGTGAGCGGCTGGCGGCGATGCGTTCTGGCGAGAGTGGGGAGGAGGGGCGCTGACGGGGCATGATGCCCCGCCAGCGCGTTAGGTGTCAGGCAGTCGCGCGGCGGGCGGCGCGGCGCTTGAGCGGCACGGTGATCACCAGCAGGCTGGCGACCACCAGCGCGATGCCGCCCCAGCCGAGCGCTGGCAACCGCTCACCGACGATCACCACCGCCAGCAGCGCGGCGATCACCGGCTCCAGCAGGGTGATGGTGGTGGCGGTGCTGGCCGGGATGCGCGCCAGCCCGTAACCGTAGCAGAGATAGCCAACAAACATCGGCACCGTGGCCATGTAGAGGCCGACCGCGGCGTTGCCCCAGGAGGCCAGCAGCGGTGCACCGGTCACCAGCAACACCGGCAGCAGCAGCAGGCCGCCAAGGCCGAAGGTGGCGCCCATTGCCGCACCTGAGGCGATGCCGCGCTGCATCATCCGCCGCGCAGACCATGAGTAGAAGGCGTAGGTAAAGCCCGCCACCAGCCCCAGCGCCATGCCGACCATCACCCCGCTGGAGCCGCCATCCGTATGTACCGCCGCTTCCGCCAGACAGAGCAGCACCAGCCCACCAACGCCAAGGGCGGCACCCACCATCCAGCGCGGCGTCAGGCGCAGCCCATCCAACCGGTACTCAATCAGCGCCGAGAGCAGCGGGGCAGAGCCGATCGACACTACGGTGCCGATGGTCACGCCGGCATAGCGCATCGAGGCGTAGAAGGCCAGCGGGTAGATTGCCACTGCCAGCGCGCCCATCAGCAACATCTGCCATGAATGGCGCAGGTGGGCGCGCTGGCGTGCGATGCCACGAAAGGCAATGGCCGCCTGTAACAGGCCGCCCAACCCCATCGCCGCTGCGCCAATGGCGGCGGCGCTGACGTCTGGCGCAAAGGTGGCGGCAGTGCCGGTGGTGCCCCACAGCAGGGAGGCGACCAATACCCCGGCGACGCCCAGCAGGCGCTGTTGTGGTGTCGGGTTCACAGCGCCTCCATCATGGCGAGCGCCATGGTTTTGGCCTGGCGCACGCACTCACCGTTGCCCTCCAGCCCGGCGCGGGAGATCGAACCCTCCAGCAAAAAGGCAAAGTGGCGGGCGAGCAGCGCGGCCCGCTCCCTGTCCCCGGCCAGCATCTCGGCCAGATGCCCGGCGAGAATCGCTTCCACCTCCTCCTTGTGGATGCGCACCGCCTGCCGCCCCGGCGCACCGGCGGGCAGTTCGGCGGCGGCGTTCAGCAGCCCGCAGCCGCGGAATCCGCGCTCATAGGCATACTCCGCATGATCCTCATAGGCGAGGAACACCGCCAGTACCCGCTCCTGTGGCGTGGTGGCCTGTTGCAGGCGCAGCGCGTAGAGCGCCAGCCACTCCTCATGGCGGATTTGCAGATAGGTGGCAATCAGCTCCGCCTTGGAGGCGAAGTTGTTATACAGGCTCTTTTTGGCGACGCCAGCCCGTTTGGTAATGGCGTCAATGCCGGTGGCGGCTATGCCATCGTTGTAGAACAGCACCCGCGCCGCGCCCAGCAGGCGGTCACGGGCGCTCTCCGGTTTCTCGTGCAGCGTGTCGCTCATGGCAACCCCCCAAAGCAAATGAGTAGGTAGACCAGTCTACCTACTTGCTGAGGGTCGTCAATCACTATTATCAATACCAAGATTAAAAATCATTCACGAAAGCCATAAAATCAGGGTGCCAATTCGGCACCCTGGTTGCGTAAAATTAATGCCTTTTTAGTACCACTAAGGTGCTGTTAGGGCACATAAAGGGCACTGTTTTGTCATCAGGCGGATCCGCTGATTGAGCCAGCATTCCATTGACGCTGTAGCCAGCTAGTCAGCCATAAAATCAGGGTGCCAATTCGGCACCTTAAATGCATAAAAGTAATGCCCTTTTAGTACCATTAAAGCGCTGTTAAGGCACATAAAGGGCGCTGTTTTAACATCAGGCGGATTCGCTGACAAAACCGGCGATCTGGTGTCGCCATAGTCGGCTATATAGCCCGTTGAGCGCCATTAACTCCTGATGGGTGCCCATCTCAACAATCTGCCCTTGGTTCAACACGATCAGCCGATCCATCTTGGCGATGGTGGAGAGACGGTGCGCGATGGCAATGACGGTCTTGCCCGCCATGATCGGCTCCAGGTTCTCCTGCACCGCCGCCTCCACTTCGGAGTCGAGGGCGGAGGTGGCCTCATCCATCACCAGAATCGGCGCATCCTTCAGCAGTACGCGGGCAATGGCGATGCGCTGGCGCTGGCCGCCGGAGAGCCGCGTACCGCGTTCGCCGACATGCGCATCCAGCCCGGTGCGCCCTTCGCTATCACTGAGTTGGGTGATGAATTCGTCAGCCTGCACCTGGCGCAGCGCCTCCATGATGGCCGCATCCGAGGCGTTGGGGTTGCCGTACATCAGGTTCTCACGCAGCGAGCGGTTTAGCAGCGAGGTGTCCTGGGAGATGACGCCAATCTGTGCGCGCAGGCTCTCCTGGCTGACGTCGGCGATGTTCTGCCCATCAATCAGGATCTGGCCGCTCTTGACGTCGTAGAAGCGCAATAGCAAATTCACCAACGTGGATTTACCGGCACCGGAGGGGCCAATCAGGCCAATCTTCTCGCCGGGATGGATAGTCATATTGAAGTTCTGCACCACGGAGTTGTAGCTGTCGTAATGGAAGTGGATAGCTTCAAAGCGGATCTCGCCACGCGGGATGGTGAGCGCCGGGGCATGGGGGCGGTCAGCGACATGGATCGGTTGCGCCACCATCTCCAGCCCATCCTGTACCATGCCGATGCCGCCGAACACGCCATTGATGACCCACATTAGCCAGCCCGACATGCTGACAATCCGCAGCATCAACCCAACCGCCAACGCAATCGCGCCCACGCTGAGCAGCGATTGCGTCCAGAGCCAGAGCGCCAGCCCGGTGGTGGCAACAATCAGCATACCGTTCAGCACCGTAATCAGCGTGTCGATGGTGGTAATGGTGCGCCCGGCCTGCTGCGCCTTCTGGGTTTGGTCGGTAATCGCCTGACGGACGTACTGCTGCTCCAGCGAGGTGTGGGCAAACAGTTTCAGGGTGGTGATATTGGTGTAGCTGTCCACGATGCGGCCCACCAGCCGCGAATAGGCATCAGAGGAGCGGACGCCGGTTCTCTTCAGGCGTGGGATGAAGTAGTAGAGCGTGAAGGTGTAGCACACCAGCCAGACGATCAGCGGCAGCATCAACCGCCAGTCGGCGGAGGCGAACAGCACCAGCGAACTGATGATAAAGATCAGCACCTGCCAGAGGGCGTCTACGGCCTGTACCGCCGAGTCACGCAGGGCATTGCCGGTCTGCATGATGCGCTGGGCGATGCGCCCGGAGAAGTCGCGCTGGAAGAAATCGACGCTCTGTTTGATCACATAGTTATGGTTCTGCCAACAGATTAGGCTACCCATGCCGGGGCTGATGGTCTGGTGAATCAACAAATCATGCAGGCCGACGCAGAGCGGGCGCATCACCATTGCCACCACTGCCATCCACAGCAGCTCGCCGCCATACTCGCTAAACAACTCGCTCATGGTGGTGGTGTTGACGATATTGATAATCCGGCTGAGGTAGTTGAACAGTACCACCTCTATCAATGCGCCAATGAGGCCGACCACCAGCAGCGCGATAAAACTTGGCCACACCTGGCGCAGATAGTAGAGATAGAACGGCAGGACTTTATTGGGCGGCGCTTCACTGGGCGCGGTCTGGAAAACGTCAATCAATCTCTCTAAACGTCGATAGAACATGGTAGCTCTCACGTAATCAGTGATCCAACAATGCAGACACCATCGACTGCCCCTTTTGGCAATCACAAGGCTGCCCCATAAATGGCTAACAACTTCTGGTTTACTGAGCGGGAAATCCGGTGCTGTGTGCCGTTCAATTACGTCAACAGGAGAGAGTGGGCATTAGGACAGGCACGGGGAGATGCCATTTTTGGAATAGTGTTCTGAATATATGCGCCCTCTACAAAAATAGTCGCTCCATCAGGGACTGTATATGCCGCACAGCTTAAGGAATCGTAAAGACGCGCCCCCTCACAGGGTGAAAAAAGATGAGCAAACACCAGAAAAGTGCGGAATCAAAATGATGCTCTATTGGTGCCTTGGTGATGTATTTTTGGTACTATAAATGTGCCTTTGTGATGCCATTTAGATACCTTTCTTATGTCATTTATCTGCGTGGGAACAGCATAAAAGCCTGTGATGCGAAAAGGCTCCGCCTGTCAAAAACGCGAGAAAACCCCGTCAGGCAGCCAACCTGAATCATCGCAGCATGGCGGCTTTTACGGACTATTCTTAGCGTGAAAATTTATCGGCATCGCGCTGTTTCTCCCCGTATCCTGTCAAAACAGTCGATGGCTTATCGGCCACCACTCATTCGAGGCTTAAAAATGGAGTGTTTCAACAGTGCGCCATGTTGGGCGCCATATGGGCTTGGATGGATGCATTTACATGAAAAGGTTTTGACCCATGCCTGACACCCCATTGGCCCGCCTGTTTCACCGCCTGAGGCAGAGGGTGCGTGGTACGCCAGCGGCTTCCGGTTTTGAGCTGGTGTATGACGCACCCGTTGAGACAACGCTTCATGCGGCAGATCTGCGCAATAGCGCGGAGGTGTGGTGCGAGATGTTCGCCCGCGCGCGGCAGCGCATCGACATCGCGCAGTTTTATGTGGCCGGGCAATCCGGCTCACGGCTGGACGCGGTACTGGCGGCGCTGGAAGGTGCGGCAGCGCGTGGCGTAAAGATTCGCTTTTTGATCGATGAGAAGGGGGTGGGACTCAGCACCCCGGAGACGCTGGCGCAGTTGCAGGCGATGCCGGGGCTGGCGTTCCGAGTGATTCCCTTTAGCCGATTGGCGGGCGGCATTCTCCATGCCAAGTATCTGGTGGTGGATCGGCAGCAGGCATTTGTCGGCAGCCAAAATCTTGACTGGCGCGCGCTGGAGCATATTCAGGAGACTGGCCTGTTGATCACCGGGGGTGAGGTGGTGGCCCAGGTGGCGGCCATCTTCGAGCAGGATTGGCGCGCGCAGGCGCGGCTGGTGGCTGGCCAGACGGTGCCACGGCATGTAGGGCATGGCCCACGAGGCGACGTGCGGCAGGGTAACTATCTGGTAGCCAGCCCGCGTGACTGGAACCCGCGCGGCGTGGCAGACGCCCAGGAGATACTGCCGCGCCTGCTGGACTCCGCCTGCCGCCGCATCCGGGTGCAGGTGATGGAGTACGCACCGCTGGCCTATGGCGAAAAGCGATCGCGCCCCTTTTATGGCGTGGTTGATAGCGCCTTGCGCGCGGCGGCGGCGCGCGGCGTGCCGGTGGCGCTGATGGTCTCGGCGTGGGGTACCAAAAAGCCGGAAATTGCGTGGCTGAAGAGTCTGGCGCTGGTGCCCGGCGTGACAATAAAAGTGGTGACGCTGCCGTCCGCTGAGGCCGGTTTCATCCCTTTTGCCCGCGTGGTGCACAGCAAAATCATGACCATTGATGGCGAGCTGGCTTGGGTTGGCACCAGCAACTGGAGCGGCGGCTATTTTGACAACTCGCGCAATCTGGAATTGGTCTTGAATGACGCAACGATGGCGCGGCGGCTTGATGCGCTCTACCAACAGTTATGGGACAGCCCCTACGCCGCGCCACTGCGCATTGATGAGGATTACCCAACCCCGCGCCCCGGCGGGTAGTTACGCGCCCTGACGTGGCGGCAGGTTCTGGGTGGTGACCGCCTGTGTCAGGGCATCTTCCTGAACCGCATTCAACAGCGCATCCAGCAAGCCGGGGAAACGCGCGTCCAGATCCTCCCGCCGCAGTGACAACAAGTTCTCCCGGCCATAGGGCCGCTGCCAGATCACCCCGCTGTCACGCAACACGCGCCAGTGGTGGGTAAGGGTCGATTTTGGGATGCCGCTCAGTACGGCGCTGCATGGGTGTTCGCCGCCGCCGGCCAGCACCCGCACCACGGTCAGGCGCAGGGGGTTGCCCAGCGCGGTCAGCACATTCTCCAGACGGATCTGGTCACGCTCAGGGTGGTTCACAATCATCAATGGCTCCAGGGACTCGACACGCTCCACGTAATCTACTTTAAAATTCCTCCATTGACTATTGTTCGAGTATATACGTACATTGATAGTACGAATGTATTCGTACCGTAGTCCTTTAACCGCATATGGAGATCTGCCTCATGACTGTTCCTTCGCCCTTGCTAGCTGCCAACCGCACGGGAAGCCTGGCGCTGCTGGCCTTCGCCCAGCTCATCTACTCGCTGGACATCAATATCGTTTTTGTCTCCCTGCCGGAGATCGGCGCGGGGCTAGGGTTCTCCGGGCAGACCCTGCAATGGGTGGTGAGTGCCTACACCGTCTGCTGTGGCGGTTTCCTGCTGCTGGGCGGCAGGGCGGCGGATCTGCTGGGGCAGCGCCGCATGTTTATGGTGGCATTGGCGATCTATGCGCTCTCCTCGCTGATGGGCGGGCTGGCCTGGAACCCGATGGTGATCGTCGTGGCGCGGGCGGTGCAGGGCATCGGCGCGGCGTTGCTGTTCCCGGCCACGCTGTCACTGATCAACCGGCTGTTTGCCGAAGGGCCGCCGCGCAACCGGGCGCTGGCGATCTGGGGCGGGGCAGGGGCCAGCGGCCTGACGTTAGGCTCACTGGCGGGCGGCCTGCTGACCAGCCTCTGGGGCTGGCCGGCGGTCTTCTACGTCAACGTGGTGCTGGCCGCACTGGCGATGGCGGCGGCCTGCGTGGTGCTGCCAAAAGATATACTGCCCACTGTGCGCCGCCACTTCGACCTTGCTGGCGCGCTGACCGTCACTGTCGGCGCGACCCTGCTGGTCTACGCGCTGGTACAGGGGCCGGAGGAGGGCTTTGGCTCCGCGCCGATTCTGTCAGCGCTGCTGCTGGCGGCCTTTTCCCTGCTGGCCTTTGTGGTGGCCGAGCGCCGCAGCCATGACCCGCTGATGCCGGTACGCCTGTTCGCCAATCGCCATCTGGTGATCGCCATGCTCATCACCTTCGTCTACATGGGCACCTTTGGCGCGCTGCCCTACTTCCTGACGCTGCTGTTCCAGCAAGTATGGGGTTACAGCGCCTTGCAGACCGGGCTGGCGTTTATCGTGCCTTCGCTGGCGATTTTCGCTGGCACGCAGTGTGGGGCGCGACTGGCGAACCGCCTGCCGGTGCGCACCGCCCTCGCCGTGGGCTTCATCACCGGCATTGCCGGCACGCTGGGTTTGGCATTGGCGGCGCTGGCTGGCATGGGCTATGCGTCCATCGTGCCGGGGTTGATCATCTCGGGCGTCGGGCAGGGCATTGTCTGGACGGCCATGTGGATCGCGGCCTCCGCCGGTGTCACCCCGCAGGAGCAGGGCGTCGCCTCGGGCATGGCCTCCACCACCCTGAATGTCGGTAACGCCATTGGCATCGCGCTCCTGATCGCCTGCGCCAACGGTGCGACGCACAGTTTCGCGCTGGTTGCCCAGCACGCCTTCTATCTGGCGGCGGCCGGCATGGTGCTTGGCCTGTTCATTGCGCTGGGACTACCGCGCCCGGTGAACGTGCGGGCGTGGCAATAGCGACGCCTAAATTCACTGCATAGACTGAAATGGGTACAAAAAAGCCGGCAATTGCCGGCTTCTTTTTACTCCTGCTCGAGGGCATTGGTGACGTTGCTGATGGCACGTACCACCTGTTCAGAGCTTTGCTGGATTTCGCTGATCACCCCGCCCGCCTGATGGGCCAGATCGACCCCCTGATCGGCGCGCTTGAGGTTAGATTCAATCCCCTTCAGCGCTTTCGCTGCCAGCAGGTGGTTCTGCTGCACCATGTTTTCAATTTCGCTGGTGGAGCGGTTGATGTTGGCGGCCAGCGTCCGCACCTCATTCGCCACCACCGCGAAGCTGCGTCCCTGTGCTCCGGCACGCGCCGCCTCAATCGCCGCGTTGATGGCAATCAGGTTGGTGTGGCTGGCGATGCTACGGATGCTCTCCACCAGGCTGCCAATGCGCTCCGAGGAGTCGCTCAGATCGGAGATGTCGCCGGAGATGCCATTCAGTTCGCCAGCCAGCGCATTGATGTTCTGCACGCTGTTTTCAATCACGTTCGCGCCAAGGCGCGTGCTCTCGTTGGTCTGCAACGCGGTATGGTACGCCTGCTGGGCGGCGTCCCGCTCCATCTTGTTCTTCTCCACCTGCGCGGTGACGTTGGTGGCGAACTTCACCACTTTATAGAGCGCACCCTTATTGTCGAATACCGGGTTGTAGGTGGCGCGCAGCCAGATGGTGCGCCCCTGCTTGTCTACGCGCGAGAACTGGCCAGAGATAAACTCGCCCCGGTTGAGCTTTTGCCAGAACGTCCGGTACTCCGGGCTGGTGCGCAGCGCCTCGGAACAGAACAGGCTGTGGTGCACTCCCTCAATCTCTTTGGCCTGATAGCCCATGGTCTTCAGGAAGTTATCATTGGCGGTCAGCACTTCGCCCTTCAGGTTAAAGGCGATGACCGCCATCGAACGCTCAATGGCCGCGGTCATGGCGCGCTGTTCCTGCGCATCAATGATGCTGGCAGTGATGTCGGTCGCCAGCTTGACGATTTTGATCACGCGACCATGACGATCCGGCACCGGCACATAGTTGGCCTCCAGCCAGACCGGGCGGCTGTGCTTTGCCAGCCGCATAAACTTATCGCTGAATTTTTCACCGCGCCGCAGCCGCTGCCAAAAATCGCGGTACTGCGCCGAGTGCACCAGATCGGGCGGGCAGAACATGCTGTGATGCTGGCCGATCACCTCACTGGCCTGATAGTCCATGCAGTCCAAAAACAGCGGGTTGGCGGTAATGATGGTGCCATCGGGTGTGAACTCAATCATGGCAATGGAATCATTCAACGAACTCAGCGTCGCCATTGAATGCGTTTTTTTCTGCCACGCAAGGCGTGACAAAATTCCTGATGTAATAGTGGAAAACATGTAAACCTTTCATTGTGATTATTGTATACAGGTTGGTTATCGGCAGGCGGGCAGGGGAGTTGAATGAATTTGCTTCACATCGCCGCTCTGGAGAGGGCACAGATTGCTCACGCTCCCCCCTGCATCTGACTAATCGTTGAGAAAGTGCATGGCTCGCCTGAATTCAGCCCTCTTGGAAAACGGCGAGCCTTTTGGCGGGGTCTTTGTGTGTCACTTCGCTTGACGGAGGGAGGCATTCAGCAAAGCGATCGCCCCGTCGATGGCTTTCACATAGCGCTCTTCATCCTGGTAGGCGCGTGCAAGTACGGCACCCCCCTGTATCAGGGCCAGCAGCGAAACCGCCAGATGCTCCGGGTTGACCTGTTCTGGCAATGCGCCTTCATCCTTGGCCTGCATGAGTTTTCGCGTCAAATGGGTGTGTATCGCGTCAAAAAAGGCCTTAACCGGGCCGCGTAACTCATCGTGCTCAATCGAAGCTTCATTGACCAGCCGCCCAAAACGGCAGCCGCGCACACTGTCCCGTTTAAGCTGCAGATAGCGCTGTACGATTTCAAGCGGTGGGCCGTCTTCCTCAAAAAAGGCATTGATGCGGGCTATATCACTTTCCGCAATCTCATTCATGGCCTCGCCAGCGAGGGCAAGTTTCGATGGAAAATGGTGATAAAGGCTGCCGGGTCTGGCCGCGCTGCGCTCCTGAATGTCGCGCGGCGACATGGACTCGAACCCCACTTCCCAGAGAAGCTCTTTGGTCGCTTCCAGCAATTTTTCACGCTTTGGTGATCTAGGCATCTAACATTTCCTGTCAAAAAGTATGGCGGTTCAGTTTTTCTGAACGCCCTGATACAGCGTCTGCTCAAACCCATTGAATAGCGCCATGATCCGCTCATCGTAAAACGGCCAGACTTGGGTGAACAGCGCGCCCGCCACCTTGGTGACCGGGTCGATCCAGTAGTGGGTGTTGAGCGCACCTGCCCAGGCAGCACTGCCTGCACTGCGCCCATAAGGGCCGGGCTGTGTATTGATGTCGAATGAAAACCCCCACTTGTGCGGCATATCGGGGAAAAGGTCAAAATTGTTGGAGCGGGAGGGGTAATGGCTCACCATCTCAGCAACATCCAGTTCACCCATCTGATTGCTCAACATTGAGGCAACGGTCTCAGGTGCCAAGATGCTAGCCCCATTAAAACTGCCACCATTAAGCAGCATTTGCAGGAAAGCCATATAGTTACGCGGCGTGCTGAACAGGCCGGTGCCAGCCAGTGAAAAATCGGTCTGCTGTGGGGATTCATAGGGCGCGGAGGTTAAGGAGCCATCTGCTTCCCTCTGGGCCGCCGTCGCGGTGCGGGCACGCTGCTCATCACTGATCATGAACCCGGTATCATGCATACCCAGCGGCAAAAAGATGTTGTCGCGGAAGTACTCTTCCAGCCCCTGCCCGCTGACGGCTTCAACCAGCATGCCCACCCATTCGATCGACATCCCATATTGCCAGCGCTCACCGGGGTCAAATTCCAGCGGCACGCCTAACGCCGCTTTTTGCCCGGAGAAGACAGCGGGCGTGCCCGTCACCTCTTCATAGCGGGCCAGGGTTTTACTCCAGAGTGAATAGGTATAGCCAGAGGTATGGGTAAGCAGGTGGCGCACTGTGATTGGCCGTTTTGCCGGGCGCAGTAGGGGGGTGCCGTCTGGAGAGAATCCTTCCAGCACCTGCGGTGCCGCCAGTTCCGGCAGAAAATCCGCCGCCAGCTGGTCAACGTGCAGCTTGCCCTGCTCAACAAGCTGCATACAGGCAACCGCCGTCACGGCTTTCGTCATGGAAAGCACCCAAAAAATGGTATCGGGCGTCATCGGCGAGGGGCTGCCCAGCCCGGTGAGGCCCGCGGCACCCTCATAAATCACGCCCTCTGGTGTGGCCGCCATGGCGACCACGCCAGGTGCCACGCCTTCCTCAACGGCCAGCGACAGGCTTTGGTTTAACGCTTCGGTTTGCATCGATAAAAACGCTTTGCACTCGGTCATTTTGATTTCATCTCAAAGAAGCGGGAGACCCCGAAAGCTGCACGCTATCATTTGAGCGACTAGTTGGTCAATTGAAGGGATAGAGATTTACCGACTAGTCGCTCAAATGCAGGATGATGTTTCTATTGGCGAATTATCGGTTACTGCTGGCTCAGAGATGGTCGGCGAAATAAGCCCTGACGGCGGCCACCGCGGCCCGGATATGGGGCTGGCCGCGCAGCTCTCCGTGCCAGACCAGATAACAGGACTGGGAGGGCGCTGTAATGGCCGTTTCAACCGGCATGAGATCTGCCATACGCGGATCGGCGCGCGCAAAGGCACCAAGGCCAGCTCCCGATCGCGCTGCGTCAATCAAGGTTTCAACAGAGTCCGACCGAAAGACAAAACGTGTGGCTCCCAGCGTCCTGAGCCACTGTTCGTGCGGCAGATGCTTCCACTTCTCTTCCAGACCGACAAACGTTAGCCCAGACACTGTCTCCGCACTGAGGCGTCGTGACGGCAGGTAGCGGTTGAGATATTCCGGGCATCCGAACAAACCAAACTGCAATTCGCCCAGTAAATGCTCAACCAGCACGTTTGAGTCTGAACGCACCAGTCGAACCGCCATGTCAGCCTCGCGCGCAGCGACGTCAGCCGTCCGGCTCTCCCCAATGAGTTCTATGCAGATCCGGGGGTGCTCCCGCTGAAAAGGCAGCAGTGCACGAGCCAGCGTCGGCACCAACCCTCCCGGTGCGCTGAGACGGATAGTGCCAGCCATTTCAGTCTGGTCACGCTCCAGCGCGGCAAGGCTGGACTCAAAGCGCTCCGCTAGCTGAACCAACCGGAGTGCCTCCTGATTTAGGGTGGTTCCGGACTGGTGGCGGTGAACCAACTGCCTGCCTGCGGCTGCTTCCAGTGCATCAAGACGCCGGGCGGTGGTGGATGTTGAGATGCGTAGCGCTTTTCCGGTGGCCAGCAAGCTTCCATGCCGGTGTATCGCGAGCAGGATACGCAGATCGTCCCAAGAGAGTCTTTCCATATTCGGGAATTCAATTACCTTTAATGTGCATATCCGGATACTACAGCGCCCGTTAAACTCACCGCCATGAAAATTTCACTGATAGGCGCAGGCCGCATTGGCAGCGCAATAGCCTTTTCTCTGAGCAAGGCCGGACATGATGTCACTCTGGTGGCGCGGGGTGCCCGTTTCGATCATCTAAGGCGTCATGGCACCCTGATGACCACACAGGGTGACTGTGCGCCGGTGAAGGCGGTTTCATCGCTTTTAACGGACATTGTGTATGATCTGGTCATCGTCACGGTGCCAGAACATCAGATTCAGCCCCTTTTGGCGGATCTATCAACATGTTCGGCGAAGCAGGTTCTGTTCATGTTTAACACGTTCCGTGGCTGTGAGCCTTACCGGGCAGGGGTAGGGGTGGCGCGTTTCGCGTTCGGGTTTCCGAATATGGCGGCTTCCCTGCATGATCACCGGTTGAGTTTTCGGGCCGATGGCCCCGGTATGGTCAGTACGCTAACGGATCATGCGCTGGTCAGCCTTTTCAAAGACGCAGGTCTGCCGGCTGAATATGAAAGCGATATGGACGCCTTTCTGCGCAGCCATGTGGCGCTGGCCGTACCGTTTTTTCTCGCCGCGCTTAGCACCTGGAACCGAAATTACGGACTGACATGGCGCGAGGCGCGGAAATTGGAGAAAGTCTGGGGCATTGGCTTTGCGCTGGTGAAAAGTCTCGGGCACCCTTTCAGACCGAACATGATCGCGATGCTGTCACGTATGCCCTCCCTCATGCGGGCTGCTTTTCTATGGGGATTTAGCCGGACAGAGCTGGTTCGGCAGACGGGAGCATTTGGCCCGGAAGAATCACGCTGGTTGCTGGACGACATGGCAGCCGCTTCGCCCGCGCGTGCCGCCGAGCTAAGGGTTTTCCGCCCCTAATGTAATGAATGACGCTTTGTCTGCTGAGGCGAGGCCTCACATCGCAGCGTAGAGTGAGTGCCAATTTGCGACGGCACAGGAGCGAGCATTGGTCGGCACTTTTACCTTTAGGGCCGTCCCGATGCTTCACCCTGACAACAATGACACTCTTGTCGTGATTTTCTGCAACACGTTTAACCAAGGGCAGCCCATGTCGCAGGCGCGTATGCCCATCGAACCACCTGTTCGCTGACTTGGGTTACATCGACATCTCTTGGGCGGACTTCAGGTGCTGTTCAACCACCGGCGTGTGCGCCTCGGCCAGTGCCTTCACATCCGGGTCTGTGATATTTTTGGCGTCACTCTGCAACTCCGACAGCACCATCTTGTGGTCTTTGGTGCCGGCATTTTCCATATACATCTTGTCAAATTCGCTGCCGCTCTGCTCTTCAAGTTTGGTGGCCATGGCCTTGTGTTTCGCGTCCGGCTCCGTCGGCAGTGCTACGCCTTTTTGCTGGGCGACCGTCTGTACCTTGGTCAAGGCACTGCCGTGGTCTTCGATCATCTTCTGAGCGAATGCTTTGACGTTGCTGCTTTGGGCTTTACTCAGCGCGATCTTGGCGGCGGCGATCTCGTTGATATTGGCCTGCGCCATATCCTTTATCGCTTTTTCATCACCGGCGCTGAGTGTGGCGCCCGACGCGGCCTGGCTGGCGGCACTGCCCTGCGCGGCGCTTGCTGGCGCCTGGGCTTGCACGCCGACAGCACTGAACATCGCCACGACTGCCGATGCGGCAAGCAGCCCTTTCAAGGTTTTACTTTTTTGCATTTTGCTCTCCTGATGGTCATGGGGAGGCTGGGGGCAGGTAATTCACTCTGCGCAGCCTCGTATGCACATTGCAACTGCACTAGTCAGTATAGTGGCTCAATGAGTTAAGGCAGCGGAAATGCCGGGGAGCTGAAGAGTGCGGATCGGGCTTCTCGCCCAACGTGGCGGTCTTATCGCATTTTGGCAGGGGCTACGCCTCTGCCAGATGCTGGCGCAGTGGGTGTTATGCGGAGAGCAGGGCGCGCTTGAATGAGAAGATATGCGCCCGCGCGGCTTCGGCGGCGCGCTGCGTATCGCCAGATGCCAGCGCGGCAATGATTTCATTATGTTCGGCGATCACTTCATCCATATGTGCCACGTTGGAAAGGGTAGTGGCCCAAAAGCGCTGTGCTTGCGCATGGATCACGCTAAGGATATCGACCAGACGACGATTGCCCGCAATCTCGGCCAACGCCTGATGGAATTCGCGGTCCAGCAGCATCATCTGCTCGCGGCTGCGTAACTGGCTTGCCTCGGCAATTTGCTGATTAAGGTATCGCAGGTGTTGAAGCTGTGCTTCCCCCACCTTCTGGCTGGCCAGCTCAACACAGAGGGTTTCATTGACCAGCCGCACCTCAATTAACTCCAGCGCATCATCAATCGATAAGGGTGCCACCATGACCCCCTTGCGCGGAATAATTTGCAGCAGACCTTCGGTCGCGAGGCGATGAACCGCCTGATTCACCGGCGTACGGCCGATCTCTAAATCATCCATCACCTGCGCGGTGTTCAGGTACTCGCCGGGTTTGTAGCGCAGCGTAATTAACCTATGCCTGAAGGCCAGATAGGCTTGCTCATTGAGGGAGAGGGCCTTATCAACACTGCCTGATTTTACCTTTGCCGCCATAGATTCACTCATCACCACCATCCTGTTTGTTGCCCTGAAGACATAGTACACAAAAATCTGGCATGAAAATCGCTTAGTTGAAATTAGTGTGAAATTTCACTGTAATTTTTCAATCGGAGGTTTTCTCATGCACTTGCAGTTCATAACCGGCGACAAAGCCGCGACCACCCTGAACGTCAACGTTACGCATTTCATTATTGCCGGTTGGGCCGGCCGCGATATGGAGGCGGTGCTGCACCATATCAGGGAGTTGGAGGCACTCGGCGTGCCCGCTCCCGGTGCAGTGCCGCTCTTTTACCGCGTCGCGACCAACCAGCTCAGCCAGCAAGCGCAACTTGAAGTGGTTGGCGAGCAGACCTCCGGCGAAGCCGAACCGTTTGTCTTCTCATACCGCGGCGAGTTGTGGGTTTCCCTCACGTCGGATCACACCGACCGCCATCTGGAAACCTTCAGTGTCGCGCTCTCCAAGCAGGCGTGTATCAAGCCGGTCGCCAGCACTGCGTGGCGCATGAGTGACGTCGCCGCACATTGGGATGCGCTTGAACTTACATCATGGATCAAAGAACAGGGCGAATGGGTGGTTTATCAGCAGGGCACGCTGGCATCACTGCTAACACCACAGGATTTGCTCGCACGCTATCTCAACGGCGGCGTAGCGGAAGAGGGCGTTGCAATGTCCTGCGGCACGCTGGGCGCAATTGGCGGTATCCGCCCATCCAGCGAATTCCGTATGGCGCTACATGATCCGGTGCTCAACCGCACGCTGGAACACGCTTATAGCACCGGCGCACTGCCGGTGGTGGCATAAGGAGAGTGCCGATGACCACACTCTGGCAAGCAAGCCAACAGTTGCAGAGCGGTGATGCCACGCCCGACGCCTTCACTGAAGCCGCGTTGCAGGCCGCGCACGATCCTGAACAACAGGGCGCATTGGTGTTCACCCAACGCTACACCGCCTCGGGCAGCCCGGCCAAGGCCCGCTGGCAAGCGAAGCAGGCGTTAAGCGCAATCGATGGATTGCCGATCAGCATCAAGGATCTGTTCGATGTCAAAGGCGAGGCGACAACGGCCGGTTCACGTTTGCTGGCTGATGCGCCGGTTGCGGCCGCCAATGCCAGCGTCGTCGATAAGCTGCTGCACGCGGGTGCCGCCATCGTCGGCAAAACCAATATGACGGAGTTCGCTTTCTCAGGCTTGGGTATCAACCCCCATTACGGCACGCCAGTCAATCCGTGGCAGCGCGATCAGCAGCGCATTCCGGGCGGCTCCTCCTCTGGCGCCGCCGTTGCGGTGGCTGAGGGCATGTGCCTTGGCGCGGTGGGCACCGATACCGGCGGTTCGGTGCGCATTCCTGCCGCACTGTGTGGCCTGACCGGTTTCAAACCCACGGCTAAGCGCATCAACCAAACCGGCACCTTGCCGCTGTCAACTTCACTCGACAGCATTGGCGTCATCGCTGATGACGTGCGCAGTTGCTGGTTGCTGGATAGCATCATTGCCGACCAGCCACTGGCGCTACAGTCGCTTGACCTGCATGACGCGCGTTTTGCCGTGCCGCAAACGCGTGTGCTGGAGGGGCTGGATCAGCATGTGGCGCAGGCCTGGCAGCGTGCCATCACTATCCTGAGGCAGGCTGGCGCTACGATTATCGACATCGCTTTGCCTGAGCTGGATGCGCTGAACGCCATGAATGCGCGAGGCGGCATCACGGCGTATGAAGCCTGGCAGTGGCATAAAAACACCGCCCAAGCACAACCTGATGCGTACGATCCCCATGTGTTGGCGCGCGTCCAGCGCGGCAGCCCTCTCACCGAGCAGGATGCGGCTGAGCTTTACCAGCAGCGCAGCGCCTGGCAGAAACGCATCAACGCGGCATTGGGCGATGTTAATGCGCTCATCATGCCCACCGTTCCTCTTATCGCACCGACCATTGCGTCACTCAATGATGCACAGCGCTACATGGAGGTTAACGCGTTGATGCTACGTAACCCCAGCATTATCAACATGCTGGACGGTTGTGCCCTCTCTTTACCCTGCCACCAACCCGGCAGTGCACCGGTTGGCCTGAGCCTTGCTTCGATTCATGGTGATGACGCCCGCTTAATCAGCTGGGCGCTGGCCGTGGAAACTGCCCTTAACTGGAGATCCCGATAATGACTCAACCCCACGGCATGTTGTTTGTCGCCACCAACGTTGGCGCTGAAGATGAAGCAGACTTTAACCAATGGTATGACCATGAACACGTAGAGGAGCGCGTAGCGATCAAGGGATTTTTGAGCGGGACACGGTATCAGGCAGTAAACGCCGAGCGTAAATATCTTGGTTTGTATGAAACCGACTCGCTGGAAGCCTTTACCAGCGCCGATTATCACGCCGCCTTCACGCGCCAGACGGCGTGGTCGGTGAAGAATCTGCAAAAAATGGTGAACCCAATGCGCCGGGTGAGCGCAATAGTGCATAAGCATGGCAAGGGCACGGGCAACCAGTTGGCGGTGCTGACACTGCAAGCGATCGATGCCAATGCGTTAAGCGCCTGGCAACAGCAGATAAGCCAGACGCCGGGCTACATCGCCTCCAGCGTGCTGCTGCCTGATGGCAACTTGAGTTCGCCATTACCGAAGGAGAGCCAGCAGCACCGCACCATGCAGCCGATGCTGTTGATTCATTGCAGCGATGCGCCCTGTTGCGATCGCCTTGCCGCCGACGCGGCACAGGCTTTTGCAGGAGACATCCAACGTTACGCTCTCAACTGGCAGTTAACGAAACAGGAGTTGGCACATGGCTGATACCCCTTCTCTGCAACAGACGGTGCGCGCTGAGCGCACCAAGTCACAAACCGGGCGTCTGGCGGCCGCCAGTTCGATTGGCACCGCGCTGGAGTGGTACGACTTTACCGTTTACAACATCATGGCCGCGTTGGTGTTCAACCATGTGTTTTTCCCCAGTTTTGACCCGCTGGTTGGCACCATTCTGGCGTTCTCGACCTATGCGGTCGGCTACATCTCACGTCCGCTGGGTGGTTTCGTGTTCGGGCACCTTGGTGATGTGGCGGGGCGTAAAGCCGTGTTGATCATCACGCTGGTCATCATGGGCGTGACCACGGCGTTAATGGGCCTGCTGCCCGGCTATGCGGTATGGGGCATCTGGAGCCCGATTCTGTTAGTCGCACTGCGTTTTGTGCAGGGCATTGCGCTGGGCGGTGAGTGGGCAGGAGCCGTGTTGTTATCGATGGAACATGGTGATGCCAATAAACGCGGGCGTAATGCCTCGTTTGCACAGGTCGGCCCCTCCTGCGGCACGCTGATTGGTACCGGCTTTATTACGCTGGTCACGGTGATGATGAGCGCGGATCAGTTTCAGGCATGGGGCTGGCGCATTCCCTTCTTGCTCAGCCTGTTACTGGTGATCTTTGGCCTGTGGCTGCGCCGTGGTGTAGAAGAGACACCGACCTTTGTCGCGATGCAGGCCCAGGAGAAAACCACGCACACGCCGTTGAAAGAGGTGTTCGTCAACTACCCGAAGCAGTTGTTGATCGCGGGTGGCTCACGTATTGGCTCGGATGTGCTTTACGCGCTGGTGGTGGTGTTTACGCTGACCTATGTCACGACCGTACTGCAATTGCCGCGCCCGTTGGCGTTAATGGCAACGATGCTGGGCGCGATAGGTAACGCGATTACGGTGCCAATGTTTGGCGCGCTTTCAGACAAGTGGGGACGACGCCCGGTGTACATCACTGGTGCGCTGCTGGCGATGGTCTGGTCGTTTCTGTTCTTTGTGTTGCTAGATAGCACGCAACCGGTACTGATCGTGCTGGCAGTCATTGGCGGATTGCTGATACACGCGATGATGTACGGCCCGCAGGCGGCGTTTGTCACTGAGCAGTTCCCTGACCACGTGCGGTACGCGGGCTCCTCACTGGCATACACGTTGGCGGGCATTATCGGCGGCGGTTTTGCGCCACTGATCATCACCACGTTATTCAAGGAGATGGGTAGCACGCTGTGGGTTTCCCTGTACGTCTGCCTGGCGCTGGCGATTACGCTGTTTGCTTTATGGAAAGCCAAAGAGACCGCGCATCGCCCGGATTGATCATTAAATGGCGAAGGATTGCCATTATTTGGTCGGCCCAGCCCAATTATTGGGCGCGTCCAGCGCGCCTCAATGCCATTCTGCCGTCGGAGCGGCCGGCATCACCCGCATCAGCCAGACTGGCGGAGATACGCGGGTGACAGATCCTCGACTGACGTGCAGCCAATCTGAGCGAGAGTGCGATCGATATC
This sequence comes from Nissabacter sp. SGAir0207, assembly GCF_005491205.1. Taxonomy (NCBI): domain Bacteria; kingdom Pseudomonadati; phylum Pseudomonadota; class Gammaproteobacteria; order Enterobacterales; family Yersiniaceae; genus Nissabacter; species Nissabacter sp. SGAir0207. The sequence continues at coordinate 103,048 of NZ_CP028036.1, forward strand.
CTCTTTAAGCAGTCTTATGACATCGTCAACCCCGTGCTGCCCGCGCGCTGCCAGCCCATAAAGTGTCGCCCTGCCCAATAACGCCATCTCTGCGCCAAGACACAGTGCCTTGACGATGTCTGATCCGCGACGGAATCCGCTATCAACCAGGATCGGTTGCTCAATCCGGCTGGCGACGTCAGGCAGGGTCTCAATCGGTGCCAGGTTATATTCAAGCTGACGCCCCCCATGATTGGAGAGGATAACCCCGTCGGCACCATAGGCGACGCATAACTCTGCGTCTTCTTACACCGTAAGAACTATTGTGGCCTTACCGCCCCTTCCAGCGCCGCCCTTAATTCACTGTCTGTCATTCGCACACAATACGTCGGCATTCCGCGCTCAAAGCGCCAGCCTTCGGAAAGAGCGCCTGCATCTACAGCGTCAAAACCAAAGGCGTCATACAGCGCAATGACTGCGTTTTTCGTTTCGGTATCATCACCTGCCAGCGGCAAAGCGCGACGTTGTGGATCGCCAGCCGGCAAGCCTTCGTTTTCGAGATCGGTCATCTGAATCGCATTAAACGCTTTGGTGATTTTCGACTGCGGCAGAAAACCGGCGAGGTATTCACTGGTGGTTGTGCTCCGGCTATCAAGTTCAGCTACCTGCCCGTCGCGCTCAGGATAATAATTCACCGCGTCGATCACCGGTTTACCGGCAATCTCCGCCACCGGCAGTTGCCCGATAGCCGTCAGCGGCACAGCAATCATCACGATATCCCCAAATGCCGCAGCTTCGGCCGCCGTACCGATTTTACTGCCGATCATCGGCTTAAGGCTGAACAGCGTTTGCGGCCCACGAGAATTGCTGAGCATCACCTGATATCCGGCTTTTATCGCCAGTTTAGCTACCGCTCTGCCTACAAATCCTGCACCAATAATGCCTATTTTCATGATTATCACCTTTCATTTTGTTGTTGATAGGCTAAGAATAATTCCACACTCAATATTGATAAATGTTCGCTATCGACACAGACAAACAACAAATAAGAGGGAATCGTGGATCGTTTAACCAGCATGAATGTATTCGTCAAAACCGCTGACCTGGGCTCTTTCGCGTCAGCAGCAGAAGCGTTACGTATTTCTCCGCAGATGGTGGCGAAGCATATTGCGCGGCTGGAATCCCGGCTAGGGACGGCATTGATCAACCGTACGACGCGGCGTCAGCACCTGACAGACATTGGGCGCAGCTATTATGAACGCTGTAAAATCGTTCTTTCTGAGGCCGAGGCTGCGGATGCCATCGCGCTGGAAATGAAAGCCACGCCCTCCGGCACGCTACGCGTTAATGCGCCGGTAACATTCGGCACGTCATCGCTGGCGCCGTTCATTACGCACTATCTGGCGCAATTTCCCGAAACGCAGGTGGAGCTGACGCTCAGCGACCGGATGGTCGATCCGGTTGAGGAAGGTTACGAGGTGATTCTGCGGATTGGGGAACTCAGCGACAGCCAGATGATTGCTTATCCGCTGCGGCCCTACCGGCTGATTGCCTGTGCATCGCCCGATTATCTCGCGCAGAATGGCGTGCCGGAAACACCTACTGAGCTCGCCGCGCATTCGTGTCTGGTTTACGGTATCTGGTCACCTCAGGCTCCCTGCCGCTGGCAATTTCATAAGGATGGTAAAATGCAGGAGACCCAGCCGGAAGGCCGTCTGCGATCCAACGACTGGCGCGCGCTGTTGCACGCTGCCGTAAACGGATACGGTGTCACACTGGGGCCGGAAGATGTACTGAGTGAAGAAATCAGGGCGGGACGACTGGTTCAGGTGTTGCCTGATTACGAAGGACCTTCGCGACCAATGCATGTGCTGACACCCGCGGGATTACGCCAAACGGTGAAGATCCGTAGTTTTATTCAGGCAGTACAAAAGGCATTTAGCTGAACCGATAAAGTTGAGCACCGGAGAAACGCGCTTTCCAAGGTAAATCTGGTCTTACTGGTTAGCCCAGAATAGGCACATAGTGTCACCGGAGTCATAAAAATGCCCTTGGCTGGGTCGTAAGCAGTAGGGAATTGTTGGGCAAACCACTGTCATTGCCTAATCTGTCTGTTCGGACCCATCTGGCACACTCCCAGCTATCAGAAATATTAAATCGGTAGTTACAAACATCCAGAAATTATCAAGTATTTAAAAGGAGATTCATTTATTCCCAGACTGACCGTCATTGTGAGCGTACTGTCAATGTCCGCTCTGTGCCAGAAGCGGACGTTGGTAGCTGGTAAAAGCTGTAGTGATACTTCGCCGGAGAGAGTAGACCTGTCCGGTTTAGATATCGAAGAATATTTATCTGATTTCGTTTTTTGCAAAACTGCTGTTTAGGTTTTTCAGCACTTCATTGATACCTCTGCTTACAATCCGGTCTTCCCGCATGACTGTCCCGAGAGTCCGGTGAAGAGAGGGCGTCACAGAGTAAAGATCGAGCCCCGATCTTTCCTCAATGCATGCAACGGACATTCTGGGAACAATGCTGTAGCCAAGACCGGCACGGACCATTCTTTTAATAGCTTCGATACTGCCAAGCTCCATGACCGGGCAGGCAATATGTCCCGTCTCCCGGAACCACTGGTCAATCAGGGCGCGTGTCCCGCTTCCCGGTTCAAAGATAATCAGCGGCAGCGGCAACAAAGCGCCCGGATTCCATATTTTCGCACTCGGCTCTGATGCATCCTTTTCCATGATGACAACAAACTCATCCGTACCCAGCGGGATGATGCTCAGGTTTTTACCTGCAGCTGGCAGAGTCACCAGGCCAATATCTATACGATTTTCCTCCACGCCCCGCACTATATCGGAAGTGTTACCTGTGCGTACGTCCACCTTCAGCAGGGGATGGGCCTGCCGCAGTTGCTGTAGTAAGGGGGGAAGTAAATGAATACAGGCCGTTGCGCCTGTGCCAACAGTAACAGTGCCGGTTATCTCATCAGAATGCTGGCACACCGATTCAACTGCTGTACTTACCACTGCATCAATTTTCATGCTGTGCTCAACGAGAGTCAGCCCGGCTGGCGTGGGCCTTACTCCCCGGCTGGTTCGCTCAATAAGCCGGACCTGAAGCGCCTGCTCCAGTTGTCTTATATGCAGGCTCACTGCCGGCTGCGACAGACCAAGTGCTTCAGCCGCCCCGGAGAAACTGCCCCGGCTGACGACCAGTCTGAAAGTAGCCAGGTGATCGAGGTTCAGGTTTGTCATGCCAAAATTTTCCTTATGCCGCTGATAAGTCCTGCTGCCTGTCTGAAATTGTTCATTCCGGTTAGTCTCTGCTTATGACCGCAGAAGGAGCCGTACCGATGGAAATAACCGAAGCAGATGAACGACATATTCCTGCCATCCAGCAGATTTATGCTTATCACGTATTGCATGGCACCGCCACTTTTGAAACTGAACCGCCGGATCCGGCTGAAATGACAGCCCGCCTGAAAAAGGTGCGTGCAGCAGGACTGCCCTGGTTTGTGGCTGTTGAGGACGGCAATGTCCGCGGATACTGCTACCTGTCACTCTACCGGGAACGGTGTGCCTACAGATTCACCCTGGAGAATTCTGTATATATTGCCCCCAATTTTCAGGGCCAGGGGATCGGAAAAAAGTTGTTATTGAGTGCGGTCACATGGGCAGAGGACCGTAGCTTTCGCCAGCTCGTGGCCGTAGTTGGAAACAGCGAAAATAGCGCCTCTCTTGCCCTGCATCGCGCGGCAGGCTTCAGCATTACAGGAACGCTCAGATCTGTGGGCTTCAAGCACGGACGCTGGCTTGATACGGTCATCCTGCAGCGTACGCTCGGGCAGGGCGACGCCACATTTCCGGAGAGCACGGGTTGACTGACGGGTATCTGACAGGCCGCACCATTTTCTGCATTGGCATGACGCAGCTAATCAACTGGGGTATCACATTCTATATGCCGGGGGTCTTCGGGACCGCCATCATGTCGGAGACAGGCCGGTCACCAGTTGTGACATTCTCCGGGCTGACTATTGCCATGCTTGTTATGGGGCTTGTCTCGCCACTTACCGGCCCCCTTATAGCACGTACCGGCGGGCGTACGGTGATGATGGTGGGAACCTTCGTCATAGTCCTCGGTTGTTTTCTGATGGCTTTTACCCATTCAACCACATCGTGGGTTGCCGTCTGGCTCCTGATGGGAGCTGGCATGCGACTTGCCCTGTATGATGCCGCATTTGCGCTGCTTGTAGAAATTGCAGGCGCAGAGGCCCGCCGGGCAATCACCCTGGTCACACTGCTGGGTGGTCTCGCGTCAGTCGCGTTCTGGCCTGCTGGCGCTGCGCTACTGCACTTTACCGACTGGCGGCATGCCATTATCGTTTACGGCTGTGCAGGCATTGTCAGCCTGCTTTTTTTGACCACCGTTCCGGCAGGTTATCGGCGTCAACCTCCCGTTGCCGGGCAGCCCGCTCTTCAGGCGATCGGACCAGCAGAAGACCGGAAAGCCTTTATCAGCGGCCTGTGGTACGCCACGTTGATAGCGCTGATAAGCTTTGTTTCCACCGGCGTGTCCGCTCATTTTCCTCAGATACTGGCCGCTTATGGTATGCCCGCCGTAGCGGGTATGTTGTGGGGGGTGGGACAGGTGAGCGCCAGACTGCTGGACGTGGCTTCCGGTGCACGTACTTCAGCGATCCGTCTGAGCCTGTTTACCGGCATTATTCTGCCATTATGCTTTTTGGTTGGCCTTGCAGGGAATGTTACCCCGGTGGCTACAGCCATCTTTATTCTGAGTTACGGGGCTGTAAACGGACTGAGTACGATCATTAAGGCCGTCCTGCCTCTTGTGCTGTTTGATCCGCAGCAGTATGCCCGTAAAACAGGCTTACTGCTGTCACCCGCTTTTTTGCTCGCGGCGCTCGCGCCGTCAGTTTACGCAATACTGCTGGAGCAATACGGCACACCCGGCACGCTGCTTTTATCTGCCATCCTTACCCTGTTCATCATGGCGATTTCCATAGTGATCTGGCGTCGTCATCCTTCCTCTGCTGGACCGAACCGGGATAAGGGCGAGCCATCCATTCCGGGGAAAAATATTTGACGCTGATTATATTTCTATTATTCTGGAAATATAGTTCAAGGAGGGCGTATGGATTTAAAAACAGCAGCAAATGCGCTTCGGGAGCTGGGGCACCCGACCCGTCTTAGCGTATACCGGGAGCTGGTGAGAGCGGGTCATGACGGCCTGCCAGTCGGTGTTCTGCAGAAGCGCCTCGGTATTCCGCCCTCCACGCTCAGTCATCATATTTCGGCGCTGATGTCCGCGGGCCTGATCAGCCAGGAACGGCAGAGCCGTACCTTGTTTTGCAGACCTTGCTATACGCAGCTTGAACAACTGATGGCCTTTCTTACAGAGGAATGCTGCGCAGGCAGTAGCTGCAGCCTGTCACCCGCGACGACTCACAAAGAGACCTCATTGTGAATAACATGAACGATACCCTGAAAAATGTTGATACTTCACTCCTGGACGTGCCGCTGACGGAAGATAAGCTGAGGGCTGCAGAAGTGGCGCACCCGCCCCGCATTCTGATGCTCTACGGCTCGCTGCGGGAACGATCTTATAGCCGGCTGACGACGGAAGAAGCCGCCCGGCTGCTGACGGCAATGGGTGCAGAGGTCAAAATTTTTAATCCGTCCGGTCTGCCGCTGCCTGATGATGCCCCTGAAACGCATCCCAAAGTTGTGGAACTGCGCGAACTGGTTCTCTGGTCGGAAGGCATGGTATGGTGCTCCCCGGAGCGTCACGGCGCTATGACCGGCATCATGAAGGCGCAGATTGACTGGATACCGCTGACGTCAGGTGCGGTTCGCCCGTCGCAGGGAAAAACCCTGGCTGTCATGCAGGTCAGCGGCGGCTCGCAGTCTTTCAACGCAGTTAATCAGATGCGCATTCTGGGGCGCTGGATGCGTATGATTACTATCCCGAATCAGTCATCCGTGGCAAAAGCCTGGGCTGAATTTGATGAAGATGGTCGCATGAAGCCTTCGCCTTACTACGATCGCATCGTGGACGTAATGGAGGAGCTGATGAAGTTCACTCTGTTGACGCGCGGGCGCAGTGACTACCTGACCGATCGCTACAGCGAAAGGAAAGAAAGTACCGCGCAGCTCTCTGAGCGGGTTAATCAGCGCAGTATATGAAAAAAGCCGGCATCTGCCGGCTTCTGTTTTTGCGTCTCCCTTCCTGCCGGCAGCACACTGAAAAAATCAGTGGCTCATCCGGTTTCCGTGTTCATCAATGACTTTTTCGCCGTCCTCTTTCGTAAATGCTCCCTGCTGCGGGTCAGGCAGAATGTCCAGAACCGCTTCAGACGGACGACAGAGTCTTGTGCCGAGCGGCGTCACAACCACGGGGCGGTTTATGAGGATAGGGTGAGCCAGCATCGCATTCAGCAGTTCATCATCGTTGAACCGGTCTTCTGCCAGCCCCAGCTGCTCATACGGCTCTGTATTTTTGCGCAGCAGGGCGCGTGCGCTAATACCCATATCAGCTATCAGCTTTTTAAGCTCGTCGCGGGATGGTGGCATCTCCAGATACAAAATCACTGTTGGCTCCACGCCACTGTTACGGATAAGCGCCAGAGTATTACGGGACGTTCCGCAGGCCGGATTGTGATAAATAGTGATATCAGTCATAAACGGTACTCCGTTAAGGAGCTGCACAGACGCAGCCCCGGGGTTAAGGTTGAAAAGACAGGCGCAGGGCCAGCGCCGCCAGCGTCACAAAAAGTACCGGCAGGGTCATCACAATGCCCACGCGGAAGTAGTAGCCCCAGCTGATGGTGATGTTTTTCTGAGCCAGCACGTGCAGCCACAGCAGTGTCGCCAGGCTGCCGATGGGTGTGATTTTCGGGCCGAGATCGCAGCCGATGATGTTGGCGTATACCATTGCCTCTTTCACCACACCCTGAGCCGTGCTGCCGTCAATCGAAAGCGCGCCAACCAGCACGGTAGGCATGTTGTTCATTACGGAAGAGAGTGCCGCAGTCAGGAAGCCGGTGCCAAGTGTGGCACCCCAGACGCCGTGCTCAGCAAAACGGTTCAAAGCAGCAGAGAGGTAATCCGTCAGGCCGGCGTTACGCAGGCCATATACCACGAGGTACATGCCCAGCGAGAAAATGACTATCTGCCAGGGCGCGCCTTTCAGCACTTTGCGGGTGTCGATAACCTGTCCTTTTTGGGCAACCAGCCAGAGAACAAACGCCCCTACCGCTGCTACCAGGCTGACCGGTACTCCAAGGGGCTCAAGGCCGAAAAATCCGACCAGCAGCAGAAGTAAAACAAACCATCCGGCCCGAAAGGTGCGCATGTCGCGTATAGCTTCCGCTGGCGCTTTCAGCTTCGCCAGGTCATAGGTTGCCGGGATCTCTTTGCGGAAAAACAGATGCAGCATCACCAGCGTAGCCACCACGGAAGCAATATTCACCGGCACCATGACGGAAGCATACTCACTGAAGCCCAGCTTAAAGAAGTCCGCCGTGACGATGTTGACCAGGTTCGACACGATTAGCGGCAGGCTGGAAGTGTCAGCGATAAAGCCCGCTGCCATTACAAATGCCAGCGTGGCAGCCGGACTGAAGCCCAGCGCCAGGAGCATGGCAATAACGATTGGCGTCAGGATAAGCGCCGCGCCGTCATTGGCGAACAGCGATGCCACTGCCGCGCCCAGCAGAATAATATAGGTGAACAGCAGTCTTCCTCTGCCGCCTCCCCAGCGGGAAACATGGAGTGCTGCCCACTCAAAAAAGCCGGACTCATCTAACAGCAGGCTGATGATGATGACCGCAATAAACGTGGCCGTCGCATTCCAGACAATCTGCCATACGGCAGGAATATCACCGATATGCACCACGCCGGTCATTAGCGCCAGAGCGCCCCCGATAACGGCACTCCAGCCAATACTCAGTCCTTTCGGCTGCCAGATAACCAGTACCAGCGTCAGAACAAAAATCGCACCCGCCAGAAACATATACTCTCCTTTAATACTGCACCTGTCAGGCCTGGCGCAGAGAACTTAAAAATATACATATGGGAAAACACATATGAATAGTTAAAAAATTTAAATGCAGATTGGCTTGCCGTTGGTGGTTACATTGTCCCGCTCAGCCTGCTGGCTGAGCTGCAGGATGTCATCCCGCTGGCACAGATAAGCCTGTTCAATTACAGCTGCCGCCCAGACGGGCATATGAGGTGACAGTCGGTAATGAATCCACTTGCCATCACGCCTGTCGATAAGCAGACCGGCGTCCCGGAGTAACGCAAGATGACGGGAAATTTTTGGCTGAGATTCTCTGAGAGTAGTTGTGAGTTCGCAGACGCAAAGTTCTCCCTTTTCCCGCAGCAACAGCACCAGACTGAGCCGTGTTTCGTCAGAAAGCGTTTTGAAAAGCTGTAGAGGATTAAGCTGAAGCATTACAACTCCTGTTTAACAAACAGTGAGCAGTATCGCTAAGTAGGGGGTAGCGAGCAACTATACATTCGGTAAAACATATATTTTTGGTGGTTTTTTATCTTGCAGGTCAGATATAGAGTACGTCGATAAATAAGTTGTAATCGATCAAGGTCCGCTCCTCGCTCATAGCGGACCTCCAGCTCAGTCAGCATGTCCGCTCTGTGCCAGAAGCGGACGTTATCTTTTAATTAAAACGGCTCGTTACAGAGCCTGCTCTTAAAAAATTAATGCGGATGGCTGCCGGCAAGATGGCCAGAAGAAATAACGGGAAGGACATCATCCGACTCATCTGCCTGCTCCAGTTCGCGCAAAATGCCACAGTCGCGCGTTGCACGGTTGGCGTTACAATGACTCTGCAGCTCGCACAACTGCGTTTCCAGCATATTAAGTTCACGAATACGGGCCTGTACATGAAGAAGGTGCTCGTTTATAAGGTCGTTAACCATACCGCAATCTGCATCAGGCTGACTGCGTGCCTGCAGCAGCACCCGGATTTCTTCATGGGTCATATCCAGCGCCCGACAGCGGCGGATAAACATCAGTCTTTCCAGATGGGCACTGTCATAGTGACGGTAGTTATTTGCCTGGTCACGTAATGCTGCCTGCAGCAGCCCCTCACGCTCATAATAACGCACCGTCTCTACCGGACAGCCTGCCTGCCGGGCCAGTTCGCCAATTTTCATAACTTTTTCCTTGTACACTTGACCCTGTAGTTACTTCAGGGTCTTTAATGCCAGTATATGCTATGAACGAGATAAAAACATGAGTGACTGCTGTAGTAATAACAAGTGCGGTTCTGCCGCGTCCGGAGAGCGGACATCCGTCAGCTATACCTCTGCTGCCACGGCAGACGCCTCCGGAAAAACTTCGCAAAAAATGGCTGATGCCTCACCGGACTGTTGTAGTGCCGGAAGCTGCTGTTCATCGGAGAGTCTGAGTCAGCCTTCCGGGCCAGTGGCAGAACGCGACGGGAGCGATAGCGTTCAGACACGTCTGCGCATCGTGCAGATGGACTGCCCGACGGAAGAGACGTTGCTTCGTAAAAAACTCACAAAACTGTCTGACGTCAGTGAGCTTGAATTCAATCTGATGCAGAGGGTACTTACCGTGACCCACTCGCCGCAGGCACTGGAGCCGGTACTACAGGCGGTGCGCTCTCTGGGTTTTGACCCGGAACTGGCTGATAAAGTCACCCGGCCTGCCGGCATCAGTTGTTCAGGCAGCAAAGCGGAAAGCGCCTGCGGTTCCTGCTGCGCACCTGCGGCTGTCACTTCCGGTGAGCTGCAGGCACAGCAGTTGACCGCTGACGGAGTGCGTACCAGCATCCGCATCAGGCAGATGGACTGCCCGGTAGAAGAGGGCATGATCCGTAAAAAGCTGGACGGTATGTCGGCCGTTAAGGAGCTGGATTTTAACCTTATGCAGCGCGTTCTGACGGTCGTTCATGCACCGGGTAAGCTGGAGCCGGTTCTGGCCGCCATTCGTTCGCTGGGCTTTGAACCTGAGCTCTCTGACAGCAGCGGGCGGCACGCGGCTACTGAGGAAAAGAAAAATCCCTGGTGGCCGCTGGCACTGGCCGGCGTTGCGGCAGCGGCCGCCGAAGCTATGCACTGGACAGGCATGCCGGAATGGCTGGAAGCAGTTCTGGCCCTGGCCGCTGTTGGTGCCTGCGGCCTGTCTACCTACAAAAAGGGCTGGATCGCGCTGCGTAACGGCAATCTGAATATTAACGCCCTGATGAGCATTGCTGTAACCGGGGCGCTGGCGCTCGGGCAGTGGCCGGAAGCCGCCATGGTAATGGTGCTGTTCACGATCGCGGAACTGATTGAGGCGAAGTCTCTTGACCGCGCCCGCAATGCTATTGGCTCCCTGATGACGCTGACGCCTGAAACAGCCACGATTCAGCAGCCGGACGGTTCCTGGACAGTGGCAGATGCCAGATCTGTACCCCTTGACAGCGTGGTCCGGGTAAAACCGGGTGAGCGTATCGCCCTTGACGGCAGGGTTGTCCGAGGCAGGACCAGCATCAACCAGGCACCCATTACCGGCGAAAGCCTGCCGATCGAAAAAGGAGAAGGCGATCCGGTTTTCGCCGGGACGGTTAACGGCTCCGGTGGTTTTGAATACCGGGTAACGGCTGCTGCCGGAAATACTACACTCGCACGCATCATTCATGCCGTGGAGGAGGCCCAGGGGGCAAAAGCCTCTTCGCAACGCTTTGTTGACCGCTTTGCACAGGTTTATACCCCCGTGGTGTTTGCAATCGCGGTTGCGGTTGCCATCCTCCCGCCACTGATGGCAGGTGAAAGCTGGCACGAGTGGGTTTATAAGGCGCTTGTCATGCTGGTTATCGCCTGCCCCTGCGCGCTCGTCATTTCCACGCCAGTAACTATCGTCAGCGGCCTGACGGCGGCAGCCCGCCGGGGGATCCTGATTAAAGGTGGCATTTATCTTGAAGAGGGCAGAAAACTGAAATGGCTGGCGCTCGACAAAACTGGCACGCTGACGCACGGTAAACCTGTACAAACGGATGTGATTATCTATACCTGGGTTGCCGAAGATGAAGGCCGCAGACTGGCTGCGAGTCTGGCGGGTTACTCCGATCATCCGGTTTCGCAGGCCGTGACGGCAGCATTAGAGGGTTCGCAGCGTTATGACGTTGAGCGCTTTGAAGCTCTGCCGGGCCGCGGGGTGCGGGGTGTCATCAATGACAGAACCTACAGCCTCGGGAATCTGAGACTGGCTGAAGAAACGAGCAGCTGCCCGGAGACTGTCAGGGCGACGCTCAGGGAACTGGAGTCCGCTGGTAAAACGGTCATCCTGCTCTGTGACAGTCATCAGGTACTCGGGCTGTTTGCAGTGGCAGATACAGTCAAAGAAAGCAGTCGCGAAGCGGTGAGCCAGCTGCACGGTCTGGACGTCCGGACACTCATGCTGACCGGAGACAATTCGAGTACAGCGCAGGCCATTGCCGTTCAGGTCGGTATCGATGAAGCCCGGGGTAACCAGTTGCCTGAGGACAAACTGCGCGCCATTGAAACACTTACGGCTCAGGGTACCACTGGCATGGTAGGCGACGGCATCAATGATGCGCCGGCGCTGGCTCGCGCCGATATCGGCTTTGCCATGGGCGCGATGGGCACCGATACCGCCATCGAAACCGCTGATGTTGCCCTGATGGACGATGACTTACGTAAAATCCCTGCCTTTGTCCGGCTTTCAAAACAGACTTACAGCATTCTGGTACAGAACATCGTTATGGCAATTGGCATCAAAGCAATATTTCTGGCCCTGACCATTGCCGGCATGGGAACCATGTGGATGGCTGTATTTGCCGATGTGGGTGCAAGTCTGCTTGTTGTGGCAAACGGCCTGCGCCTGTTGCGTAAATAGCTGGTTATTATGTTGCCCGCTGGCTAACGGCGGGCAACGTCTGCTTTTCGCTCTAAGCGGACATGAGCCTGCAAGTCAGTACGCTTTGTGCCAGAAGCGAACGTTGCATAATAATCGACACCTTCATGTTGTCCTCCATTTCCTCACTCAGGAACTTACGGATCATCGCTTATCAGGCGAGCGGCAGCAGAATCAGAGGGTCAAAGTCCTCCTTTCTACTACACATCAATCAGCGCACCCATGACGTTAGGGTGATCGCTGCCGGGCGACATTCACGCCCCGGCAGATTAGTTTTCAAACAACAATTTTAAGACCGGCGACCCGATTAAAACGATCAGCATCAGGGCAACCGCCGTCCATATCGGAAGGGGAAAATATCGTTTCAGTGAAAAGCCAATCAGGGTGCTGCCAGCCAGCAACGAACTGCCATACAGAAACAGAAAACGCGGCGAGGTCAGCTCTGCCGTGCTGGGGAAGAGAAATGAAAATATCTGTCCCACAAACATGATGACCAGCGGTACTGCCCAGTAAAAAGTGAGTTGCATAGACGGCTTCCTGCCCTTTTCTTCAAGTATTAATTCAATCAGCATGACCTGCTTTCTGACGACTAGCAAATGGTTACATTAGTGTTTTTTCCAGCTACTGCATGACGATTAATCAATATCCGCTTTTCGCTCATAGTGGACATCCATCCCAACAGTATTACCTGATTGCAAAGTAAAAAACCCCTCAGGGCGGATCAGATTCGCGGATGTCTTGCTCACACCTCTTAACTTCACTAGGGTTCCTTTAGCGGGTGTTATCAAGCCACTTACTGACTAGGGTAGACAGGATATATCTATCGGGGCAGGATCAGCCCATCACGTATGTGCTGCGACAAGCCATACCGCATTGAGTAAACTTATCCAGGAGGCCATTATGCAAGAGGCACTGATGCTTGAAGACAGGCTTATTGAAGCAATGATTCGTTCAGATAATGATGCCCTCAATCATCTCATCGCAGATTCGTTGATATTCATCAATCATGTCGGGCAACAAGTCACTAAATCACAGGATTTGGAGATGCATTCTTCCGGCCAGATTCATATTGACTCTGTTACGCGTGAATCGTTTGACGCCTGCGAGTACAGCGGCTGTCTGGTTGTGAATACATGTCTGTCAGTGACTGGTACCTACGCCGGTCAAAGTGCGAATGGCCGGTTCCATTACTTACGAACCTGGGCGAAGACGAGTAAAGGCTGGCAGGTTGTTGGTGTGAAAAGCTCCATTGCTTGAAAAAAGACTTTTAATAGGCAGCGTCATCCTGATACGGGCTGGTAGATGGCGATGGTTGTCATCTCGTGCCCGGCGGCGTCAGGCATGACTTTGCCCTAAACGTTATCCCGCCTATCGCTCCAGGCGGATCTGACTCCGCTCGCAGGTCCGCTTTGTGCCACAAGCGGACTGAGCTAACACCCTGCGGGGTTAATAAACTTGGGGCAGATCAGTAAGGAGTTTTACAAAGCGCTTCCTTACTTCTTTGTATCCGTTATTTTCATAAAATTTGTGTGCTCTGGTTCTTCTTTCACTGCTTGAAAGCTCAATCTGAGAACATTTTTTATCGAGGGCGATGTGCTCAGCGGCAATCAGGAGTTGCTGGCCTATTCCCGTCCCACGTGACGACTCATCTATCACTAGCGCTGAAATTAATGCCCATAAGCTATTTTCATGAACAGGTGTAATAAAGTTGATAACAACGACCCCACAAACTTTCTTATCTAATTCAGCTACTAAAACACAATGCGTGCTTTGCGCCTCACTAACACGCTGTTCTAAGCTCTCAGTGTCTGTCTGATAACCCAACTGTAGAAAAAGCTTTTTTAGAGAGGGAATATCCTTTGATTCTGCCGCCCTTATTAACATCATTGTGATCATTTCCTTGAGTAAGGTTCAACAAAAATATCCAGAATTTATTAATAAAATACTCTTATATTATAAGGGCGAAAATCAACTCAAATAGCCCTAGAAAAGAGGCTCGTCCATTTTACTATTTAAAGTGATATCCGCTTTTCGCTTTAAGCGGACATCAGCCGATGAGTCAGCCCGCTCTGTACCAGAAGCAGCCACTGACCCCTTCACCAAGATCATCCCCTGAAGAGGGAGTACGTTTAAGAACGATTTGGGCGCGTTGCGAAGAAGACCACCGCTGCTCCGATAGCGACGATGAGCGTATCTTCGATCAGGCCACTCTTGGTCTGCCCCATCTCTGCCATGGCCTTTTTGCGTGCTGCAAGTGTGACATAGGCAAGAGGTACAGCGGCAGAGATAGCGATTGCTGCCCCGGTTTTCTCTTCCCCGCTGGGTGCCAACGCGGCACCCGCAATCCCTGCACTGGCCACGCGTGCTGACAAGCCTAAAAGCACGGTGCGGTCTGGCGCTGACTTCATCTTATCGCCAAATAATTCACCTACACCCATCGCTAATGCGCCGTATTTGAATAGCGGACGGTCTAGCAGCAGGAGACTGCCCGATGTGTCGCGCCCGGTAAGGCGTGCTCCAGCAAGCGCCGCCATCGGCGTCATGGATCGGCAACTGGCGACAAAGCCAATTAAAGCGGAATAAACAAAATCGGCTATTTTCATTCGTTATCTCCCGGATAGATAAGATTTTTTAATTCTTTAAGCTTTATACAGAGGGGTGCCAGGTCATTAATTTTGCGCGGCCTCGTATATCAATGACCACTGCCATAGTCAGTATAGATGAACGGTCTGAGACAGCAGAAATGACGGAAGTGGGAGGCTGAAGAACGCAGGCTGGATTGAATTGCCGAGCCAAACCTCAGCGATAATCATCTGCTGTCAAGGTGAACTGCAAATAGACGGTACCGCACCCGGCCAGTTAGTCGTATCACGTATCAGCATACAACGCAGCGGTTCATCCCCGGCGGCTGCCCGATCGATACAGCGGTGGCTCTCCGCCGGGTAGCGCGCCACCTGCCTTATGCGGCAAGCCTCAATTGCTGACCGCCACCCCCGCCACCCTGCGGGGATGCGTCGCCCATACCGAGGCGCCAACAATCAGCAGGCCGCCCAGCCAAGCGGTGGGGGTCAGGGACTCCTGTAACCAGAGCATGGCGAACAGTGCACCAAACAGCGGCTCAGTGCCCATCAGCAGAGAGGCGCGGGTCGGCGTGAGGCGTTTTACGGCATAATTCTGCGCGAAGAAGGCGAACAGCGTGCAGAACAGCACCAGATAGAGCGTCGCGCCCCAAAACGCCGCGCTCTGCGGCAACGCCGGGATGCCCTGCCGGGTAGCCAGCAGCAGCGCCAGCGAACCGGCCGCGACCACACCGGTCTGCACCGCAGTCAGCGCCAGTGCTGGCACGTTGCAGTGCTGCATCAGTTTTTTTGTCAGGCACACCATCACTGCCCGCAGCAATGCTGCCCCGAGGATCAGCTTGTCCCCCGCGTTCAGCGTGATGGCGACGCCCCCGGTCAGCAGCAGCGCCCCGCACAACGACACACCTGCGGCGATAAAGGCGTTGTTTTCCGGCCGCTGACGCAACATCAGCCATTCAACAAACGGCGTCAGCACCACGCAGAGGCTGATAAGAAACGCCGCGTTGCTGGCGCTGGTCAGCGCCACCCCAAAGGTTTCACACAGAAATATCGCCAACAGCACCGCCCCCAGCAGCAGCCCCGGTACCAGCGCCTGTCGCCAGCAGCCCCTTAACGCCGGCACCAGCAGCACAAAGGTCAGCATAAAGCGGATAAACAGAAAACCGGCGACCGGGTAAAACAGCACGGCCTGTTTGGCCATGCCGTAGCTGGTTCCCCAGACCACGGCCACCACCAGTAACATAATGCCCGCATACTGGGCCGTCTCATTCGCTCTCTGGCGTTGATTATCCATTACTTAACCCGCTCATAGGCAATAACCAGCACATCACGATACCCCTGCGAACCTTTACTGCATAAGATGGGCGAAACCTCATGCATCACGCGAGTCACTGCCCCGCTAAATCGGGTCAGGATATGTTTCGACTGATGGGCGATGTAAGAGAGATCGTCAAGGCTGCGCACATGGTGATAACGATTCATGGTCTCTTTCCTTGTGAAGTAAACGCTGATTTTTCAGGGCTTGCCGTCAGGCGAGTATGGGCGATTCCGCGCCGGTGAATAAGCCGGGTAAACAAACAAGACTTTTACGCTATGCGAACAAATCAATACATGGGCTTGCTGCCGTATATGGCGGTGTTTGTCAAAGTAGTGGAGGCGGGCAGTTTTTCTGCGGCGGCGGAACAGCTGGGCACGACGGCCGCGTCGGTCAGCCGCCAGGTGGCGAGCCTTGAGCAGGCGTTGTCGGTCAAACTGCTGATAAGAACCACGCGGCGGCTGAAGCTCTCGGCGGCGGGGAGCGATGCCTACGCCCGCTGCTGTGAGATGGTCGAGTCGGCCAGATCCGTGCTGGAGCTGGCGGAACGGGTCAACGACACGCCGCAGGGGATGGTCAGACTCAGCGCCCCGCGCGCTTTCGGCAAAGAACTGATCGCCCCGCATATCGAGGAGTTCTTACACCGCTATCCAGAGGTGGATATTCAGCTGAAACTCACCGACCGCCCGGCTGACCTTATCGGCGATGACCTCGACCTAATGGTGCGCATTACCGACACGCCCCCAGCCGGGCTGGCAGCGCGCCCGCTTATCCGCGTCAGCCATATCCTCTGCGCAACGGCCGCTTACCTGGAAAAACGCGGCTGCCCGCAGCACCCCAATGACCTCGCGCAGCACAGTTGCCTCTATCTCGGGGAAGTGGCCGGGGATAACTGCTGGCGGTTTTCCCACCTGCACACCCAGGAGCAGGTGAACGTTACGGTTCGCGGGCGCTATGTCACCAACCACAGCAAAGCACGGCTGGAAGGGGTGCTTAGCCATCTGGGGATCGGGTGTTTGCCGTGGTTTGTCGCCAGAGACGCGCTTGCCGCCCAACAGATCGTCGAGGTGCTGCCGCAGTGGGACTACCAGACCTCGTACTACGGCATGTCGTGGATCCTCTACCACCCGAACCGTTTTTTGCCGCCGAAATGCCGGGTACTGATCGATTTCCTGGCGGAGAAGATTGCCGGCAACGAGGTAAACCGGCGCGCCTGCCGTTTTTAATCTGATTGCTTTCGCCAAGCATTCCAGATACGTGGGAACCCGGCATCGTCGATGTCGCCGCCCGATGTGGACGGCGTGGGGGAGGGCAGTGGGACTAATCCAGTGAGGTAGGAAAGTAGCGCGGATCAACGCCCCTTTTTTTTGCGGCCGGGCTGGGTGAAGCGCTTGCGCCCGGCCGGTGCGCCGCCGGATTTGTCCGCGCTTTTCGGCGCACCGCTCGCGGGCTTTTTCACCTGCGGCTTGGCCGGCGCTTTTTTCGCGGGTTTATCTTCAGAGGACGAATGTTCAAGCAACTTGAACAGGTCGATCAGCTCGTCGTCGGTCAGATCCCGCCATTCACCCTGCGGCAGCCCTTTCAGGCTGATATTCATGATGCGCGTGCGTTCCAGCTTGGTGACTTCATAACCAAAGTGCTGGCACATGCGGCGGATCTGGCGGTTAAGCCCCTGCACCAGCGTGATGCGGAACACAAACGGTGCCTCTTTTTTCACTTTGCACTTTTTGGTGACCGTACCGAGCATCGGCACCCCAGCGCCCATGCCGCGGATAAACTCGTCGGTGACCGGCTTATTTACCGTGACCACATACTCTTTCTCGTGATCGTTACCGGCGCGCAGGATTTTATTGACCAGATCGCCGTGGTTGGTCAGCAGGATCAGCCCTTGTGAATCTTTATCCAGCCGCCCGATAGGGAACACGCGTGTGCTGTGGTTCACAAAATCAACGATGTTATCCTGCTCGCCCTCTTCCGTGGTGCTGACAATGCCGACTGGTTTATTCAACGCGATCAATACCAGATCTTCTTCATTGCGCGCTTCAATCAGCCGGCCGTTCACTTTCACCACATCCCCGGCCGAGACCTGATCGCCAATGGTTGCGCGTTTGCCGTTAATAAAAACCAACCCCTGTTCAATGTAACGGTCGGCTTCGCGACGAGAGCAGATACCGCTCTCGCTGATGTATTTGTTAAGACGGGTGGTTGAGTGGCTCAGCATGGTTCCTCCGAAAAAAACGGACTATACCCTATGCCCGGCAGGTCGCGAAGCCTGGCTTTAAGAAATCCGCGCAGGCGGCTAAAGCGCATACAGGCCGTGGTGGCCCAGCTGTTTTTGCTGCTGCCGGAAGCGGGCTACTGTGGCGCGGTTGTCGTAAACCATAGCGTGTATTGCAGTTCCACATCCGCCCAAAATCAACCTCTGCCAGCAAAGATGGCACCGGCCCCACAGTGCTACCGGGGCTTGCCTGGGAAACACCATGACACGAGGTATCGCCATGTTAACATGTTGTTATTTCCTGACGCCTTGGGGGCCACACAATGTCTCAAATGACGCTGCATATTCTGGATGCGCAGAAGAAACTCACCGCTCACCGTCAATGGTTTCATACTTGCCTGACCGCTACCCATGAACAAGCAAAAAAGGTGATGCAGATCCCTGCTCTGGATGTCGTGATCAAGGCGGGAAAGTTCGTCATCCCGGAAAAGGGGCACTTTGGATATTGTCCCGAGCCTGGCATCGTGTATGTGACGGTTGATCCTGAAAACCCCGCATTCTGCAAAAACGACGCCCAGTCGCTGGAGCGCATGTTTGCTCATGAACTGCACCATGTGGCGAGGTGGGCCGGGCCGGGGTATGGCACCACGTTAGGCGAGGCGTTAGTCTCAGAAGGTCTTGCAGGGCATTTTGTTCTTGAGCTTTTTGGGGGAGAGCCTGAACTTTGGGAAAGCATCCAGCCAGATAGCGTGCAGGCTTATTATTCACAACTCGATGAAAACTGGTACCGCACCGATTACGACCATAACCGGTGGTTTTATGGCATTGGTGATTTGCCTCGGTGGCTGGGGTATACCGTAGGGTTCAATCTGGTTGCCAAATATCTTGCAGTGGCACCGCATCTCAGGGCCTCAATGCTCTCCAATGTGGACGCAAATGCGTTTAAAGCGTTTATTTAACGGCCAGCGGAATACTATTTGGCACTTTCATACCGGTGTGCGGTATACAAAGTGCCATTGTGCCGCGGGTTAATTTGTCATGTTGGCTTATTGCAGAACTGATAAAGCAAAGCGGTTTTCCAGTACATGGGCGATGTTGTCTGTCGTCAGCTGCTGCTTCTCGACCCGATTTGCAGTGATGATCTTCAGCGTATCGCCCAGCAGAATAGCGCGCCCCTCAGGTTGGTGCTGGATGACCAGCAGCTTTTGCACGAAGATGGCATCGGGGTGCGTGGAGTTAAGGTAATTGGCCGGGGCAAAATCAATCCACTCCTGATGTGACAGGTCAAAGGCATATTGATTGGCCCACTCTCCTTCAACCTTTGCCTGAAGCAGATACTCCCCACGCGCGTCACGGCTGAGCCGGAACGTGTCGAAATCCTGCATGATGTCCGTATCCAGCATGTCCAAAGCCACCGGTGCGCGGATGCCGTAGCTCCCAAACCCCAGGTCGCAAAGCCACTGGCGGCCATCGACCTCTGCCACTACCGCCATATGGGTCTTTGGCCGACGCGCCGGATAGAACATTGGCCGGGCCGCCACAAAACGGTAGGTGATCCCCAGCGCTGCCAGCGCCATCGCAAACAGCCCGTTAAGCTC
Source organism: Nissabacter sp. SGAir0207 (assembly GCF_005491205.1). Classification (NCBI taxonomy): domain Bacteria; kingdom Pseudomonadati; phylum Pseudomonadota; class Gammaproteobacteria; order Enterobacterales; family Yersiniaceae; genus Nissabacter; species Nissabacter sp. SGAir0207. The sequence goes on from NZ_CP028036.1 coordinate 122,662, forward strand.
ATAGCAGTAGCCGCCCCGCCGTTGGTGTAACAGCTTGCCGGTAATCTCCTCGGGTACCATCGAAACGACTTTACCCGCCTGTACATCCAGATTCTCGAACGGGATCGAGAAGAGCTGGTGGCGCATGATCGCGTGTAGCGTGGCGCTATCAGCCGCCGCCTGCCCGCCATAGTTTATGCGTCGGAAGTAGGCGGAAAGGTCGAAGTTGTCACTGTGCATGTTGCCTCCTTGGCTGGATTGTATTGGGCACACTATAGATGGCGACGGCCATCCTCTGTATAGTCAGATTTATTAAAAACCAGCCTGTACAGATCACGATGTCCCTCCCACACCCGCCGACTCCACACTACCGCCGGATTGCCGAGATGCTGCGGCTTACCCTTACCTCAGGCGCGTTGCGACCGGGGGATCGCCTCATCTCCGCGCGTAAGCTGGCCGAGCGTGAGCAGGTCAGCCTGCCCACCGCGCTGGAAGCACTCCGTTGCCTTGAAGCGGAGGGCCTGATTATTGCGCGACCGCGGTCGGGCTACTTCGTCCGCCAGAACAGTATGCCCAGACATGCACAGCCCTCCCGCCCCGTGCCGGTGACCCTGTCTGCCGTGGCCCGGTCACTGTTCGGCAGTGCTGAAACGCGGCTGGTTCCGCTTGGCGCCGCGTTACCCGATCCCGCCTGGCTGCCCGTGGATACCCTGCAACGGGCATTGCAGGCGGCAGGCCGTCGGCTGGATGCGCGTGGGCAGAGCTACAGCCTGCCGCCGGGAAGGGCAGATCTGCGCCATAAGATTGCCGCGCGTGCCGCCCAGTGGGGCGCGCTTTTTGGCGCGGACGATCTGGTTATCACGGCTGGCGCAACGCAGGCGCTGCGGCTGGCTCTCCATGCGGTGTGCCAGCCAGGTGACGTGGTGGCGATTGAGCAGCCTGCCTACTTCGGCACGCTCCTGCTGCTGGAGGATTTGGGCCTGAAGGCATTGCAGATCCCCACTGACCCTAAAGAGGGCTTATTGCTGGCAGCGCTCAAAAAAGCCATTCAGCGCCACCGCCCGGCGGCCGTCATTGCCTCGCCCACGGTGCAAAATCCACTCGGTGCCAGTATGCCCATCGCGCGCAAACGGGAGCTGGTGGCGCTGCTTGCCAGTGCGGGCCTCCCTTTGATTGAGGACGATGTGTATGGCGATCTGGCAGGCGGGGCGCAGCGTCCACCCGCGTGCAAGGCATTCGACCAGAGTGGGAATGTCATCTATTGCAGCTCACTGTCCAAAACCCTTGCGCCGGGCTGGAGAGTCGGCTGGATTGCGGCCGGACGCTATCACGCCAAGGTATTGCAGGCCCGCATGGCTGGCGACTGGGCGGGCGCGCCGCTGATAGAGGCTGCGGCGAGTGAGATGCTGGCGAGTGGTGACTACGATCGGCATCTGCGGCACCTGAAGCTCCGCATTGCGGAGGGCGTACGGGCGGTTATCGCGCAGGTCACGGCGAGCTTCCCACCGGGCACGCAGGTGGCCGCACCAGAAGCCGGTTTTCTGGTTTGGGTGGAACTGCCGCCCCAAGTGGATGCGTTAGAGGTACATCGCCGCGCACTCGCCTTGGGTATTGGCGTCAGCCCCGGCCCGCTGTTTTCCCCAGAGGCTGCCCTACAGAACTACCTGCGGCTGAATTGTGCGAATGAACCCACGCCCCACCTATTGAATGCAGTGGCCCAGCTCGGCACCCTATGCCATGAATTATCCCGGGGCAATGACGCCTGATATTTTCAGCGACTGCTTTCGGCGTTTTAAGAGTTAATGAGGGGTTGGTTATCATTAGTATTGTATGCCACTTTATCAGCCATGTTTTATACGGCTGATAAAGTGCCAATAGCTATCTATTGATATTGACGGGATACTTAGGCTTCCCTAGCTCTTTATTATGGAGTGCCTGATATCGCTCTTCTTTTTGTGCTCTCTCTGACAATATGACTTTATTGTTGTGAAAGCTCAGATCGCCATTGTCAAATAAGTGGTGCAGATCTGCTGCCAGTGCAATGCCGTTTTCAACGCTGGGTTTTCCCTGATTGGCATGGCTAATGATATGGCAGGCTTCAAGCGCAAGGGAACTGCCGGTGACGGCACATCTGCCGTGCCAGTTGTCCAACACCTCACGCCTGAATGGCCCCTGATCCATGCGGACTTTCACCATACGCAGGCCATCTTCGCGACGCGAGCGTGGTTCATAACCCTCTGCGTGCGAGCCTGCCAGCGTGGTCAGGACGTCCACCACTTCCTTTGCCAGCGGCGCGGCGAAGGAGGCACCCTGGCTGCAGAAGTGGCGCTGGAAGAGGTTGAAGCGCTGATCCCCGCCTTTATGGGGCAATATCTCGCTCACTTTTAGCGGGTCTAACATGATAAATGGATCGAGGCGAGACAGGTCTTTCAGCGCAAAACGGTATGGATAGCCCGAATCGGGATTTATCGAGTGGCCGGTGACCTCATATTCGCCGCAGAGATAGAAGCAGCTCGCTTTGCCAGCCAGCCTTTGAATGATGAATACCCGATCGCCAACCTTAACGCGTGCATGTCTCGTTTTTGAGCTAATGCCATAGCCGCCTTCAGGCTTAAAAGTATGTTCGTTTTGTGGGCCGTGGTAAGCGTAGAAATAGTGCATCTCATCGTCCTTGAAAAGTTTATATTTCTATATCGGCAATTCATGTGAAAAGTTTAATCGTCCGATAGGACGCATTAAAAAGGTGGCATGAGTAACTCGCCAAGTTTTAGTGCAGGTGTCGTTTTGCTTACGGGGAGTGATAAAGGCTTCCCTGGCGCAGCAGAGAAAGCCTTTATACCTATTGATCAGAGTTGCTGGCTGGTGGGGCGATAGAGGATTTCGTTGATATCGACTTCCGCAGGCTGGTTGAGGGCGAATTCCACAATGCGTGCGAAAGAGTCTGGGCCGACGGCATGGTGTTTATAAAAATCACGTATGCCCGCGCCGATCTCTTTCTCTGTAATATGGTCGGTAAGTTCCGTCGCCACCGCGCCGGGCGAAATAGTGGTGGTGCGCAGGTTCCACTCTTTAACTTCGGAACGCAGGCCCTCGCTAATCGCCCTTACGGCATGTTTGGTGGCGCAGTATACCGCGCCGGCAGGGGTGACTTTATGGCCGGCAACGGAGGAGACGTTGATGATGTGTCCGCTTTTTTGCGCTTTCATGTAGGGCAGCACGGCCGCGATACCATACAGTGTGCCTTTGATATTCACATCGATCATATTGTCCCACTCATCTGTTTTCAGGCTGCCCAGCATCGACTGCTGCATCAGGCCCGCATTATTGAGCAGAACATCCACGCGGCCATAGGTATCCACTGCCGTTTTCACCAGCGCTTCAACCTGCACTTTTTGCGTAACGTCAGTGGTGACGGCCACCGCTTTGCCGCCCTGTTTTTCCAGATCCGCCACTAGCGTATGCAGGCGATCGGCGCGACGTGCGCCTAGCACCAGAGTGGCACCCAGCGCGCTCAAATGGCGCGCGGTGCATTCGCCGAGGCCGCTGCTGGCACCGGTGATGACGATGACTTTATCTTTGATACCGTGGCTCATCATTTCTCCCCATACTGTTCATCGGTCACTTTTTCCAGCCACTCCACTGCCTTGCCATCCTGCGCTTCCTGAATCGCAATGTGCGTCATGAAGGTGGTAGCGCTGGCACCGTGCCAGTGTTTTTCAAACGGCGGGATCCATACCACGTCGCCGGGCCGGATCTGGCGGGCTGGCTCGCCCCACGTCTGCACATAGCCGCTGCCCGCGGTGACGATCAACGTCTGGCCGAGTGGGTGGGTATGCCAGGCGGTACGCGCGCCGGGTTCAAAGGTCACGCTGCCGCCGCTGGCGCGAGCCGGCTCATTGACCGGGAAAAGCGGATCGATACGCACTGTCCCGGTGAACCACTCTTCCGGGCCGACAATGGACGCTTGTGAACCACACGTATAAATATCAGTCATCTGCTGCTCCTCAGTTTTGCTGCTGGCATCCGTCAGGGCCGGTTGATCGGCCCTGGGATTTGTCTCGCTCTTGCGAGGCCATTAAAGGAGTGAGTGTAGGCCAGATTGATGCCGTGAATAAGTTGCTGGATAGGAATGGAGTAATGAGCAGGTTTCATTAATCAGGCCGAAAAGCGCAGCGCCTCGACCATCAGCTTAAACGCGCGCGAGGGCTGGCGGCGGCTGGGGTAATAGAGATGGTAAGCGGGAAAAGGGGGCGTCCATGCAGTAAGCAGCGGGACGAGCCGGTGATTGTCGATGTGCGCTTGTACCTGATGCTGCGGCACATAGGCGAGGCCAAAGCCGTCAACGCAGGCCTGAATCACGTTATAGAGGGTGTTGAAAATACACTGGCCGCTTACCTTGATTTTGATTTCCCGTTCCGCTTCCCGCAGTTCCCACACGTAGACCCCGCCCAGTGTGGGCAAGCGGAGGTTGATACAGCGGTGATGGGGCAGGTCTTCGGGTTTTTCAGGCGAGCCAAAGCGTGCCAAATAAGAGGGCGCTCCCACGATGCATACCGGCAAAACATCACTGACCGGGATCGATATCATGTCTTTGTCGATGGCGTCAGTCAGCCGGATGCCTGCGTCATAGCCCTCAGCGACGATATCCACCAGACGGCTGTCAACGTCTAACTCGATGTTGATGCCGGGGTAATCATTCAGCAGTTTGCGCAGCTTGGGCCAGATGATGGTATCGATGGCACTTTCGCTGGTGGTGAGGCGAATGACACCCTCAGGCGCGTCGCGTTCAGCCTTCAGCGCCTCGACCTGTGCCTGCATCGCGTGCAGCATGGGAATAAACGCCGCCAGCAGCCGTTCGCCTGACTCCGTGGTGGTCACGCTTCGGGTGGTGCGGTTGAGCAGGCGAAGCCCCAGCCGCTCTTCCAGATTCTTCATGATCTGGCTCAGCGCTGACGGGGAGATATTCAGTTTGGCTGCCGCCCGGGTAAAGCTCTTCTCGGTGGCCACTTCAACAAAAGCCGCCATATCATCAAGATTGCCACGCAGCATTATGAAATTTTCCTTCAAAGTCCATTAATTGTTTAGCGCATTATCACTATATGAGGTTTTTGCTATTTTGGCACTTCACTGATTAAGGCCATTTGCGCCAGAGCTATCAGTAACAGGATTAACACCGGGCATTGAAACCATGTTGAAAAATGAATTTAAGAACAAAGTCGCCTTATTGACCGGTGCCGCCAGCGGCATTGGGCTGGCTACCGCACAGGCATTTGCTGAGGCGGGTGCCGCTGTCGCCATTACCGATATCAATGAAAACGCGGCGCAGGACGCGGCACATGCGCTGCAACAGCAGGGATTCCGTGCGCTGGGCATCCGATGCGATGTCACGGATGAGGCATCGGTGGCCGCCGCCGTGCAGGCAACGGTCGCGGAGTTCGGCGGGCTGGACTTCGCCTATAACAATGCCGGCATCCATGTGCCCAGCGTCGAAACCGCCGATGCACGGGCTGAGGATTTTGATCGTGTCATCGCGGTCAACCTGAAGGGTGTCTGGCTGTGTATGAAGCACCAGCTACGCCATATGCGTGAGCAAGGCTATGGGGCCATCGTCAACTGCTCATCGCAAAGCGGGCTGGTGGGCATCGCCGGGTTGGGCGCGTATACCGCGTCCAAACATGGCGTGATCGGCCTGACCAAGGCGGCCGCGCTCGAATATGCCCGGCAGGGGATCCGCATAAACGCAATCTGCCCCGGTACAACCAATACGCCGATGGTGGCGGCCGCCATGCAGAGCCATCCCGAAAGTATGCAGGCGGTCATTGATGAAATCCCGGCGGGCCGGATGGGCAAGCCGGAAGAGATCGCTTCCGCGGTGCTGTGGCTATGCAGCGCCGGGGCCGGATTTATGGTTGGCCAGATTGTGGCACCCGATGGCGGCTACGTGATTCGCTAAGTCCCTGTTGAACTCATGGCCGCAGCAGTTGATGCGGCGACAATATTTTGACAATCGCGAGGAGAAATGATGTCTGAAAAGCACCCTGAATTTACCCTAAATAACGGTATCACCATGCCGGCATTTGGACTGGGGGTATTCCAGAGCAGCCCCGAGGATACCCGCTCCGCAGTGAAAATGGCGATTGAGTCAGGCTATCGGCTTATTGATACCGCCGCGGCCTATAATAATGAGCAGCAGGTGGGGGAAGGCATCCGCGCCAGCGACATTGCGCGGGAGGATATTTTTGTCACCACCAAACTCAAGCCCGCTGATTATGGTTATGACGCCGCACTGAGGGCCTTTGATACCAGTATGCAGAAACTGGGGCTGGAGGTGCTCGATCTCTATCTTCTGCACTGGCCGCTGCCGATGCAGTTTGCAGATACGCTGGCATCTTGGAAAGCGGCAGAACGGCTATTAGCCGAAGGACGTACGCGCGCGATAGGCGTGTGTAATTTCCGCCCCCTGCATCTGCAACAATTGGTTGAACAGAGTGAGACGGTGCCAGCGCTTAATCAGGTTGAGCTGCATCCGTTTCTGGTGCAAAACGATCTGCGCGAGGCAAACCGGAAATTAAATATCGTTACTCAGGCGTGGTCGCCCATTGGCGGCGTTAACCGCTATTGGGAGAGCGGCGACGATCCGCTGGTTCATCCCGCTATTTTGACGCTGGCTGATAAATACGGCAAAACAGCGGCGCAGATTATCCTGCGCTGGCATTTGGATCGCGGTGTTTCGGTGATTCCAAAATCCGTCAACCCACAGCGCATCCAGGAAAATATCGACGTTTTCGACTTTTCACTTACGCAGGAAGAGATCCGCGCCATCGACGCACTGGATCAAAACAGACGCGGCGGCCCGGATCCCGATGCGCGTATGCCGGGACGCCCGCACCAGCAATAAATCTGCCCACGGCCATTACCGCCCTTTGCGTCATAAACAGCAAAGGGCATTACCTGCCAAAAGGAGAATGAAAGTGAATAAAAGATTTCTGCGCGATATTGAGGTTTCATCCGTCGGCTATGGCTGCATGGGCCTGAGTCATGGCTACGGCGCATTGCCAGAACGCAAACAGGCTATTTCCCTGATCCAGCACGCCCTGGATCAGGGCTGTACCCATTTTGATACCGCCGAAGTGTATGGCAACGGACATAATGAGACGCTGGTGGGTGAAGCATTGCATCCGGTGAGGGATAAGGTGGTTATCGCCTCCAAACTCTACATTGATGAATCCAGAACCGACATGTCGCTGGAGGGGCAGATTCGTCAGCACCTTGACGCCTCATTGGAACGACTGAATACCGATTACATTGACATCTACTACCAGCACCGGGTCAGCCAAACTGTGGCGGTTGAAGAGGTCGCCGCGTGTATGGGGAAACTTATTCAGGAGGGGAAAATCCGTGGCTGGGGGCAGTCTCAGGCAACGGCCGATCAGATCAAGCGCGCACATGCGGTCACGCCGCTTACGGCAATACAGAGCGAATACTCGTTGATGGAAAGGGTGTTCGAAGAGGAGGTGTTACCGTTGTGTCAGGCGCTGAATATTGGATTTGTTGCTTTCTCGCCATTGGCCAGCGGCTTTTTATCAGGTAAGGCACAGCCCCAAAGCCAGCACGCTGGGGATGACGTCCGGCGCGTCATTACCCGGTTTAGTGACGAAAATACAGCGCGTAACCAGCCCCTGATCGATCTCATCCAAACGCTGGCAGAACGCAAGGCAGCGACACCGGCCCAAATCTCACTGGCGTGGATGCTGTGTAAATGGCCTTTCGTTACCCCTATTCCCGGCGGCAGGAGAGTTGAGCGGATCAATGAAAATATGGCTGCTGATAAGGTGATATTCTCACCCAGTGAGTTTAAGGAATTTGAGAATAAACTTTCGCAGATCAAAATTTATGGCAACCGCACGGATGAAGATATCGCGAAGCTCAAAGACAACGCCTGAATAGCGTTTAGGCTTTCCGTACGCTGGAAATGACATTGTCATGCATATATATCCGAAAAGAGGGTTACGGAGTGGGCAAAATATGACTACATCCTATTTGCCCAAACTGCTCGCGGCCAATATCAGCAGTGCCTGACGAATGAATAGTGGGAATTTGCAAAAGGATTATTGCAATACATTCATAACACCATGCTGGATTTTGGCCTAATCACGCCAGCAGGTGGGTTTTATACTGAAAAGCTGGCGGTTCCACCACGCTACCCGAGCCTTCACTATTACGCATGGAGCCTGTATGAAGCGAATATCCGTTATTGCACTCTCACTGATGTGTTGTTCTTTTGCCCTCTCCGCTGAGGAAAATGGCTCTGCCATTACCGTATGGAAAAATGGCACCCAGCCTTCGGTGAAAGGTTCTGCCGACTATTTTACCGGCTCCGTGCGCATTGACGCGCCATTCAAAGGAACGGGGGCCGCACGGGTGAGCGGGGCTTCCGTGACCTTTGAGCCGGCGGCGCGCACCGCATGGCATACCCACCCGCAGGGCCAGACGCTGATCGTGACCGCCGGTGTGGGGCGGGTGCAGGAGTGGGGCAAGCCAGTGCGCGAAATCCGTCCGGGCGATACGGTCTGGATCCCGGCGGGCGTGAAGCACTGGCACGGTGCCGCGCCGGAAAGCAGCATGACCCACATCGCCATCGCGGAGAACGTTGGCGGCAAGGTGGTGGACTGGATGGAAAAGGTCAGTGATGAGCAGTATGGCCTGGCGGAAAAATCCTGAGGAGAGAGCAGATGATCAAAGGTTTTAATATGGCGCTTGTGATGTGCGCCGCGCTGGCATCCTCCTCCGGCCTGGCTGAGGAGCAGCCCAATCCTGAACAGCGGCGAATCGATCAGATGCTGCAAAAGCAGACCCACCCGCTGACCGAACAGCAAAAAAACATTGCCCTGATAGCGGCCACGGCGGCAGTGGGCAATATGTCTGGCCTCAATGCCGCGCTCGGGCGCGGGCTGGATGCGGGCCTGAGTGTGAGTGACTGCCGGGAAGTGCTGGTGCAACTGTATGCCTATGCGGGGTTCCCGCGTAGCCTCAATGCGTTGGGCGAGCTGATGCGGGTCGTGGAGGCACGCCAGCAGCAGGGCAAGCAGGATGAGCCGGGGCAGGATCCAGGCGCACTGCCGCCCCCCGAGGAGATGCTGGCGGCAGGCACGCGCAACCAGACCGCGCTGGTGGGCAAGCCGGTACAGGGCGCGCTGTTTGAGTTTGCGCCGGCGATCGACCAGTACCTGAAGTCCCATCTGTTCGGCGATATCTTCGCGCGCGACAACCTTAGCTGGAAAAACCGTGAACTGGCGACGGTGGGGGCGCTGGCGAGCCTCAGCGGCGTCGAATCGCAGCTTAACTCCCATCTCAATGTCAGCATGAACGTTGGATTGAGCGCCGGGCAGCTTGCTGAACTGGTGCCTTTCTTTAATGCACAGGGCGAGCAGGGCACCGCACAGCGGCTCAAGTCAGCACTGGACTCCCTCAATCAATAACGTCCTACCCAAACCGTGTCGGAAAAGGTTCCGGCACGGTGAGGTAAAACCTCTTCGGTCATTAATCGTTTGGGCGGGTCAGTTTCTCTGCATCTGATTCATGAACCGCACTCATATCACTATGTAACAATCAGGCAGAGTCATTACCCCTAATTGCATCTATCTTTAAAAGTTGAAAATAAAAATCGCGCCCCCGGGTAGCGAAGCGCCTGCATTTTTCACTTTTTGCGTTGGAGGCACGATATGAGCAATGATAAAAACAACACACCCGCACACCATCCCCACCACGATAGCCACCGCCTTTCCGCCGAACCCGATGCACCGCACGTTGACCTCTCTCTGTCGAGACGGGGGTTGTTGAAGGCCGGTGCCGCCACGGCCATTGTGGCGGCGGTGCCCTCAACCACGGCATTTGGGGCCAGTGAACCTCAGGTCACGCCGCCGCCAGAGATATCCCCACTGACCCTCAACGTGAACGGCGAGGTGCGGCAGTTGGAGGTTGATACCCGCACCACGCTATTGGATGCATTGCGGGAGCATCTGCACCTGACTGGCACCAAAAAGGGGTGCGATCATGGGCAGTGCGGTGCCTGCACCGTGATGGTCAATGGACGCCGCATCAATTCGTGCCTGACGCTTGCGGTGATGCATCAGGACGATCGCATCACCACGATTGAAGGGTTCGGCAACCCGGACAAGCTGCACCCGGTGCAGGCGGCCTTCATCAAGCATGACGGCTATCAGTGCGGTTACTGTACGCCAGGGCAGATCTGCTCCACGATCGCGGTACTGGAGGAGCTGAAAGCGGGCATCCCCAGCCACGTTACGGCGGATCTCACCTCCTCGCCCCCGGTGAGCGACAGCGAAATCCGCGAGCGCATGAGCGGCAATATCTGCCGCTGCGGTGCCTATTCCAACATTCTTGCTGCCATCAATGACGTCGCCGGGAGTGAACACTCGTGAAAGCCTTTACCTATGAACGCGTAAAAACACCAGCGGAAGCGGCGGCAAGTGCGCAGCGTACGCCGGGAGCAAAATTTATCGCTGGCGGCACCAATCTGCTCGACCTGATGAAGCTGGAGATAGAGACGCCCGCCCATCTGATCGACGTCAACGGACTGGCGCTGGATAGCATTGAGCCGACCGCCGAGGGAGGGTTGCGCATCGGCGCGCTGGTACGCAATACCGATCTGGCGGCAGATATGCGGGTACGCCGGGATTATGCAGTGCTGTCGCGCGCGCTACTGGCTGGTGCCTCTGGCCAGCTGCGTAACAAAGCCACCACCGCGGGCAATTTGTTGCAGCGTACACGCTGCCCCTACTTCTATGACACCAACCAGCCCTGTAACAAACGCCTGCCCGGCAGCGGTTGCGCGGCGCTGGAGGGCTTCAGCCGCCAACATGCGGTCGCCGGGGCCAGCAAAGCCTGCATCGCCACGCACCCGAGCGATATGGCGGTGGGGATGCGCCTGCTGGATGCCGTGATTGAAACGGTTGACCCGGCTGGCAACGGACGCAGCATTCCCATCGCCGATTTTTACCGTGCGCCGGGCGACACCCCTCATCTGGAAACCGTCCTGACGCCCGGCGAACTGATTACCGCCGTTACCCTGCCGCGCCCGCTCGGCGGCACCCACATCTACCGCAAGGTGCGCGATCGCGCCTCTTATGCGTTTGCGCTGGTGTCGGTCGCCGCGGTGGTGCAGCCGGACGGCAGCGGCCGCGTGGCGCTGGGCGGGGTGGCGCATAAACCCTGGCGGCGCGAGCAGGCTGACGCGGAGATGGCACAGGGTACCCAGGCGGTGTACCAGCGCCTGTTTGCTGACGCCCAGCCAACACCTGAGAACGAGTTCAAACTGACACTGGCGAAGCGCACGATCGCGTCCGTACTGGCAGAAGCGAGGGCATGAACGCATGAAATTTGAGAATCCGGCCAAAGACAATCCCATAGATCAGCTCAAGGTGGTCGGGAAGCCCCATGACCGTATCGACGGGCCGCTAAAAACCACCGGCACCGCGACCTATGCCTACGAATGGCATGATGTTGCGCCTGATGCCGCCTATGGCTATCTCGTGGGTTCATCCATCGCCAAAGGCCGAATCAACGGCATCAACACCGAGGCGGCGCGCCGCGCGCCGGGCGTGCTGGCCGTGGTCACCGCGGACAATGCTGGCCGTCTGGGCAAAGGCGACAAGAATGCCGCCGCGCTGCTGGCAGGCAAGGAGATCCAGCACTACCATCAGGCGGTTGCCATCGTCGTGGCGGAGACCTTTGAGCAGGCGCGTGCCGCGGCGGCGTTGGTGGAGGTGGATTACCGGCGGGAGCGCGGCGCGTGGGATCTGGCGCGCGAAAAAGAGACGGCGAAGCAGGATGAAAGCGAGCCGGACAAAAAGACCGGCGACTTCGAGCGCGCCTTTGCCGCAGCGGCCGTGAAGCTTGACGCCACCTACACCACCCCCGACCAGAGCCATATGGCGATGGAGCCTCATGCCTCGCTGGCGATGTGGCAGGGGAATAACGTCACTGTCTGGACGTCTAACCAGATGATCAACTGGGGCCGGGAAGATCTGGCGAAAACGCTGAATTTGCCGGTCGAAAACGTTCGCTTGATCTCGCCCTATATCGGCGGGGGCTTTGGCGGCAAACTGTTTTTGCGCAGTGACGCAGTGCTGGCGGCACTGGGTGCCAAGGCTGCACAGCGCCCGGTAAAACTCGCCCTGTCGCGCCCCCTTATCCCTAACAACACTACCCATCGCCCGGCCACCATCCAGCACATCCGCATTGGCACCGACAGCGCGGGGCATATCACCGCGATTGCCCATGAGAGCTGGTCGGGCAACCTGCCTGAAGGCAAATCAGAGACGGCCGTTCAGCAAACGGAGCTGCTCTATGCCGGGGCCAACCGTTTTACCGGGCTGCGGCTGGCAAGGCTCGATTTGCCGGAAGGCAACGCCATGCGCGCGCCCGGCGAGGCACCGGGATTGATGGCGCTGGAGATTGCCATTGACGAGATGGCGGAGAAGCTGGGCATGGATCCGGTGGCGTTCCGTATTCTCAATGACACGCAGGTCGATCCGGCCAATCCTGACCGGCTCTTTTCCCGGCGTCAGCTGGTGGAGTGCCTGCGCACCGGCGAGGAGAAATTTGGCTGGAACCGCCGCAATGCCCAGCCCGGGCAGGTGCGCGACGGCCGCTGGTTAATCGGCATGGGCGTGGCGGCGGGCTTCCGTAATAATCTGGTGATGGCCTCTGGCGCGCGGGTGCATCTCGACCCACAGGGCGTGGTCACCGTTGAGACGGATATGACGGACATCGGCACCGGCAGTTACACCATCATCGCCCAGACCGCCGCGGAAATGATGGGCGTGCCGCTAGAGAAGGTGGTGGTACGTCTGGGCGACTCAGATTTTCCGGTATCGGCCGGATCGGGCGGGCAGTGGGGCGCCAACAGTTCAACCGCTGGCGTCTATGCGGCGTGCGTGAAACTGCGCGAGGTGGTGGCGCAAAAGCTTGGGCTGGCCGCTGACGAGGCGCGCTTTGTCGAGGGTGAGGTACGCCTCGGCGACCGCCGTATCCCACTCGCTGATGCGGCGCAGGGCGGCCGGATCACGGTGGAAGACACCATTGAATTCGGCGATCTGGCGAAAAAGTACCAGCAATCAACCTTTGCCGGGCACTTTGTCGAGGTGGGCGTCGATATGGCCACCGGCGAGGTGCGTATCCGCCGGATGCTGGCGGTGTGTGCCGCCGGACGCATCCTCAACCCTAAAACCGCGCGCAGCCAGGTGATCGGGGCGATGACGATGGGCGTGGGTGCCGCGCTGATGGAGGAGCTGGCGGTGGATACGCGGCTGGGCTACTTCGTGAACCACGATCTGGCGGGCTACGAGGTGCCAGTCCATGCCGATATTCCCGAGCAGGAGGTCATTTTCCTCGACGACACCGATCCCGTCTCGTCACCGATGAAAGCGAAAGGCGTCGGCGAACTGGGGCTGTGCGGCGTCAGCGCGGCGATTGCCAATGCCATCTACAACGCCACCGGCGTGCGCGTCAGGGATTACCCGGTTACGCTCGACAAGCTGCTGAAGGGCTTGCCGCAGCTGGTCTAGGCTTATCTGATAGACGCGGGCGGCCATTGGCCGCCCGTTTTTCACCTTCGGAGCCAGTGCCGCGCCAGCGGGTGCCCAACGGTTTCAAGCGGCGTCGGGTTTACCCCTGAACGGGCAGCAGCCCTGCCTGTGCATACCCATCGATAAGTTCGTCAAACAGGTGAATATCATTCCGGCTTCTGGCCATCAACTGCGCGCCAGCAATGGCGGAGAAAATGGCGCGCGCGCGCTTTTCACTCTCCTCAGGGGCGGTTAGCCCGGCTTCCTGAAGCTGTATGCTCAGCCAGGCCACATTGACGTCAGCGAACTTCTGCACCTCCTCTTTGACCGGTTCTGGCAGGTCGTCATACTCAGCGGACATAAAGCTGCCCATGCAGAGCCGGTTCCCACTCTCCAGCGAGCGGCGAAAGATGTGCGGATAACGGCTTAAGCTTTTGAGCGCGTCGCCCTCGGTTTCACGCAGCGTTGCCAGATCGCGCGCGGTGTCTTCCCAATAACGCTGCGCCACGGCCGCTCCCAGTTCCGCCTTGCTTGGGAAATGGTAATAAATACTCGCCGCCTTGATCCCGACCTCATCCGCCAGCCCGCGGATGTTCAGGCCGGTATACCCGTGAGCCTGCGCCGCCAGTCGCGCCGCGTTCAATATCTCATCTCTGGATGTCTTGCCCATTGCGTTCCTCCTGAAGATTATTCCTTAATTCTAACATGTGTTAGGTAGGTGTTGACAGTCTGTTTTGTTGCGCCTACTGTTTACCTACCAACTGTTAGTTAGATAAACCCCAGACGAGGCAATCATGGACAAAGAGATTTTTTACTCAGACGCAACTGCACTGGCTGGCCTGATCCGCCGCCGTGACCTCTCGCCGGTTGAGGTGATGCAGGCACACCTTGACCGCATCGACGCAACCAACCCGGAGATCAACGCCATTGTGACGATGGCAGACGATGCCATGAAACATGCCAGAGCAGCGGAGGCCGCCGTGATGCGAGGCGACGAGCTTGGCCCGCTGCATGGCGTTCCCTTTACGGTAAAAGATTCGATAGACACGGCTGGCGTGATGACGCAACGCGGCTCGCCCATCTTCAAGGGTCGCCTGCCGGCTGAAGACGCCACCAGCGTGGCGCGGCTTAAACGTGCGGGCGGTATCCTGCTGGCGAAAACCAACCTGCCGGAGTTCTCCTACTGGATCGAGAGCGATAACCTGCTGTCCGGGCGCTCCAACAATCCGTGGGATGTGACCCGCACGCCCGGCGGCTCCAGCGGTGGGGAGTCCGCTGCGATTGCCGCAGGGATGTCACCGCTGGGCCTCGGCACCGACCTCGCCATCTCGGTGCGCGGGCCGGCGGCGCAGACGGGCATTACCTCGATGAAAGCCACGCATGGTAGCGTGCCCATGACCGGCATCTGGCCGCGCGCCCCGCGCCGGTTCTGGCATGTCGGCCCGATGGCCCGTTCGATAAGGGATATTGCGCTGGCCTTCTCACAACTGGCTGGCCCGGACGGGCACGATGCCTTTTCCAGTAATGCGCCGGTTTACCGGGATAGGCTGCCTTTCACCCCGTCACGCCCGCTGCGTATTGGCTGGATGACCGGCCCCGGCTTTGGCCCGGTTGACCCGGAGGTGGCGGCGATCGTGAAATCCGCCGCCGAGGCGCTACAGGGGCCGGGCGTGATGGTGGAGCAGGTGGGCATAGCGGCGCTGGAGCGGGATTTCGCGCTGGATGTGTTCAACCGGATACATGTCATGGAGATGAAGCCAGCGTTTGCGGCCGCCACGGCGGGCCGCCATCCTGATGAGCTGTATAAGATGGCCAAGACCATGCTGTCACTGCCAGATACCTCGATGGCTGATTTTATCGAGGCGGAGCAGGCGGCCGAAAGGCTGCGGGATGGGTTTGAAGCGTACTTCGCACAGTATGACGCGCTGATCACGCATGTTCTCCCCATTCCGGCACATAAGCATGGCGTTGACCGCTTCGTGATTGATGGGCAGGAGGTGGATGCCACCTACCTTCAGGGTGCCACTGTCCCCCTGAACGTGACGGGCTTGCCCGGCATCGCGCTGCCATTCGGGAAGAGTCAGGGAATGCCGGTGAACGTCCAGATTGTCGGCAAGTGGCACGCCGAGAGCCTGATTCTGCATATCGCGTCACTGCTTGAAGCCGTCAGCCCGATGAGAGGGCTGCATCCATCGCTTTAGGAATGGGCCTCATTAGCGATGCCGGGGAACGCTTATGGTAACGTATTCATTACCGCATCTATTAAGGGTATTCAGTATGCTGAAGGGTCTGAACCATATAACACTTGCCGTCAGTGATATTGCAAGGAGCGTTGATTTTTACGTCAACCGGCTGGGTTTTATCCTTAAGGCCAGGTGGGCTGGTGGGGCTTACCTGTGTCTGGGCGATCTCTGGCTGTGTCTTTCGGTGGATGATGTTGCCGTCTCTGGGGATTACACGCACTACGCCTTCAGCATCCAGCGTGAGGATTTCGATGCCTTTGCCCATCACCTGCAAGCATCAGGCGTGACAGAGTGGAAAACAGATAAGAGCGAAGGAAAATCGCTCTACTTTCTGGACCCGGATGGGCACAAGCTCGAAATCCATGAAGGCGATTTAGCCAGTCGCCTCCGTGCCTGCATGGCGCACCCTTACAAGGACATGGAGTTTTTCTAAAGCAACAGATATCCGCTTCTCTCCTACACTGCGAGGGAAGCGGATGCTCCTATCCGTGGCAAAAGGCGTGCGTCAGGCAACCCTGCCTTGGTCGGAATTAATCAAACCACGGCTGGAATGGGTCGGGGAAGTTCTCCCAGCCTTCCGGCCCCTTATTCATCTCATCATACGTCAGCAGGGCGGCATCAAGTTGCTGCCTTAACTGCGCCTCATCCATGTTGATGCCGATAAACACCAGCTCCTGACGCGCGTCGCCGGTGCCTACCACCCAGTTCTCCAGAATGAACTGCAAGGTGTCCGGATCCTGCGGCCAGCGCTCCTGCGGTACACTCGCCCACCACAGGCCCGCCAGCCCCTGCCGGCTGACCCCACCGGCCTGCGACCAGGAGCCAGCATGGCGCGGGCGGCTGGCCAGCCAGAAGAAGCCCTTTGAGCGCACCACGCCGCGCATATCCCCCTCCACGATCTCCCAGAAGCGCTGCGGGTGGAACGGGCGGCGCGCGCGATAGACAAAGCTACGAATGCCATACTCTTCCGTCTCTGGCGTGTGTTCCCCACGTAGTTCTTTCAGCCAGCCCGGCGCCTGCGAGGCGGCATCGAAGTCAAACAGGCCGGTGTTCAGTACCTGATCGAGATCAACCTGACCAAAAGAGGAGGTGACAATCTTGGCGCGCGGGTTCAGCGAGTGCAGAATGGCGGTCAGCCGTTTTTTCTGTTCATCATCAACCAGATCCATTTTGTTCAGGATCAGAACGTCACAGAACTCAATCTGGTCGATCAGGAGATCCACTACCGTGCGCTCATCCTCTTCACCCAGCGATTCACCCCGGGCGCGGATGCTCTCATCAGACTCATAGTCGCGCAGGAAATTGAAGCCATCCACCACGGTCACCATCGTATCGAGGCGAGCTACCTCAGAGAGGCTTTGCCCATCCTCATCGGCGAAGGTAAACGTCTCCGCCACCGGCAGTGGCTCAGAGATCCCCGTGGACTCAATGACCAAATGGTCGAAACGGCCCTCTTTCGCCAGTCGGTTCACCTCGAGCAGCAAATCCTCACGCAAGGTGCAGCAGATGCAGCCATTGCTCATCTCCACCAGTTTCTCATCCGTTCGCGACAGTTCGGCCCCGCCATCGCGCACCAGCGCGGCATCAATGTTGACCTCAGACATATCGTTGACGATGACCGCTACCCGCCGCCCCTCGCGGTTATTCAGGATGTGGTTGAGCAGGGTGGTTTTGCCAGCGCCGAGAAAACCGGAGAGCACCGTAACCGGTAATTTTGGGGGGTTGGATGTGAAAGGGATGAATGACATTGCGATTCCTTGAAGAAAATAAACTAAAGGTGTGCCTGGGCAAGATAACCAGCCAAAGTCACCTAATTTGATATGTTATAACATAACAAAAAGGAGTTCTACAAGGAGCCTTCAGTATCAATACTGGATGGGATTCAGGGTATGTCCTCTTCAGCGCGGGGATTTGTGCGCTTCATTCAATGCTGTAATGCCCCCGGACATCGGGTCTGATGATGTGCCCAGTTGGCAATGTCACTGAGCACATCAGGCGCGTAGGCATAGTGTCCTGATAATAAAAAAGCAGCGCGTTTCCACCACGGCCATTGGAGAGCTGGTCTGTGCCGCTGTCCGTCATGCTGGTTGTCCCGCTGGGCTTACTGGGCGCGGCGCTGGCCGTCTTCTTGAGAGACATGCCCAACGACGTCTTTTTCAAGGTGGGCATGATTACCATCATCGGCTTGTCAGCTAAAAACGCCATCCTGATCGTTGAGTTTGCTAAGCAGTTGCATGAGAACGGTGAAAACCTTGTTGAGGCCACGCTCAAGGCAGCGCGTATGCGCTTGCGACCAATATTGATGACCTCCCTGGCTTTCACCTTGGGCGTGGTGCCACTGATGCTGGCGAGTGGGGCCAGTGCTGAAACTCAACATGCCATTGGCACCGGGGTATTTGGCGGCATGATTAGCGGAACGTTGCTGGCGATTTTCTTTGTTCCCTTATTCTATTTCGTTGTAAGCAATGTGGTCATGAGGTTTACCAAAAAACGCAGTTAATAGACCTTTAAGGCGTATCGACTGATACGCCTTAAATAAAGGAGGAAACATGTCATCCAACCCCTGCTTTCATCAGCAAATTATCGATGATCTGCTGGTATGGATTGATGCAAACCTGCATAGTCCAATCAATAATCAGATCGTTTCTGAGCGTTGTGGCTTTTCTATGTGGTATATGCAAAGGCTATTTAAAAAGCATACCGGTCTGACACTGGGAACGTATATTCATAAAACAAAACTCGACCGTTCAGTCATTGAATTAATGGAGGGTGATGACTCTGTTAGCGCGATTGCCATAAAATATGGCTATGAATCACCACAAACATTTACTCGTGCAATCAGCCGTCGGTATGGTATTCCACCCGGTGCCATAAGAAAATTATCGGATAGCAAAAAAGCCATAATCCGCGATCGGATAGAAAATTTTTCACGCGCCACAAATCACTCAGTCATACCATGCCCGGTTACCTAACAGAACGGAATGGTTTGGAGAATAATATGACGGCTATTTTTCGCTGGACGGTACTCGCAATAATATCCAGTGCGCTGTTTATGGTAGTTATCGATATGACGGTGCTGTATACAGCCCTGCCACGGCTCACGCATGATCTTATGGCTAGCGCAAGCCAGAAGCTCTGGATTGTGAATGCTTACCCCCTCACCATGGCCGGTTTGCTGATTACGATGGGCACGTTGAACGATCGTTACGGCGCCCACCTATTTTTTAATGGGGGACTGGTTATTTTTGGGGTGGCATCGGTAATGGCAGCCTATGCCCCGACGCCAGAGTTCCTCATCTTCTCAAGAGGGATACTTGCGATCGGGGCTGCCGCCATGCTGCCCGCGACATTGGCCATTGTAAGGCGAATCTTTACTGATGCGGCAGAGCGCTCATTGGCAATTGGCATTTGGTCTGCCGTTGCCTCTGGCGGTGCCGCATTAGGCCCGGTGATTGGAGGGGTGCTGCTTGAGCATTTCTGGTGGGGTTCGGTCTTCCTGATTAATCTTCCGGTGGTACTCCTTACCCTGATTCTTGCAATAAAGTTAATTCCAGCAATACCGGGTGATGTATCGCGCCGCTTTAGTGTTGTTGCCGCTGGTCAAATTTTGCTTGGAATAATTGCAACGATGTATGCAATGAAAGAGTTCAGCAATGCGACACCACGGTATACAGTATTA
This sequence comes from Nissabacter sp. SGAir0207, assembly GCF_005491205.1. NCBI lineage: Bacteria > Pseudomonadati > Pseudomonadota > Gammaproteobacteria > Enterobacterales > Yersiniaceae > Nissabacter > Nissabacter sp. SGAir0207. The sequence continues at coordinate 142,152 of NZ_CP028036.1, forward strand.
CTGCTATCAGGCGTGGTAGGCGTGGTGATGATTTACTTTTTCGTTCGCGGCCAGAAATCTGCCCGGCATCCTATGTTAGACCTATCATTATTTAACAACCGTCTATTTAGTGCTGGCGTCATTGCTGCTGTAGTAGCAACCGCCACTGTGATCGGGCTGGAATTGGTCATTACTCAACGCCTTCAACTTATTCTCGGTTTATCGCCATTGCAGGCTGGAGTGGCGCTTTTGCCGCTGCCCTTGGCCTCCTTTTTTGCTGGCCCATTGGTCGGTTATATTATTCCCCGTTTAGGTTCTGTACCGGCCACCCTGGGCGCATTGCTTATTTCTGCTGTGGGAACGGCTGCCTACCTGTTTGGTTATGATCAAGGGACTTGGATCGCCGCAGGCTGCCTGTCCCTCATTGGTGCCGGATTGGGCGGGGCAATGACGGCCGCCTCGACAGCCATCATGCTTAATTCACCGGAAGAGAGTGCAGGTACTGCTGCCTCCATAGAGGGCGTCGCGTATGAGGCGGGTGGTTCTATTGGGATTGCGGTACTCGGGGGATTTTGACCATGGTGTATATGCACTTTATGCAAGATCTGCCCGCGATACCCGCTATCGCTAAAGACAGTATTGATGGTGCCCTGCTGGCTGCTGGAAAAATGGCTGCCTCTGAAGGCGAAATATTACGTAATCTGGCAAGCCATGCCTTTATGCAGGCTTTTTTTGCCGTCATGATCATTTCCATTGCTGCGTTGCTTGTGACCTGTATCAGCCTGTCCGGCTGGGCACGCTTGAAGAGCCGCTCATCGGAAAGTACCAGCCAGTGACGGCCTGATACAGGATCGGCCACGCCAGACGGTGAATGGAGGCTCATTTATGGTAGAAGGGTGTACCTCTGGCAGTGGTGCCTAAAATCTGATGGAGCAGAAAGTGGAAAAAACGACAAGGACACTCTGGAGCCGTGATGCCATAGCAAGCACGGCCCATGTCATTCAGGGCGAACGTCTCCTCACTCACCATATTTCTGTTGATGAGACACTGCTGGTGATGGTTCGTCAGGGGCAAAAGAGCATTGAATGGCGGGGCCAAACTATCGTTCTGTCCGCCGGGGAGGCGGTGCTGGTCAGCGCCGGGTGTTCCTTTGATGTGACGAACATTCCCCTGTCCAGCCATGCGCCTTTTGAGGCCGAGTGGCTGAGCTTTCCCGGTTTAACGTTATATGCACCTGCTGGCACACGGGATGGCGATAGGCCGCGCGCGCTTCGCGATCTTCGCCCCGCTTTTCTTGAGGCTTTTCGCCATACCGTTGCCTCCATCAAAGAGGCGGCGGACATTCCTGACACGGTGGCGAGCAAGCGGATGGAGGAGATGTGTGCGTGGCTGGATAATTTTGGACTGGCGTTGCGGCCGGGAATAACGGAGAGGCTGGGCCAGCGCGTCAGGAAGCTGGTGGTCACGGATCTCCTGAGGAGTTGGGCAGCAGCGGACGTTGCCCAACACTTTGCCATGTCAGAGGCGACTTTCCGTCGCCGGCTTCAGGCTGAGCACACCTCCTTCAGGCAGCTTGTCACCGAGGCAAGGATGGGCCACGCCCTGACGCTGTTACAGGTGACTGACCAGACGGTATCCCAGATAGCGTTGGGCGTCGGCTATGAAAACCCATCAAAGTTCTCCGCCCGCTTCCGTGCCCGCTTTGGTTTCAATCCGGGGCAAATTCGCGCGCAGGGTACCGAGAATGTGCCTGTCGCCCTAACTTGACGCGATCACCGGCCCTGTATGACCTCCAAACGGGCGGTTGCCAGGGCATGCATGTTGGCGAGATAGCCTACCAGTGCTGGGGTCGCATCGGCCGTGGCATTGGGTAAGGTCGCGACTTTCAGCGCCTTGAGTGTGATCACGTAGTGGTGTGTCTGGCCTGTGGGCGGACATGGCCCACCATATCCCGGCGCGCCAAAATCGGTGCGGGTCTGCAAGGCAGGTAATGGCAGCCCCCGGTTATCTGGTGCGATGCCACCCGCAAGGGCGCGGCTGCTGGCCGGTATATTGATCACCTCCCAGTGCACCCACCCGTGCCCGGTAGGCGCATCTTTGTCAAAGATCTCCAGCGTAAAACTCTGCGTGCCAGCCGGGACACCTTCCCACGCCAAGGCTGGTGAATGGTTGCCGCCGGTACATCCCAGCCCGAATGCAGCGCTGCTCAAATGGCTATTCTCAAAGTGGCCCTGTTTGATTTCCGGGCTGGTCAACCTGAATGCCGTAGTGGCCTGTGCCGCGCCACTCAGGGCGAATAAAAAACCGATGGCGATGATGTTGTTTACTGGGTTCATGGGGTTATCCAAGCGAAAAAGCAGATCACCATCCTAGCAATGGCCTGCTCCCCAACGCGCACCCGAACCGCTCATGTTCCAATCCAAAACGCTCAATTGGCAAGCGCCCTCTCTTGCATGTGGTGCTGCGGACGCGCCAAAATTAAAGGTTTTCCATATAGTGAAATGCTTTAAGCAGTTTTTCTTCCGATTCCGGTGGTGATTCCAGATTTATCCCTATCTCCTCTTCAACCTTCTTCATCAATTCATAACGGGTAATACCCAATCTGTTAGCGACATGGTTAACACAACTTCTTGCATGTGAAGCTCTGTGTGCCAAGGGTCTTGTGGGATCCAGAACTCTTTTCCTTGATGAGGAGTGAGACATTGATTCATCCTTAAAGTAGGGTTTTTCTCCAGTCTGACACTCTTTATAGTGGCAGACTCCGACTTTTTCCATAGGCCATTAATTGTTTGTACTGGAAAAGATATCAGAAACGTTAAGCAAGGAGTTTGCCCCCTTCAATATTATTCGGCAGTCATATTTATGCCATGCCAAATGTTCCTATATTGCTGCGGGCTTCTACATTAGGAGGCTATTTTTATGGTTCACTCCCCATTCGCCAAATAGTGCACCAGACCTATCAACAGCTATTTCATGTAGTGCGAAGAGATTCACTTTTGCAGGTTTTGCAGTGCCTCTTCATTCATTACATAGGGTATCCACTTCTGGTCAGGGGTGCCGCCATGCTTTTTATAGAAGGCTTCAGCCTGATGATTCCCGGCCATGACATCCCATTTCAATCGGCCGCCCCCTTTTGCCAAAGTCCAGGCCGCGAGATGGCGAAAGAGTGCAGACCCCACGCCATGTCCCCTATAACCCGCATCGACAAATAGCTCCTTGAGAACAACCGTGCATTTTAGGTCATAGGTGAAAGGGATAATTAACCCTACGGCATAACCCGCAAGGCCATCACTGCACTCAGCCACAAAAATATGGCATTCAGGGTGCTCGCCAAACGCGCGTGCCAGCAGTGAGTGCTCGTCGACGTCAAACTCCCTGATATAGTCCTCGAACTCCGCCAGAAAACGCATGTGCTTGAGCAGGGCGGGTATATCATCGGGCATTGCTGCCCGAATCGTCATATCGCGACTTAACATTCGCAGGAGAATCCATCGGTAGCGGCGGGGGTGGCCTCTCCCTGCAGGGAAAGCCCTTCATCCACCCAACCGGTCATGCCGCCAATCATCTCTTTTACCGGAAAGCCCAAACCAGCCAGACGAACCGCTGCCCGATGTACGCCGTTACAGTGCGGGCCTGCGCAGTAAACCACAAACAGCGTATCGCGTGGATAGTCGGCCATTCTCTCTTCAGTGATGGTACGCGTCGGAATACTGATTGCGCCCGGCACATGCGCTGCCGTGAATGCCTCATGGCTTCTTACATCGACCAACACATAGTCTACATTGCCCGTCTTCTGGCTTTGATGCACATCGGAACAATCGGTCTCAAAGGCCAGACGACGGCTAAAATGTTGCAGGGCTTCTGAAGGGGTAGCGGCAGCTATTTCACTGATTAAACTTGGCATGGGAAAGGTCTCTTGTGTGAATGTAGGTTGATTGTATGGAGCGCGGACAAACTGATACAGTGGCGCATCTGACAATAACTGGTAGTTTTCCGCCAATGTTAACTCATCCAAATGTGGTGGCTATTCTTGCCTATGACGGGCTGTGTACCTTTGAGTTTGGGATCGCGGTAGAGATATTCGGCCTGCCACGCCCCGAATTTAATTTCCCTTGGTATGAACACCGGATAGTGGCAGTGGATGCCTATCCAATGCAGGCGTCAGGTGGGATTCAGGTTGCCTCCCGTTTTGGGCTGGAATCATTGAGTGAAGCGCACACCATTATTATTCCCGGCTGGCGTAACCGTGATGAAACACCCCCGCAGGCACTGCTGGACGCATTAAATGACGCCTACCAGCGCGGGGCGCGCCTGCTCTCAATCTGTTCGGGGGTATTTGTGCTTGCCGCCGCGGGTTTATTGGATGGGAAGAGCGCAACCACGCACTGGCGATATACCGATGAACTCGCAGAACGTTATCCCGGCATCACTGTTGACCCCAATGTGCTTTATGTTGACAGCGGGCAGATAATTACCTCGGCCGGGAGTGCTGCGGGCATTGATGCCTGCCTTCATCTGGTGAGCCGTGATTACGGGATGCATGTCGCCAATATTGTTGCAAGACGCTTGGTTATGGCTCCCCAGCGTTCTGGCGGACAGACCCAATTTATCCCTTCTCCTGTTGCCCAGAAGCCCCGGGATGAAATTGCCTCTGTATTGGAGTGGGCGCTCCAGCATTTGGACAGCGATCTGTCAGTCAAACAACTGGCAGACAAAGCGTTAATGTCAGAGCGGACTTTTTTAAGGCGGTTCCGGGAGGCGATGGGTATTACGCCCAAGACATGGGTGCTGCAAGCGCGAATGAACCTGGCGCGTGACCTACTGGAAAGCAATCACCTGCACAGTGAGCAGATTATGGCGCGCTGCGGGTTTAACTCCATGGAGAGTTTCCGTGCCGCTTTCCGTAAAGCCGTTGGCATCTCGCCCTCTTCATATCGCAATCAGTTTGGGAAAATAGGCGCAGAGTAGGCGCGTATTTAATAACATAGGAAGCGAATTGCCCCTAAAACAGAGCCACAGGCGTTCCTGTGGCTCTGGCGAGATTTCAGCAGCGATTAATCAGTCAGCATCCCATGCGGGTCGAGTACATATTTTGCCGCAACGCCTGCGTCAAACTGCGCATACCCTTCCATAGCCGCTTCCAGCGGAATGACCTGTGCATTCACAATTTTCGCGATGGGCAAGCGGTCATGCAGGATGGCATTCATCAGCTGGCGGTTGTAGCGCAGCACTGGGGTCTGGCCGGTGTGAAAAGATTGCGCCTTCGACCAACCCAAGCCGAACTGCAGGCTAAGCGAACCCTGTTGTGCCGCTTTCTCATGGGCACCCGGATCCTGTGTGACATAGAGGCCGGGAATGCCGATCTTGCCCGCCACGCGGGTGATTTCCATCATCTGATTAAGCACGATCGCCGGCTGCTCTTTGCCAGAGTGCCCGCGCGCTTCAAAACCAACCGCGTCGATGGCGGAGTCCACCTCCGGCACGCCCACCACCTGCTCGACCATCTCCCCCAGACGATCGTGTTTACTCAGATCGATTGGCACAAAGCCCATTTTTGCCGCGTGCGCGAGGCGCTCTTGATTGAAATCGCCCACCATGACCACCGCTGCGCCAAGGATCTGCGCTGACGCCGCGGCCGCCAAGCCCACCGGGCCAGCGCCCGCCACATAGGTGATGGAACCGACGCCAACGCCCGCCGTCACCGCCCCATGAAAGCCGGTCGGCAAGATGTCTGAGAGCATGGTCAAATCTTTTATCTTGGCCAGCGCCTGATCGCGATCGGGGAACTTCAGCAGGTTAAAGTCAGCGTAGGGCACCATGACATATCTGGCCTGCCCACCCACCCAGCCGCCCATATCCACATAACCATAAGCGCCGCCCGCGCGGGACGGGTTGACCGTCAGGCAGACGCCGGTATCCAGCTCACGGCAGCAACGGCAGCGGCCACAGGCCACGTTGAAAGGCACTGACACAATGTCGCCGACGGCCAGCATCTCGACATCGCGGCCCTTTTCGATCACTTCCCCGGTAATCTCATGCCCCAACACCATGCCCGCAGGGGCCGTAGTCCGGCCACGCACCATGTGCTGATCCGAGCCGCAGATGTTGGTTGAAATGACTTTCAGGATCACGGCGTGTTCGATTTTCTTACCGGCAGGATTGGTAAACGTGGGATCGGGGATATTTTCAACTTCCACCTTGCCCGGCCCCTGATAAACGACGCCGCGGTTTGATTGAGTGCTCATAACATCTCCTTAATGTGATGCCCTATGCTTGAGGGAGGGCATGTTGTGAAGTAGCTGTTTATCTCTTCCTCATCATTACCGCCGTTGTGGCTCATCTCTCTTTCGCCATCAAGCACGGGCTTAGGTACCACAGACTCCCACTCCACAGGCTCAAAATATTGTCAGACTTGCGCTGGCGGCGGTTTCATCCGGTGCGAAGACCGACGCAACCCTCACGGTCGTGCCGGACTCCTGGAACCGTACTGCCAGCAGGGCCTCCCCAAGGACTGGAGACGCCCAGCTACGGCTTCCCTATTGGTTGTTTAACCACCAAATGAATCTTCATAATAGACTGATATCTCAGGATTGGCCTTTTACAGACACTCACGTACCGCGCCTGAATGTTCAGCGTGGGGTAGCCATCACGATAGGGAATATTTTGCGGCAGGCGCGCGATACAAACGCCTGACCAGGGAGAGGGCGGTAGATCCTGCCATTGATGGCTAATCCATGACTTTTTACCGTTCGAATAATGGGCGATCACTTTCCCCCATAAAATCGGTACGACCATGGGCGCGCTGTTAATCTTGCCCCGCTTTACGCATCGGCATCCTGTCGATGGTGGATAGCAAAACCTCTGCCGAGATAGGTGACGTTTCCCGCAGTTTTATGCCGCCATCTTTCCCCACCAACACAATTTCAAAACCTTCAGGCTGTAACTGCGAACGCAGCGTGCTTTTGGTATCCGGCGAGGTATCTGTCAGCACAATAATATCGCGCTCCTCCAGTGCGGGTTGCTGCTGTTTGAGCATCCTGACCTGCTCAAGATATTTCGCATCCTGCTGTGAGGGCGCAAAAATTATCACTGGCCGTTTATTCCAGCGATACGCATTCAGCGTGGCTGAATCCGCTGCCAACATCTGAAACATTGAGTTCTCTGCGGCATGGGCCGTATTGCTCAACACCACACAGAGCAGGGTCATAAGCAGGCTTTTGCCCGGTGCACGCAAGAGGAGGGGATATGCTGACATAGACATTCTTTTCTTCCTTATCCGTTACAGACACCCTGATAAGGGTAGAAGAGAGAGGGCAAAGAACATACAGATTCACTTTTCTTTACCTTGCAAGATGGGGGTGCCAGAGAGCGGAGCGGACAGGAGAACCGTCGCTATCCGGACTTTCTGGCCGGGTATGACACGGGAAGACAGAGTGAGCCAGCAGCCCGTGGCACAGCGGAAAGAGGAATGCTCGTTTTGTGATAGGAGCGGACAGACGTTTATCTACCTGACGCAGCAGATGAATTGAGTAGTGCCATGCATAAAGGCCAGAGCTACCGCACAAATTACCTAATGATTCTGCAACCCAATTCGAAAAAAAAATGCCATAATTTATCTAGTACACTAGATTATCAAACGGCAGATATTAACCATGACTACTTACACAGAACGAAGAGAGATCAGCACTGAGCTGTCATTCGCACTTTACGGTGCCGCTGGCCGGATGAACCGTATGCACAAGCCTTTTCTCGATCCGCTAGGACTGACCTTTCCGCAGTATCTGGTCATGTTGGAGTTGTTTAGCGGAACGCCCCGTTCAGTTGGAGAGCTGGGCAGCAGGCTTGGAATGGATACCGGCACAATCACCCCTTTGCTGAAGCGGCTCGAAGCGGCAGGCAAGGTGATCAGGCAGCGCGATCCGGCCGACGAACGGCGGGTTCTGGTGACGCTGACTGAAAGCGGGGAAGCGCTGCGCGAAGAACTCTGGTCTGTGACAGACAAAATTCGCTCGGCCTGTCAGCTCAGTAAAGATGAGCTTGCTCAGCTACGCGACACGCTCAACAATTTTGCCCACCCGGCTGAAAAATAAACCATCAGTTATCAGTACAACAGGAGTAAAAAGATGAACGTAAGCATTATCGGTGCAGGAAATATCGGTGCCACTTTGGCCACAAAACTTTCAGCGGCGGGTTACACGGTAAAACTGGCTAACTCCAAAGGCCCTGAAACCATTGCTGACATCGCACGTAAGGCCGGTGCAACCGCTGTCACGCGTGAAGATGCCCTCAAAGACGCCGACTTGGTTATCCTTTCTATCCCCTTCACGGCACACAGCAGCCTGGCCGGATTGCTGAACTCGCTGCCTGACACCGTGCCGGTTATTGACACGTCCAACTATTATCCGTTCCGCGACGAATCCATTGAAGAGGTTGAAAACGGCATGCCTGAGAGCGTCTGGGCCAGCGCGCAACTCGGCCGTCCCGTTATCAAGGCGTGGAATGCCGTGCTGGCGAAGACACTCGCAGACAAAGGCCTGCCGGAAAATGCCCCAGACCGGATAGCCGTTCCTGTTTCAGGTGATGACGAAAGGGCTAAACGTGTTGCTATGGTGCTGGTCAACGAAACAGGGTTTGACGCGGTTGATGCCGGTTCTTTGAGTGAATCATGGCGCCAGCAGCCGGGTACGCCCGCGTACTGCACGGAACTCAGCGCGGCTGAACTGAAGGCGGCCCTGATGGCTGCGGACAAAAAACAGGCTCCGTTAAATCGCGATGCCCTGATGCAGGAGTTTATGTCCGCCGATGAACCCCTGACGCATGAACACATCGTGGCCCGCAACCGGGCAGTCACATATCGCGATTAACACATGAACCCTGACAGGCCGATCGCAGCCTGTCAGGGACTGCTGACGCATTGCTGGTAAGCGTAGTTCTTTCCACTGACATCAATCACTGAGGAGATAAAGATGAATCAGCCTTCATCGCGCAGAATAGGCATCCTGGGCACCGGCCATATAGGAAAAACGCTGGCCCGCAGGCTGGCCGCAGCCGGACATGATGTAAAAGTGGCTAACTCTCGTGGCCCTGAAACAATTTCCCCTGAAGCGCTTGAGACAGGTGCAAAACCTGTAAACGCGACGGACGCTGTCAGCGACGTTGATGTGCTCATCCTTTCCGTGCCGCTCAGTCGCCTGCCTCAGATTGCGCCGCTTATAGAAAGTATTCCTTCCGACGTCGTCGTGGCGGACACCTCAAACTATTATCCGCACCGGGATGAGAAGATTGACGCTATTGAAGCAGGCCAGCCAGAAAGTCTATGGGTCTCTGAACAGCTGGGCCGTCCTGTGATAAAAGCATGGAATGCCATAGGCTCCGGCTCTTTCGCCACCAAAGACCGACCGGCTGGAGCGCCTGACCGTATAGCCATCCCGGTTGCTGGTGATAGCGCGACCGAGCGCGAACAGGTAATGCAACTGGTTTCCGATACCGGGTTTGATGCATATGATGCTGGCAATCTGGCAATGTCCTGGCGCCAGCAACCGGGGTCTCCCGTTTACTGCACAGACCTGCTGTTAAGTGAGATGCCGGCTGCGCTGGCCTCGGCACAGGCTGACCGTTTACCTGTAAGAAGGGATCTTGCTGTTGCAGTGATACAGGAGCGCGTAGGTGACAGCACAACTAATCCTGACACTGATTTTGGCGTCCGTTTGTCGCGATTAATCTTTATGTAACATTGCATATTTTCAAACTAAATGTCCGCTTTTCGCTCAAAGCAGACCTTTATCTCACCAGCATGCCGCTGGCGACTATGGCGTACTGGCCGTTGCCAGCGCTGCTTTTGAGTGTTTTCCTTTTCAGGGATAAAATTCACTACGAGACACTTTCAGAAGGCTTATCTGGATGCCCGGAAGAGCGCCCGGGCAACTCAGTGGTGAATCTGCGCCAGCTCATCTTCCGTCAGGCCAGTCATCTGCATGACGATATTCTGGTCAAGGCCATTCTGCAGCATGGTTCGCGCAATTTTCAGGGTGGCTTCGCGCTCGCCCTTTTCAATGCCTCGCTGCTCTCCAAGCTGGATCCCCTCCTGGCGTCCTTCCAGACGTCCTTTCTCAATACCTTTCTGTTCAAGCTGCTGGGCGATGGTCATGAGTGCGTCTCCGTGTTGCGGCACACGCTGTGCCAATTCGCGAACAAAGGCTTCGGAGTCGGCTGACTCTCCCGCCTGCAGTAAATAGTGTAGCGCGCGCAGCTCCGCCGGAAGATGGAGCTCCATAAAGTCCCGGGCAATTTCCGGTTGCGTGAGAAACTGCCGGAAGGTGGCATCGTGAGGGGTTGGGGTGCTGTTTTTTCTTCTTCATCCATACTGGCTCTCTAAATGACACGGAACATAATACCCCGACAGTTAAAGAGCTGTGTGAGGCAAACATATTGCTAGTCTGCTTCCTTGGTACAGATCCGAAAAGTCCCACAAGCGGACTGGGCTAACACCCTGCGGGGTTAATAAACCTGGGGCAGATCATTAAGGCGCTTTACAAAGCGCTTCCTTACTTCTTTGTATCCGTTATTTTCATAAAATTTGTGTGCTCTGGTTCTTCTTTCACTGCTTGAAAGCTCAATCTGAGAACATTTTTTATCGAGGGCGATGTGCTCAGCGGCAATCAGGAGTTGCTGGCCTATTCCCGTCCCACGTAACGACTCATCTATTACTAGCGCTGAAATTAATGCCCATAAGCTATTTTCATGAACAGGTGTAATAAAGTTGATCACAACAACTCCACAAACTTCCTTATCTAATTCAGCTAATAAAGCACAATGTGTGCTTTGCGCCTCACTAATACGTTGTTCTAAGCTCTCAGTGTCTGTCTGATATCCCAACTGTAGAAAAAGCTTTTTTAGAGAGGGAATATCTTTTGATTCTGCCGCCCTTATTAAAATCATTATGATCATTTCCTTGAGTAAGGTTCAACAAAAATATCCAGATTAAATTAATAAAACATTCTAATATTACGAGGGTAAAAACCAACCCAAATAGCCCTAGAAAAGAGGCTCGTCCATTCTACTGGTAAAGTGATAGGTAGTAAGTCATGTTAGCGGCCAGTGATGGTTGGGATTTCTATAAGCTAGAGCGTAACGAACAATGGCCACGCCTTGGCCGCTCAGTGCTGACATAATGGCGGCTGAAGTGGAGTTAATAGGCAGCCCACCCTCAAAGACTCCGGGTGCATTAACCGGCCGGAGAATATCGTCCCAAGACGGAAAGACCGTGCCCGAGAACGGCGTGTCATCATGGATCAGCTTTTGTCTGGCAAGCCTTCACCGCTGCTTTCGTCGCGCCACCAGCGTGAACTTATACTCATCGCGGCGGAAGGTGTTGCTGCTGTACTCAAATACCCGCCCGTCCTGCAAAAATCCCCGGGAGATCTTCTCCAGCACCGGCTGCGCCGGATCGAGCGCCAGCGCGGCGATCGCCTCAGCGCTGGGCATCACCGGCACAATTTCCTGCTCGCTGCGATCGATCACCATCTTTTTGATCTGCTCAATATAGTGGTATTTGGAATTCTCCATCACTTCCCAAGTGAGATCGGGAAACAATGCCAGCGGCATCCAGGTTTCTTCCATCGTGACCGCTTTTTGCTTGATAAAGCGCACGCGCTTTACGTGCCACGCCTTGTCGCCCACGTTTATCGCCAGCCGATCGGCAAGGGTTTCATCGGTACTGATCACTTCAAAAACGTGCACTTCGCTGTGGGTGGCGACGTTACGATCCGCCAACTTCTCGTAAAAACTGGTGAGCTGGTAGATGTCGTAATTGACCCGCTCCTCTTTCACATAGGAGCCGCTGCCCTGAATGCTTTCGATAATGGCTTCTTGGGTGAGCTGTTTTAGCGCCTGACGAACCGTGACGCGGCTGACGCCGAACTGGGTCTGAAGTGCGGATTCAGTGGGCAGCGCGTCGCCGGGTTTTAATTCGCCGCGCTGTACCTGCTCGCGGAGGGCGTCGGCAATCTGACGGTACATCGGTTTTTTGGTCATGGGCGCTCGCAGTTGTATCGCACAAATTATGGCGATTATGCCCGTCGCATTGATAATGTAAATAATACAACTTTAATACAAATATGGCGAATCGATGAAATTGATCACGTAATTGTCTTGTTTTGTTCGGCACAATGCGCCTTCCTGAAGCCGTTACCCCGACGGCTTAGCAACACAGTGAGGACGTGATGAAGTTAACGGCGTTAACCCACCCGGATACCTGCCTGATTCAGACCTGTTTTAACAGCCGCGATGAAGCCATCCATGCGCTGGCGGAACGGCTGAATGCATTGGGTAAATTGAGCAATAAGCAAGACTTTTTAGCAGACGTGTATGCCCGCGAAGCCAGCGGCCCCACCGCACTGGGTGAAGGGTTGGCGGTGCCGCACGGTAAATCCGCAGCGGTCAACGAGGCGGCATTTGCGGTGGCAACCTTAACTCAGCCGCTTGAATGGCAGGGCGTTGATGGCCCGGAAAACGTCGAGCTGATTTTTTTACTGGCCATTCCCCATGCCGAAGCAGGCTCTACCCATATGCAGCTGTTGACCGAACTCACCAGCCTGCTTGCTGATGACGATGCGCGCGCAGCGATAATGGCGGCAAAAACGCCTGACGCACTGCTGGCAGTGTTGGCAGATGGCCGCGCGGAGAAAACGGCGGAACGGGTGCAGGGCGCGCCCACTATCGTATGCGTAACCGCCTGTCCGGCGGGGATAGCGCACACCTACATGGCGGCGGAGTACCTCGAAAAGGCGGGGCAAAAGCTCGGCATTAACGTGCACGTTGAAAAGCAGGGGGCGAACGGTATTGAAGCGCGATTAACCGCGGAGCAGCTCAATCGCGCGCAGGCCTGTATTTTGGCCGCCGAAGTGGCGATTAAAGATAGCGATCGCTTTGCTGGCCTGCCCACGCTGAGCGTGCCGGTAGCAGAGCCGATTCGCCACGCGGAAAGTTTACTCGCCAAAGCGCTGGCGTTGCCACCCGTTGCGGCTTCACGTGCCACACCGCATCCCGATGCGCCGAAAAGCGTCAAAACCGAGCTGAAGCAGGCGCTGCTCAGCGGCATATCCTTTGCTGTGCCACTGATCGTCGCCGGAGGGACGGTGCTGGCGGTGGCGGTTCTGCTGGCGCAAATTTTCGGTCTCCAGCATCTGTTTGATATGGAGAACTCCTGGCTGTGGCTCTATCGCAAGCTGGGTGGCGGGATGCTCGGCACGCTGATGGTTCCGGTGCTGGCAGCCTACACCGCGTATGCGCTGGCAGATAAACCCGCGCTGACGCCCGGTTTTGCGGCGGGTCTGGCGGCCAACATGATCGGCTCCGGCTTTTTGGGCGCAATTGCAGGTGGCTTGATCGCGGGCTATCTCATGCGCTGGGTGAAAGCGCATATCCGCCTGAGCAGCCGATTTAACGGCTTTCTGACGTTCTATCTTTACCCGGTGATCGGCACGCTCGGCGCGGGCAGCCTGATGCTGTTTGTCATCGGCGAACCGGTGGCGTGGATCAACAACAGTCTGACCGCGTGGCTCAACGGCTTGTCCGGGGCCAATGCGCTGCTGCTGGGCGCGATTATAGGTTTCATGTGCTCCTTTGACTTGGGCGGGCCGGTCAATAAAGCCGCCTACGCTTTTTGCCTTGGCGCGATGGCGAACGGCGTCTACGGCCCCTATGCCATTTTTGCCTCGGTCAAAATGGTTTCTGCGTTCACTGTTACCGCTTCGACGCTGATTGCGCCGCGCTACTTCAAAGAGTTTGAGATCGAAACGGGCAAATCCACCTGGCTTTTAGGGCTGGCAGGCATCACCGAAGGGGCAATCCCTATGGCGATTGAAGATCCGCTCCGGGTCATCGGCTCCTTTGTGCTGGGTTCGCTGGTCACCGGCGCGATGGTCGGCGCGGCGGGCATCGGGCTTTCGACGCCGGGCGCGGGCATTTTCTCACTCTTTTTGCTACACGATAACGGGCTGGGAGGCGTGATCGCAGCGGCAAGCTGGTTTGCAGCGGCGCTGGTCGGTACGGCCATCTCTACCTGCATCCTGATCATCTGGCGGCGTCAGGCGGTTCGACAGGGCAAATATGTTATCGACACCCTTTTACCTTAATTCAGACACCCTCAGGACATCCGGATGAAAGCTGTATCTCGCGTTCACATTACCCCACACATGCACTGGGATCGGGAGTGGTATTTCACCACCGAAGAGTCCCGTATCTTGCTCGTCAACAATATGGAAGAGATCCTCACCCGTCTGGAACAGGATGCGGAGTACAAATATTACGTGCTCGACGGCCAGACGGCAGTGCTGGAGGATTATTTTGCCGTGAAGCCAGAAAGCAGACCGCGTGTAAAAGCGCTGGTTGAAGCAGGCAAATTGATTATCGGCCCCTGGTACACCCAGACCGACACCAGCATCGTGGCAGGCGAGTCCATCGTGCGCAATCTGCTGTACGGAATGCGCGACTGCATGGCCTTTGGCGAGCCAATGAAAATCGGCTATCTGCCCGATTCATTTGGCATGTCGGCGCAGATGCCGCACATCTATAACGGCTTCGGCATTACGCGCACGATGTTCTGGCGTGGCTGCTCGGAGCGGCACGGCACCGACAAAACCGAGTTTTTATGGCAGAGCGAAGATGGCAGCGAAGTGGTGGCGCAGGTGCTGCCGCTGGGCTACGCGATTGGTAAGTACTTACCGGAGGATGAAGCGGGGCTGCGCAAACGCCTCGACAGCTATTTCACGGTGCTGGAAAACGCCTCGCTCACCAAGGAGATTTTGCTGCCCAACGGCCACGACCAGATGCCGTTGCAGCAAAACATTTTTGCGGTGATGGACACGCTCAGGAAAATCTACCCGCAGCGCGAATTTGTGATGAGCCGCTTCGAGCAGGTGTTTGCGTGCATTGAGGCGCAGCGCGAAACGCTCGCCACGCTGAAAGGGGAGTTTATCGACGGCAAATATATGCGCGTCCACCGCACTATCGGCTCCACGCGCATGGATATCAAACTCGCCCATGCCCGAATCGAGAATAAGATTGTCAATCTGCTCGAACCCCTGGCAACCCTCGCCTGGACGCTGGGC
Organism: Nissabacter sp. SGAir0207; assembly: GCF_005491205.1. Classification (NCBI taxonomy): domain Bacteria; kingdom Pseudomonadati; phylum Pseudomonadota; class Gammaproteobacteria; order Enterobacterales; family Yersiniaceae; genus Nissabacter; species Nissabacter sp. SGAir0207. The sequence goes on from NZ_CP028036.1 coordinate 157,241, forward strand.
TTTGACTATCACCACGGCCTGCTGGAGAAGATGTGGAAAGAGATCTTAAAAAATCACGCCCATGACAGCATCGGCTGCTGCTGTAGCGATCAGGTTCACCGCGAAATCCTCGCGCGCTTTGCGCTGGCAGAAGACATGGCCGACAACCTGACGCGCTTTTATATGCGCAAAATTACCGACAACATGCCGCAAAGCGCTGCCGACAAGCTGGTGTGCTTTAACCTGATGCCGTTCCCGCGTGAAGAGGTGATTAACACCACGCTCCGTCTGCGCGCCAGTCAGTTCCGCATTGTTGATGCCGAAGGGCGTAACGTGCCGTTCTTTATTCGTCAGCAGCGGGAGCTGGATCCGGGCTTGATCGATCGTCAGATTGTCCATTACGGCAACTATGAACCATTTATGGAATACGATATCCAGCTTCACCAGACGTTGCCCGCGATGGGCTACGCTACGCTGTTTATCGAGCCAGGTGTCGCCGGCGAACAACAGCACGCGGCGGCAGGACAGAAGGTGCTGGAAAATGCCTTCTGGCTGGTGTCGATTAACGCCGATGGCACGCTGCAACTGCGCGATCAAGAGAGCGGCCTGACTTATGACCGGGTGCTGGAGCTGGAAGAGGGGTCTGATGATGGCGACGAGTATGACTACTCACCGGCACGTGATGAGCGGGTGATCACCTCGGCGCAGGCCAGCTGTGAGTATGAGATACACCATGAGGCCTGGCAGAGCAGGGCGCTTATTCGCTATCGTTTGGCGGTGCCGCAGGATCTGGCTGAGCGCGCGGCGGGTAAAACCAGCGGTCGCCTTGGCGTGGAAGTGGAAGTGACCCTTGGGCATCACAGCCGCCGTATCGATGTGGTGGTGCGTCTCGACAATCAGGCCAATGACCACCGCGTGCGCGTGCTGATCCCCACGCCGTTTATCACCGAGTCGGTGCTGGCGGATACCCAGTTTGGCGCCATTTCCCGTCCGGTGCGCGACAGCGCCATGAAGAGCTGGGAAGAGGAGGGCTGGAAGGAAGCGCCGGTGCCAGTGTGGAATATGCTCAATTATGCGCTCCTGCAACAGGAACGGCACGGTATGGCGCTATTTACCGAAGGGCTGCGCGAATTTGAAATCATCGGCGAGAAGGAGAAAACCTTCGCCCTGACGCTGCTGCGCGGTGTGGGGCTGCTGGGTAAGGAGGATCTGCTCCTGCGCCCCGGCAGGCCGTCGGGCATTAAAATGCCGGTGCCCGATTCGCAGATGCGCGGTTCGCTGACCTGCCGCTTCAGCCTGCTGAGCTTTACCGGCACGCCAGAAGAGGCTGGGGTGGCGCAACAGGCCAGATCATGGCTGACGCCCGTGCAGTGCTATAACAAAATCCCGTGGAATGCGATGAAGCTGAATCAGGCGGAGATCACCACGCCGATCGATTACAGCCTGCTGCGGATGCCGTCGGTGGGTTGCCAGCTCAGCGCGCTGAAAAAGGCAGAGGATGGCGAGGCGCTTATTCTGCGCCTGTTCAACCCTTCGGCGGCGACAGAGTGTGGTGCCACGGTCATGTTTGATCAGGCTACGGAGATCACCACCGTCGGCATGGATGAACAACCGCATGATAGCGAGGGAACGGTGACAGAGAGGCTGCGGCCCTGTCAGTCACAGACCTGGCGCGTCACGCTGAAATAGTTCTGTTTGAAATTTAACTGTTAAAGGGCGAGGGCGGCAATACGCATTATCGCCCAGTCCGGTGGGTATTGGGGGCGGACAAACCGCCCCATCCGGACTGAGTTTTTGGGGTAATCGAGGCGTTGGCGAATTATTTCGCCAGCAGTTCCCTGCGGACAATCTCTGCACCGGCGCTCAACGCATTGAGTTTGCCTCGTGCCACCTGGCGGGACAGGGGAGCCATGCCACAGTTGGTGCACGGATAGAGCTTGTCAGCGTCGACAAATTGCAGCGCTTTACGCAGCGTCTCAGCCACTTCCTCTGGCGTCTCGATGGTGTTGGTGGCTACGTCAATCGCGCCTACCATCACTTTTTTGCCGCGAATCAGTTCCATCAGCTCCATCGGCACGTGGGAGTGCTGGCACTCCAGTGAGACGATGTCGATATTGGATTTTTGCAATTTGGGGAAGATCTCCTCATATTGCCGCCACTCGGTGCCCAGCGTCTTTTTCCAGTCGGTATTGGCCTTGATGCCATAGCCGTAGCAAATATGTACCGCCGTCTCACACTTGAGGCCTTCGATCGCTTTTTCTAAAGTGGCAATGCCCCAGTCGTTCACCTCATCAAAGAACACGTTAAAGGCTGGCTCATCAAACTGAATGATATCAACGCCCGCTGCCTCCAACTCTTTGGCTTCCTGATTAAGGATCTTGGCGAACTCCCAAGCGAGTTTCTCACGGCTTTTATAGTGACCATCATAAAGGGTATCGATCATGGTCATCGGCCCCGGCAAGGCCCATTTGATGGGCTGATCGGTCTGCTGGCGCAGGAACTTGGCATCTTCAACGAAAACCGGCTTCTGGCGGCTCACGGCACCCACGACGCTCGGCACACTGGCATCATAGCGATTACGGATTTTCACCACTTCGCGCTTTTCAAAATCCACGCCATCAAGGTGCTCGATAAAGGTGGTGACAAAGTGCTGGCGCGTCTGCTCGCCATCACTGACGATATCAATGCCTGCCTGTTGCTGGTCTGCCAAGGACAGCGTCAGGGCATCCTGTTTGCCCTCAATCAGGCCCTCATCTTCCAATTTCCACGGCGACCACAGGGTCTCCGGCTGCGCGAGCCAGGAGGGTTTAGGTAAACTGCCAGCCGTTGACGTAGGTAATAACTTTTTCATAATAGATGACCTTATATTTTTAGTTGATCAAAGAGTGCATTCAGCAGACCATTTTTCGAGGAGAGTCTGGTAAGGCTTAATAAAGTGCTCCTCGGTGAATTTTCCCTGCTCAACCGCTAATTGGCTGCGTTCCTCTCGATCATAAACAATTCGAGTTAAGGAGTAATCCTGGTAATTCAGGCTGGGCTGATAGCAAATTCCCGCCGCGGAATTCGCATTGTAGATCTCAGGCCGGTAGATCTTCTGGAACGTCTCCATGGTGCTGATGGTGCTGATAAGCTCAAGGTTGGTATAGTCACTGAGCAGATCGCCGTGGAAATAGAAGGCCAGCGGCGCAACACTGTTTGGCGGCATAAAGTAACGAACCTGCAACCCCATTTTCGCGAAGTAGCGATCGGTCAGGGAGGATTCATTTTGCTGGTACTCAATGCCCAGTACAGGGTGCACATTGCCCGTCCGGCGATAGACGTTCTTGCTCGACACGCTCAGGCAGATCACCGGTGACTTGGAGAAGTTCTCTTGGTAAGCCTCTGACTCAACGAAGCATTTGAAAATGTTGCCGTGCAGGTTGCCAAAGTTTTCTGGGATGGAAAAACCGGCCTTGCCTCTATTATGCTCAGAGAGCAACACGCTGAAATCATAATCGCGCACATAGGAGGAGAAATTATTGCCAACAATCCCTTCAATGCGTTCATTGGTTTTTTTGTCGAGGATGCTTGTCTTCAGTATTTCAATCACCGGGAACGTCTGGTCATTATCCGCAACACGCATCTCCGCAGAAATAATATCGATTTCAACCGAGTAACGATCTGAATTAGGATTATCCCAGTGCGCCAGAGAGTTGAAGCGGTTGTCAATCATCACCAGAGCATTGCGCAAGTTCTCCTGGCGCTTTTCGCCCCTGGCCAAATTGGCAAAGTTGGTCGTGATGCGCGTGCCTTCTGAGGGATTATAATTTTCGTCGAAGCGAATGCGCTTAATGGCAAAGGTAAATTCTTTATTCATCGCAATCTGGTATCCTAATGTCGGTTATTAAACTGATTTTATTAATGGATTATCAGGACGTCCCGATCTTCATCTGTGGCGTTTTCATTGAGTCGTCTTCATATTTCTATAACTGATGACAATGCATAATTTATGCCTTATTCCTTAATTGAATAAAAGTGATTTGTTTTCAACGAACATGAGCCAAATTCATGATCGGCGATGTGGCCTGAACTTTCATGGCGGTGGGCAACGTAGTGGCAGAGTGGAACTTGAAAAACATTGGGTGTGGCTGGCGTAGCCAATCTGACATTTTTGTCATGCTGGCGTCAGCTCTCTGATCCGGGATGCCGGTTATAACAGGGACACATCCAAACAGAGGCATTCACTATGAAACAATACCTTACCGCGGCGGCGCTGGCGCTCGCCCTTACCGCGACCACCAGCGCCGTGGCCGCCGAGCAGAACCTTTTGAGCGTCCATGTGCTGAACCAGCAAACCGGTAAACCCGCCGCCAATGTGGACGTGACGCTGGAGCAGAAGCAGGGCAATGGCTGGACGTTGTTGAACAAGGGGACGACCGACCGCGACGGGCGCATCAAACAGTTCTGGCCTGCACAGCCGGCGGCCAGCGGTGACTACCGTGTGGTCTTCATGGTCGGGCACTATTTCAGCGAGCAAAAGCAGGAGAGCTTCTTCCCCGAGATCCCGGTGGAGTTCCATATCAGCAATACGCACGAGCATTACCATGTGCCGCTGCTGCTGAGCCAGTATGGCTATTCAACCTATCGCGGCAGCTAACTACCTCGAAAATCGGTGCCTTGCATTACACAGGCACCGCAATAGATGCGCCACAGCCTGTGGCGGCATCTTCTCCCCTCTCAACATGATCTTTCTTCTCGTTTCCCCCGCCTCGCTTTTCGCTTTAGGTGGCCGCACTCCGCTTGTTACGCATAAATCATCTACTAAACAGTGAATTAAGACGAATAACCGGCTGGCTTAGGCATGGCAATCGCTGGTCGCGCCAATAATTTTATGTGAAGCCAAACACAATTCCCGCCAACAGAAATTGCCCTCGGCAAGGTTTGAGGAGTAGTTTTTGTACAAGTTGGACATGGTTGTATATAGACAACCATGCCTGATTCTAACTCGGTAGGCAGGTCTGCCGAATGATGACTACAGAGAATTGGGGAAAACAAGATGGCATTAAATAACACCCTGGAACCGGGGCTGATCTGGCTCAACCCAACGGCCGCCGATCGCAATGCCCTGTTTGGCCAAATCAGTGAGGCGCTGCTGGCAAAGGGCATCGTCGAGCCGAGCTACCCGCAAGCGCTGCTGCTGCGCGAGCAGAATCACCCCACTGCAATGCAACTGGAGAGGCTGGGCGTGGCGATCCCGCATGTGGACGTTGAGCATGTGCGTGAGGAGCGGCTGGCGGTGGTGACCTGCCCGGAAGGCATGGTGTTCAATCAGGCGGAAGATCCTGATTTGACCATGAAGGTGCATGTCATCTTCTTCCTGTTGCTGAAGGAGAAGGATGCCCACCTCGAGTTCCTGATGAAACTGATCGCCCTGTTCCAGCAGAGCGACGACATGGAAAAGATCCTACATGCCGCCTCGCCAGAGGAGGTGATACAGGTGCTGGCGGCCCACCTCGACTAACCGTGCCCCAACGCGTTCCACCATCCGATTACACCTTGTGGAGTCTGAAATGAATAAGAAAATCATCTTTGCTTGTACCAGCGGAATCGCCACCTCAGCCGTCGCCACGGAAAAAGTGGTCAACTACTGCAAAGAGCAGGGCATCAATGTAGAGGCTATCCAGTCCAACATCGGCACCATCGCCAGCCAGGATGGGATGGCGGACATCATCATCGTCACCTCGGCGGTAAAAATGAACCTGCAAACCCCGGTCATGAACGGCCTGCCGCTGCTGACCGGGTTTGGGGAAGAGGCGCTGCTGGAAAAAATTGTCGCCACGCTCAAGGGCTGATGAGGATACGACCATGCTCGAAAAATTCTATGGCGGGGTGCAGTATCTGCTGGGGCTTGGCCCCACCATCATGTTGCCCATCATCATCTTTATCATGGCGCTCTGCCTGCGCACCGGCTTTAGCCGGGCGCTGCGCTCGGCGCTGACCATTGGCATGGGGTTCATCGGCATCTTCCTGGTGTTCGGGCTGCTGCTGGACAACCTCGGCCCGGCCGCCAAGGACATGGTGCGCCACACCGGCATTAACCTGCCGGTGGTGGATCTGGGCTGGACGCCGCTGGCTGCCATCGCATGGGCCTCGCAGGTGGCGCCCTTCGTGGTGCCGCTGACGCTCGGCATCAACGTGCTGATGCTGACACTGCGCTGGACGCGCACCGTCAATATTGACGTCTGGAACTTCTGGCACTTCTCGATGGTCGGCGCGATGGTCTACAACGTGACCGGCAGTTTCCTGCTGGGCCTGCTGATCGCGGGTATCACCTGCGTCATCACCCTGCTGCTGGCGGACTGGTGCGCGCCGATGATCCAGAAGTACTTCAACCTGCCCGGTATCTCGCTGCCGACGCTCTCCTCGGCGATCTTTTTCCCGATTGGCCTGCTGGGGAACCTGATTCTGGACAAAGTGCCCGGCATCAACCGGCTACATGCAGAGCCGGAGAGTATCCAGAAGCGGTTTGGCATCTTTGGGGAGCCGATGATGCTCGGCGTGATTTTGGGTGCTGGCATCGGCTTGCTGGCCCGCTATGACGTCAAGGGCGTGCTGACGCTGGCGATGAGCCTCGGGGCAGTGATGCTGATTATGCCGCGCATGGTCAAGCTGCTGATGGAGGGGCTGCTGCCGCTCTCGGACGCGGTGCGCTCCTATCTGCGCAAGCGTTACCCAGACCGGGATGACCTCTACATCGGGCTGGATATCGCCGTGGCGGTCGGCCACCCCTCGGTGCTCTCCACCGCGCTGTTGCTGATCCCGGTTGGCGTGCTGCTGGCGGTGATCCTGCCGGGCAACCGCCTGCTGCCGCTCGGCGATCTGGCGAACATCTGGGTGCCGATCTCAATGGTGGTGCTGGCCTGCAAGGGCAACATCGCGCGGGCATTCATCATCGGCATCCCTTGTCTGGCGATGAACCTCTATGTGGCTTCGGCAGCGGCTCCCATCCTGACCGCCGTGGCGAAGAGCATCCACTTCCCGATGAATACCGACAGCGAAATCTCCAGCCTGCTGGATGGCGGCAACCCCTTCCGCTTCTGGGCCGTCAAGGTGTTTGAGGGCAATGCCATCGCGCTGATCCTGATCCCGATTGTCGCCATCACCTGCCTGCTGCTCTACCGCATGACGCGGAAACAGCTGCAACAGGAGGAGCAGGAAGAGATCCGTGCCGCGCAACAGAGCGTGGTGACCAAATAACCCACACCTGCCACGGAGGGAGGGCCGCGCTGGCTCTCCCAGGTGATGTGCCCTGACGGGGGGAGCTATGTACTCAATTGGTATTGATGTCGGGACGACAAATTGCAAAGTCTGTGTATACCGCCTGCCGGACTTCGCGCTGGTGGATAAACAGAGCTTTCCCACGCCGAAAATAGAGACGGAGTATGGCGCTGACTTTGACATCCACGCCCTCTGGCAGGGTGTGGTCGCGAGTCTGGCCGCGGTGGCCGCCGCCGTCGATGCGCCGCAGGAGATTGCCTCGATTGCCGTCGCCAGCGTCGGTGAGGCGGGTGTGCTGCTGGATGCAGAGGATCAGATCATCGGCCCAGTGATGACCTGGTATGACAGCCGCACCCAGCCGCAGCATGAAGCGGTGGTCAATCGCCTCGGCGAGGCCAACCTGTATGAGGTGGCGGGCATCCCGGCGCACAGCAACTACAGCCTGAACAAGATCCTGTGGCTGCTGGCGCACACGCAGACCACGTCGGCAGCGAGCTGGCTCTGTCTGGCGGAGTATCTGGCGTTCCGCCTCAGCGGGGTGAAGCGCGCGGAGTACTCGCTCGCCTCGCGCACGCTGGCCTTTGATATGCAGGCTGGCGAGTGGTCAGAGAAGATCTGCCACGCGCTGTCGCTGCCGGTCGGGCTGTTCAGCCCGCTGGTCAACGCCGGTGAGCCGATTGGCACCCTGTTGGCGGGGCTGGCGGAGCAAACGGGCATCCCGGCCACGGCGAAGATTGCCATCGCGGGCCATGACCACATGTGTGGCTCGGTGGCGGCCGGTATCCGTGATGAGAGGCAGATCCTCAACTCCACCGGCACCACCGAAGGGTTGCTGGTGGTGCGCGGCCAGCCTGCCACCACGCCCGACTACTTCCGCGCGCGGGTGTCGAATGGCCGCCATGTGCTGCCCGGCGCCTACACCCTCTACGCCTCGCTGCCATCAGCCGGGTATGCGATCGAGTGGTTTCGCACGCTGTTCGGCCTGAGCGCGGCGGAGTTCAGCGCCATGACCCAGCGGCTGGTGCAGGCGGGGGCGGCGGAGCGGCCGCAGGAGCACTTCCTGATCCCGCACCTGCGCGGCAGTGGGCCACCGAAACGCAGTATTTTTGCGCGTGGCATGATCTACGGCATTGATGAGCACAGCGGGCCAGAGGCGCTGCTCAGCGCGCTGTTCCACGGCCTCTGCTTTGAGCTGAAGCTGCTGCTGGAGACCTATGAGTCGCTGACCGGCCACCACTGGCCAGCCATCATGGTGATTGGTGCAGCCTGCCAGAACCCCTACTGGCTCCAGTTGAAGGCCAATATTCTCAACCGGGAGATTGTGGCCTGCTCCCTGCCGGAGGCGGTCAGCCTCGGGGCGGCGATCATCGGCGCGCGCGGTGCCGGGCTATGGGCGGGGGAGCACCACCTGCCGGAGGGGGCGCTGATCCGCTATCGGCCAGACAGCAGCGCCCCGCGTTTCCAGGCGATTTACACGCGTCTCTACCTGCCGCTGTATGACGCAAAAACCCATATTGAAACCCCAACAGGACAAAATGATGAAAGCCAGTGTCTATTACCGTAAAGATGTGATCCGCTATGAAGAGGTGCCCGTCCCTGAGTTGGGGGAGGGCGACATTCTGGTGGAGATGAAGAGTTGCGGCCTGTGCGGGACGGACATCCACAAGGCGCAACACCAGACCGTCACCGGCCCGGTGGTATTGGGGCATGAGGTGGCGGCAGAAGTGGTGAAGGTGGGCCGCCGCGTCACCCGTTTCCGGCCGGGCGACCGCGTGGTGACCGCCATCCACGTTCCCTGCTTTACCTGCCACGACTGCAACCGCGGCCACTTCACGCTGTGCGAGCAGTTCAAGCGCACCCACATTGAGCCGGGCGGCTTTGCCCAGTACATCCGGCTGCCAGAGCTGCACGTCAACCACCTGACGCACCTGATCCCGGAGGGCATCTCCTGGGAGAAAGCGGCGATGGTGGAGCCTATCGGCTGCTGCCTGCACGGCCTGAAGCGGGCGGCAATCACGCCGGGGTGCAGCGTGCTGGTGATGGGGTCAGGCACCATTGGCCTGCTGAGCGCGCAACTGGCGGCGATGATGGGGGCCGGGCGGGTGATGGTCTCCGATCTTTCGCCCTTCAAGCTGGATTTAGCCCTGCAACTGGGCATTGACCACGCCATCAACCCGGCGGAGGAGGATCTGGAGGCGCGCGTGCGTGAGGTGACCGGCGGGCTGGGGGTGGATGTGGTGGTGATCGCTGCCGGGGTCTCCGCGCTGCTGCCACAGGCCATCTCTTTGCTGCGGCGCGGTGGGCGGGTGGTGGTCTTCTCCCCGTTCGATCACCTGCCGATGGTCAACATTGACGCCGGGCGCTTCTTCCGCGATGAAATCTCGGTCATCGGCACTTACTCCCTCTCGCCCTATGAGATGCCCGAGGCGGTGGAGATCATCCGGCGCAACCGCATCAACGTCGAGGCGATGATCACCCACAGCTATCCGCTGTCGCAGCTGGAGGAGGCGATCGCGTTCGCCGCCAACCCCCAGAATAACGTGCTGAAAGTCATCATAAAAATGGAGTGAACACGGCGGGTTTTTCTGCATGGCCATCCCCGGCGGACCGTCGCTGGACAGGGAAAAGTTGCACGGGAATTGTGAGGCAGATCGTTTGTGAATGGCAGGAAATCAGGGTATGTTCGGGCGATACTTGTGCATAGTCGTACATAGACGATCTTAACTACCGAGGGAGTATGGGGATGAATACCGTTTTGAAAGATTCTGAAGTGCCGCTCTATCTACAGGTGTCCGAATGGATCCGCGGCAACATCTATAAAGGCGACCTCACCACCGGCGATCGTGTGCCGTCTGAGAACCAGATCATGGAGATGCTGGGCGTCAGCCGCGGCACGGTCAAAAAGGCGGTGACCATGCTGGTCAAAGAGGGGCTGTTGGTGCAGGTGCAGGGAAAAGGCACCTTCGTGAAGAGTGAAAATATCTCCTATGCGCTGGGCGAGGGGCTGCTGTCGTTTGCCGAGTCGCTGGAGAGCCAGCACCTGAAGTTCAGCACCGAGGTGATTGAGTGCCGGACTGAGGCCGCCTCCAAGCGGGTGGCGTCCAAGCTGAACATTGCGGTGGGCGCGCCCATCCTCTACCTGAAACGGGTGCGCAGCGTGGAGGGGGAGAAGGTGATGCTGATTGAGAACCGCATCAACCTGGAGCACTGCCCCGGCATTACCGAAGTGGATTTCAACCATCACAACCTGTTTCCTACCATTGAAAAGCTGTCCGGCAAAAAGATCAGTTTTTCGGAGAGCCGCTACGCCGCCAAAATTATTGGGGCCGAGCGCGGGCACTATTTGGAGGTGTATGAAGATGCGCCAGTGCTCCATCTTGAACAGCTAGTGTTCTTTAAGCAGGACATGCCGGTGGAATTTGGCAATGTCTGGCTTAAGTCGGATAAATACTATTTAGGTACCGTACTTCAACGAAGAGAGAGATAACCATCATGCCATTAGTCAACGGTAATATCCTGCTTGACCGCATCCGTGAAAAACGTGTTTTGGCCGGGGCATTTAATACCACCAATCTGGAAACCACCCTCTCTATTTTGGACGCCATCGAGCGTTCAGGGTTGCCGAACTTTATCCAGATCGCCCCCACCAACGCGACACTGTCGGGTTATGACTATATTTACGAGATTGTGAAAAAGCGCGCCGCCGTCATGGATGTGCCGGTTAGCCTGCATTTGGATCATGGCAAAAAGCTGGAGGATGTAAAAAACGCCGTCCGGGCCGGCTTTACCTCGGTGATGATTGATGGCGCGGAATTACCGTTTGAAGAGAACATCGCCTTTACCAAGGCGGCGGTGGACTTCTGTAAATCCTATGGCGTGCCGGTGGAGGCGGAGCTGGGGGCGATACTGGGCAAGGAGGATGACCACGTCAGCGAGGCAGACTGCAAGACCGATCCCCGGCAGGTGCTGCGTTTTGTGCAGGAGACCGGGTGCAGTATGCTGGCGGTCTCCGTTGGCAACGTACATGGCCTGGAGGATGTGCCGCGCATTGACATCCCGCTGCTTCAGGACATTGCCGCAATCTGCCCGGTGCCGCTGGTGATCCACGGCGGCTCCGGCATTGATGAGGCGATTATCCGCAGCTTTGTGAAATATAACGTCGTGAAGGTGAATATTGCCAGTGACCTGCGCAAAGCCTTTATTACCGCCGTCGGCCGGGCGTGGACGGAAAATAATAATGAGGCCAATCTGGCGCGCGTCATGACCAGCGCCAAAGCGGCCGTGGAGGAGGATGTTTTCAGCAAAATCCAGATGATGAATCGCGCCTCTTAATCGATACCGCCTGCCAATTGGGATGAAAAATGATTCGAGAAAGCATACGTGTGGTTAATAGCACGGGGCTACACGCACGCCCGGCCGCCACCCTGATTAAAACGCTGAAGAAATATGAGTCCTCCATGACGTTGGTCAATAACGGCAAGGAGGTGGTAATAAAAGGGCTGATGAGCGTCCTGGGCGCGGGGGTAAAAGGTCACTCCCATATCGACATTATTTGCGATGGCGCGGATGAGCAGGATCTGATGAGCGAAATAAAAGGATTATTTGCCGACGGGTTCGGCGAAAAAGAGTAATTCACCCCTTTTCATTAATCATGAAGCCTATGCTTCAGGGTGCCCCGCGCCCTGAATAAGGAGAAACCGAGTGAGTGAAAAACCATTACGCCGCGTCCTGCTCTCCAATGATGACGGCATTGACGCCCCCGGCATGGCGCTGCTGGCAGACATTGCCGCCCTCCTGGCCGATGAGGTCTGGATTGTCGCCCCCGCCACCGACAAGAGCGGCGTCTCCAATTCGGTGAGCCTGCGCGAGCCGGTGCGGGTGGAGCCGCGCGGCCCGCGCCGCTATGCCGTACATGGCACGCCCGCGGACTGCGTAACGCTGGCCGTCAGGCACCTGATGAAAGATGCCCCGCCTGATGTGCTGCTCTCCGGCATCAACAGCGGCTCGAACATCGGCTTTGAGACGGTGCTCTCCGGCACGGTCGGCGCGGCCATCACCGGCGTGCTGCTCGGCATTCCTTCGGTGGCACTGAGCCAGGACAAGCCACAGGATGCCGCGCCGGAGTGGCAGGTGGCCGAGCAGTTCTGCCTGCCGGTGCTGGCGCGGCTGCTGGAGGATGGGCTGCCGGAGGGGTGCTGCCTGAACGTCAATTTCCCGCACCTGCCGGTGGAGGCAATCAAGGGGGTCAAGGTGAGCCGGCAGGGGATTGGCAAGGTCAAAGGGCTGTTTGTCACGCCCACCACCGATCCGCACGGGGAGGAGTACTTCTGGATCCGCGTGGAGCATGGCGTGACGGCGTTGCCAGCGCACAGCGAGGTGGCGGCCGTCGCTGACGGTTACATCTCCGTCACGCCGCTGACCTTCGAGCGCACTGACCGTGACGCATGGGACAAGTTGGCCTCGCGTTTCAATCAGGGATAGCCATAAAAAAAGCCGCCACTTGGCGGCTTATCACTGGATGGCAGGGATGGCCTATTTCAACCCCTGGCCGGGGATCCACTGGGTGCCAGCCAGCGGCACGCGGGCCATTGCCGCCGCCTCGACGGTCAGGGCCACCAGATCCTCTGGCTCCAGATTGTGCAGGTGGGACTTGCCACAGGCACGCGCCAGCGTCTGCGCCTCCAGCGTCAGCACCCGCAGGTAGTTGGCCAGCCGCTTGCCAGCGGCCACCGGATCGAGGCGCTGGCTCAGCTCCGGGTCTTGGGTGGTGATGCCCGCCGGATCTTTCCCCTCTTGGAAGTCATCATAAAAACCGGCGGCGGAGCCAAGCTTCTCATACTCGGCCTGATAGCGCGGATGGTTGTCGCCCAGCGCGATCAGCGCCGCCGTGCCGATTGCCACCGCGTCCGCGCCCAGCGCAATCGCCTTTGCCACGTCCGCGCCGTTGCGGATGCCGCCGGAAACAATCAGCTGCACCTCGCGGTGCACGCCCAGCTCCTGCAACGCCTGTACCGCCTGCGGAATGGCCGCCATGGTCGGGATGCCCACGTGCTCAATAAACACATCCTGGGTGGCGGCGGTGCCGCCCTGCATCCCGTCCACCACCACCACGTCTGCCCCGGCGTGCACCGCCAGCTTCACGTCGTAGTAGGTGCGGGTCGCTCCCACCTTCACGTAGATCGGCACCTGCCAGTCGGTGATCTCACGCAGCTCGGCAATCTTGATCGCCAGATCGTCTGGGCCTGTCCAGTCCGGGTGGCGGCAGGCGCTGCGTTGGTCAATGCCCTGCGGCAGGCAGCGCATCTTGGCGACGCGCTCGGAGATCTTCTGCCCCAGCAGCATCCCGCCGCCGCCCGGTTTTGCGCCTTGCCCAAGCACCACCTCAATGGCATCCGCCTTGCGCAGGTCATCCGGGTTCATGCCATAGCGGGAGGGCAAATATTGGTAGACCAGCTTGCTGGACTGGCCGCGCTCCTCGGGCGTCATGCCGCCGTCACCGGTGGTGGTAGAGGTGCCGACCGCCGAGGCACCGCGGCCCAACGCCTCCTTGGCCTGTGCGGAGAGCGCGCCGAAGCTCATGCCCGCGATGGTCACCGGCGTGCTGAGCACCAGCGGCTTCTTGGCGAAGCGGGTGCCGAGCACGACTTCCGTGCTGCACTTCTCGCGGTAACCCTCCAGCGGGTAGCGCGACATGCTGGCCCCCAGAAACAGCAGGTCATCAAAGTGCGGCACTTTGCGTTTGGCACCCCAGCCACGGATGTCATAGATGCCGGTCTCGGCGGCGCGCTGGATCTCGGCGATGGCCGCGCGGTCATAGGTGGCTGACTCTCTCAGCGTCGGGTTGTATTTTTCGCTCATATTCTGCTCCTGTGCCTTAGTACGCTGAGGCGTTATCCACTTTGAAGTTATACAGCGTGCGTGCCGAGCCGTAGCGGGTGAACGCCTCCGGCGACTCGTCGGTGAAACCGGCCTGCTCCAGCAGGGCGGCCAGCTCGCTCAGGTGCTCTGGCCGCATCTCCTTCTGCACGCAGTCCGCGCCCAGCGAGGCCACTTGCCCCTTGACGTAGATATGCGCCTCATAGAGCGAGTCGCCCAGTGCCTCACCGGCGTCGCCGCACACCACCAGACAACCGGCCTGCGCCATAAAGGCACTCATCGCGCCAATATTGCCCTTCACCACGATGTTGATGCCCTTCATCGAGATGCCGCAGCGCGCCGAGGCGTTGCCCTCAATCACCAGCAAGCCGCCGTTGCCGGTCGCCCCGGCAGACTGGGAGGCGTCACCCTTCACCCGCACGCTGCCGGACATCATGTTCTCCGCCACCCCCACGCCCGCGTTGCCGTGGATGGTGATGTCGGCGCGCTGGTTCATGCCAGCGCAGTAGTAACCGGCGTGGCCGTCGATGTCGATGGTCACCGCCTCATTCACGCCGCAGGCGATGTTGTGCTGCCCTTGCGGGTTCACCACCCGCCAGGCGTTGATCTCGCGGCACTGCGCCGGGTCATGCAGCGCTTGGTTGAGTTCGCGCACCCCGGCGCTCAGATCGTAGGTTTTCATCAGCGCTGGCTCCCCGTGGCTGGTTGGTTAAGGCGTTCCCATACATAAATTTTGGCTGGCTCCGGCTCCCAGACCCGCGCGTCATTGATGCCCGGCAGGTGGGCGAGGGCGCGGTACTCCGAGGCCATCGCCACGTAGTCGTCGGTTTCGGCGATCACCGCCGGTTTGCAGGAGATGGGGTCACGCACCACGGCAAAGCCGTCATGGGTGCCGATGGTGAAGGTAAAGAAGCCATCCAGATCCTTCAGCGCGTTCTGCAACGCCGTGGTGAGGCTGTCGCCCTGACGCATCCGCCAGGCCAGGTAGCCCGCCGCAACCTCTGAGTCATTGTCGGTTTTGAAACTGATACCGGCGCGCTTGAGCTTCTCGCGCAGGCGGTTGTGGTTGGAGAGCGAGCCGTTATGCACCAGACAGAGATCCATCCCGGTGGAGAAGGGGTGGCTCCCTTGCAGCGTTACCGCGCTCTCGGTCGCCATGCGGGTGTGGCCGATGGCGTGGCTGCCAGCCATCTTCTCCAGCCCGAAGTGGGCAGCCACCTCGCCCGGCAGCCCGACCCCCTTCAGGATCTCGATGCTATGGCCCGCGCTCAGCACGTCCACTTCCGGGGCTTCGCTGGCCAGCCACTCCAGCGCCAGCGCCTCGGTGGTGGGCAGCTTGAACACCGTGGCATCGGCCAGCGGGAACCACTCATCCACCCGGCCAAAGGCGACGCCGAAGCGCTCCGCCAGCGCTGGCCAGTTGTAGCTCTCCTGATCGCTGCGCAGGGTCAGCTTGATGCCGTCATGGTACTCATCGCCATAGAGGGCAAAACCCGCGCTATCCGGGCCACGGTCGGTCATCGCCATCAGCATTGGGGTGAACAGCGCGCCCAACTGCGGCTCCAGCGCGGCATTTTTAAAGTAAAGTCCAACGATCCCACACATAAGTATCCTCGTGATTCAGCGGCTGGTAGTTAAAAGAATTCGAGATAGCGACGGGTTTCCCACTCGCTGACGTGGCGGTGGTACTCGTGCCACTCCTGACGCTTGACGCGGATGAACTCATCCACCAGCGCCACGCCCAGACTCTCGCGCAGCAGCGCGTCGGCCTCCAGCGCATCGACCGCCTCTTTCAGGTTTTGCGGCAGCAGGGAGATGCCCTCCTGCTGGCACATCGCGGGCGTCATGGCGTAGAGATTGCGGTTCTGCGCCTTGCCCGGATCGAGCTTGCGGGTGATGCCATCCAGCCCGGCGGCGATGATCGCCGCGTGCACCAGATAGGGGTTGGCACCGGTATCGGGCAGGCGTAGCTCGAGGCGGCCGTAGGGCACGCGCACCATTGCCGAGCGGTTGTTATCGCCATAGGTGATGAACACCGGTGCCCAGGTCGCGCCGCTGTGCGAGCCGCCGCTCACCAGCCGCTTGTAGGAGTTGACGGTCGGGGCGGCCAGTGCGCACAGCGCGCCCGCGTGGTGTAGCAGCCCGGCGAGGAAGTGGTAGGCGGTGGCCGACAGCCCCAGCCCCTGCGCATCCTGATCGTCGAAGAACAGGTTTTTGCCCTGCCCATCGGCCATGGAGAGGTGGAAGTGCATACCGTTGCCGGGCTTGTCGGCGCACGGCTTGGGCATAAAGGAGCAGAGCAGCCCGCGCTCGTGGGCAATCTCCCCGGCGGCCATGCGCACAAAGGTGAAGCGATCGGCGGAGGTGAGGGCGTCGCTGTAGCTGTAGTTAATCTCAAACTGGCCGTTGGCGTCTTCGTGGTCAATCTGGTAGACGTCAAAACCCACCGCTTGCAGCGACTCGGTCAGCTGTTCAAGGAAGCCGCGCGCCCGCGACAGCCCCTTGTAGTCATAGCAGGGCTTGGCCAGCGTATCGCTGGGGTCGGCGGGCAACGCTTCGCCCCCCGGCCCGCGGCTGAAGAGGGAGAACTCCGGCTCCAGCCCGCTGTTCAGTACCCAGCCATGCTCCGCCAGCCGGGCGACCTGCTTTTGCAGCACCACCCGGCTGTCATAGGGGTGGGGCGCATTGTTGACATAACCGCTACAGACGATGCGGGCGTAGCCGGGCTGCCAGGGCACCAGCGACAGGGTGCTGAGATCGCCCCTGGCGTAGAAGTCCGGCCCCTGCGGCTCCATCCCCATGCCGGAGATGGCAAAACCGGCAAAGCCCGCGCCCTTCTCGACGATATCCATCAGGCACTTGGCCGGCACGGCCTTGGTCTTGGCCGCCCCGTGGATATCAACAAACTGCGCCAGCACGTAACGGATCTGGTTCTCTTGTAAAAACTGTTCGGCTTGTTCAGGTGACATAGTTTTCTCTCAACAGCGATGGAAGGGCGATGTCAGCACTGTCAGGTGGTCGGGGCCGTTCCTGACAGGAATAAATTTTTACTGTTGGGCAAAAGCAGGTTCCGTGCCAATTTCCCGCATTTATCAGGATAAATAGGATTTTCAACGGCTTAAAAAAGCGGGCGGCGAATATCGGGTGGAGGTTGCCTACAAAATAGGGCCGGACAGCGACAAATAACGCTGGAAATAATGAAGCATTCCCTAAAGTGGTGCCCCAAAATAACCGTCATCCTGACGTAATAAATGCGGATTTGCGCGGGTGAAGATATTTGCGTAAAAAGTTTGCCGGTAAACCGTTTTCTTCATCGGCCAAATAAAATAGCGCCAGAAAGCGGAATGAATAAAATTTCAATTTATCTATCGACACGGCGATTTTTTTGAATTAAAAGTTTTAAGCACCAGCCCGTTCAAATGAAAATCAGCGTTGCGCCGGGCATTTATATTTACCGGCAAACCTTTTACTTTATCTGTGTGGAGACGCCATGTCTGCGAATACTCATGATTACGTTATGATGGCCAGCTGCCCTGCGCGCTCAGGGATTATTGCTGCCGTTACCGGGTTCCTCAGCAATAACCAGTGCTATATCAGTGAGCTGTCACAATATGATGATGAGCATTTGGGGCACTTCTTTCTGCGCGCCCGTTTCCGTTTTAATGAGCAGGTGACGCCAGATATTGCCTCGCTGAAACGGGACTTTTCCGCCGTGGCGGAGGGGTTGTCGATGCAGTGGCAGGTATTTGACCGCGCGGTGCCAATGCGCGTGATATTGATGGTCAGTAAATTCGACCACTGCCTGCTGGATCTGCTCTACCGGAAAAATAAGGGCGAATTGCCGATTACCATCAGTGCCATTGTCTCCAACCACCTTGATTTACGCCCGATCGCCGAACGCGACGGCATCCGCTTTATTTACCTGCCAGTGACCAAAGAGAATAAGGCGCAGCAGGAGGCGGAATTAATGAACGTGGTGGAGGAGACGCAGGCGGAATTGGTGGTGCTGGCGCGCTATATGCAAATTCTCTCCGATACCCTGTGCCGCAAGCTGGCCGGGCGCGCCATCAATATCCACCACTCCTTCCTGCCGGGCTTCAAGGGGGCGATGCCCTACCATCAGGCCTACCACCGCGGCGTCAAACTGATTGGCGCGACAGCGCACTACGTCACCTCCGATCTGGACGAAGGGCCAATCATTGAGCAGGAGGTGCAGCGCGTAGACCACACCTACCGCCCCGAGGATCTGGTGGCCGTGGGCCGCAATACCGAAACCATCGCGCTGTCGCGTGCCGTGAAACTGCACGCCGATCACCGCATCTTCCTCGACGAAAACAAAACGGTGATCTTCCGATGACAACACAACCCCACACCGCCCGCCTGATTGATGGCAAACAGAGCGCGCAGCGGCTGCTGGCCGAGGTGGCGCAGCAGGTGCAGGCTTGCCGTGCCGAAGGCGTGACGCCCGCGCTGGCCGTGGTGCTGGTGGGCGATGACCCGGCCAGCCAGGTCTATGTGCGCAACAAACTGCGCGCCGCCGAACAGGTCGGCATCCTCTCCCATGAGTACCGCTTCCCGGCCACCCTCAGCGAGCAGCAATTGCTGGCGACCATTGACAACCTGAACCGGGATGCGGCGGTGAACGGCATTCTGGTGCAGCTCCCGCTGCCCGCGCACATCGATGAGGGGCGGGTGGTGCGTGCCATCTCCCCGCTGAAGGATGTGGATGGCTTCCACCCGGAGAACGCCGGTGGGCTGGTGCAGGGGCAGCGCGTGCTGACGCCCTGTACGCCGCTCGGCTGTATGCGCCTGCTGGCGGAGTATGGCGGCGATCTGGCCGGCAAACACGCGGTGGTGGTGGGGCGCTCCAACATTGTTGGCAAGCCGATGGCCGCGTTGCTGTTGCAGGCGCACTGCTCCGTCACCACGCTGCACTCGCGCAGCCAGGACGCCGCCCGGCTGGCGCGGCAGGCGGACATCCTGATCGCCGCCGTCGGGCGGCCGGGGATGATTGATGCCAGCTGGATCAAGCCGGGCGCGGTGGTGATTGACGTCGGCATCAACCGGATTACGCAGGGCGAGGGACGCAGCCGGCTGGTGGGGGATGTGGACATTGCCAGCGTCAGCGCGGTGGCCGCCGCCCTGACGCCGGTGCCGGGCGGCGTCGGGCCGATGACCATCGCCTGCCTGATGCAAAACACCGTCACCGCCACCCAGTTGCAGCAACAGGCCGCCGCGCTCCAGTGCGCTGGCTAAGGGGAAGATCATGCCGTTTGCCTTGCTGAAGTATGGATTGTCGTCGCGCTACCCGGCGGAGGTGGACATCCCGCCGCCGCGCGACCTGAAAACGCACTATGACGTGGTGATCATCGGCGGCGGCGGCCACGGGCTGGCCACCGCCTACTATCTGGCGAAGTACCACGGCATCACCAACGTCGCGGTGCTGGAGAAAGCCTATCTGGGCGGCGGCAACACTGCGCGTAACACCGCGGTGATCCGCTCCAACTACCTCACCTCCGAGGGGGTACGCTTCTACAGCGAGTCGGTGAAGCTGTTTCAGGGGCTGTCGAATGAGTTCGACTTCAACATCATGTACTCGGAACGCGGCCAGTTGACGCTGGCCCACACCGACGCCACGGTGCGCGCCTTCCGCCAGCGGGCGGAGGTCAACAAACACTTTGGCGGCCGCACCGAGATGATTGACCGCCAGCAGATCCGCGAACTGGTGCCGACCCTCAACCTCGACCCGGCCAATTTGCCGGTGCTGGCCGGGCTGTGGCATATCGACGGCGCCACCGCCCGCCATGACGCGGTGGCGTGGGGCTATGCCAAGGAGGCGGCGAAGCGCGGCGTCGAGATCCACCAGCTCACCGAGGTGCAGGATCTGGTGGTGACCGAGGGGCGCATCACGGCGGTGAAGACCAACCGTGGCACTATCCGCTGTGGCTGCGCGGTGCAGGCGGTGGCGGGCTACAGCTCGCAGCTGGCGCAGAAGGCCGGTTTCCGCCTGCCGGTGGTGAGCTACCCCTTGCAGGCGATGGTCACCCAGCCGGTGAAACCGTTCCTTGACCCACTGGTCAGCTCCTCTGCGCTGCACTGCTACGTGCAGCAGACCAGCCGGGGCGAGGTGGTGTTCGGCGGCGGCTCCGATCCCTATCCGCTCTACAGTACCCGCTCGACCCTCGACCTGAAGGAGAGCCTGATCGCCCACGGCATTGAGATGTTCCCCTTCCTCGCACAGGCCAAATTGATGCGGCAATGGGCGGGCATCACCGACATGACGCCGGACTACAGCCCGATCATGGGCGAAAGCCCGGTGAAGAACTACTACCTGGACGCCGGTTGGGGCACCTGGGGCTTCAAGGCGACGCCGATCTGCGGCAAAACGATGGCGGAACTGGTCGCCAGCGGTGGCAAGACGCCGGATCTGATCGCGCCATTCTGTCTGGAACGTTTTATGCAGTTCCGGCAGGTCAATGAAATGGGCGCCACGGCGGCCAGCCATTAGGGGATAACCGATGAAAGTGATGAACTGCCCGCTCAACGGGCCACGCAATATCAGCGAATTTGCCTACGGCGGCGAACTGAAGGCGATCCCCGACCAGATGGGGTGCAGCGACCGCGACTGGGCGGATTATGTCTTCTACAGCGACAACACCGCCGGGGTGGTCACCGAGTGGTGGTTCCACCAGCCCTCGAGCTACTGGTTTTTGGCGGAGCGCCACACGGTGACCGACGAGATCCTGCGCACCTTTGATCCCGCCGAACGCTTCCCGCACCCGGCGCGCCAGAGCCGCCCGGCAACCGTCCCGCTGGAGGTGGCGTCATGAATGACATCATCCTCGGGGAGCTGGACAGCCCGGCCAGCGCGGCGGAGGTGGCCCGCCTGCCCGCGCCGATGGGACGGCTGATTGACCGTGGTCAGGCCATCACTTTCCATTTTGAGGGCACTGCCTACCGTGGCTACGCCGGTGACACCCTCGCCAGCGCGCTGCTGGCCCACGGGCGGCTGATCCTCTCGCGCTCCTTCAAATACCACCGCCCGCGCGGCGCGCTGACGCTGGCAGGGCAGGACGCCAATACGCTGGTGCAACTGCCGGAGGAGCCGAATGTGCTGGCGGACACCCTGCCGATCGCCGGTGGGCTGCGTGCCAGCGGGCAGAACTACAGCGGCTCGCTGGAGAGCGACCGCGACGAGAAGCTGCAACTCTTCTCGCGCTTTATGCCGGTCGGCTTCTACTACCGCGCCTTCTACAAGCCCAAGGGGATGTGGAAGCGCTGGGAGCCGCTGATCCGCCGCAAGGCCGGGCTGGGGGTGCTGAATCTGGCGGTGAAGCCGGGCTATTTTGACAAGGCTTACCTGTTCTGTGACCTGATGGTGGTCGGCAGTGGGCCAGCCGGGTTGCAGGCGGCGCTGACGGCAGCCGATGCCGGTGCGGAGGTGCTGCTGGTGGAGCAGCAACCGCTGCTGGGCGGCGCGCTGAACTGGGCGCGCTTCGACACTGACACCCAACCGGCGGAGGAGGCGCTGCTGGCGCTGACCCAGCGAGCCAGCCGCCACCCGCGCATCCGCGTGATGGTGGGGGCCACCTGTAGCGGCTGGTTCCAGGATCACTACCTGCCGGTCATTCAGGGCGCGCGGATGTTCAAGGTGCGCGCCGGGGCCTGCGTGGTGGCGGCCGGGGCCTATGACCAGCCGGTGATCTTCCGCAACAATGACCTGCCGGGGGTGATGCTGACCAGCGCGCTCCAACGGCTGATGGCGCTGTATGGGGTGCGGCCCGGCCGCCGGGCGCTGCTGCTGGCGGGCAATGATGACGCCTATCTGGCGGCGCTGACCCTGCTGGAGCAGGGCGTGCAGGTGGCCGGGGTGGTGGATCTGCGCCCCGGCCCGAGCGATGCGCAGTTGGCGGCACGCCTGAAACAGGCTGGGGTGCCGCTCTGGCGGAACGCGACGGTCTGGGAGGCACAGGCCGATAACCGTGGCTGCCTGCGACAGGTGCAGGTGCACCGCATCACCGCGCCGGGCGAGGTGGCCCCGCAGGGCGAGGCCGTGGCGTGCGACGTGCTCGGCATGTCCGCTGGCTACATGCCCGCCTGGCAGTTGCCGTGCCAGGCGGGCGGCAAACTGCACTATGACGACCAGACGGCCAACTTCTCCCTGAGCCACCTGCCAACCGGGCTGTTCACCGCCGGTTCGATCAACGGCTGGCACTCGCTGGAGGCGGTGCAGGAGGATGGGCGGCGGGCCGCACTTCAGGCGTTGCGGCAACTGGGCATTGACGCGCCCGCGCCTCTGCCCGCCAGCCGCCTGCTGCCGCAGGTGAACCACCCCTGGCCGATGTTCCCGCACCCCAAGGGCAAGGAGTTCGTGGACTTCGATGAGGATCTGCAAATCAAGGACATCATCAACGCCACCCGCCACGGCTACCGCGACGTGCAGTTGGTGAAGCGCTTCTCCACCGTCGGCATGGGGCCGTCACAGGGGCGGCACTCCGCCCTGCCGACGGCGCGGCTGGTGGCGCAGGCCACCGGGCGCAGCGTCAGTGAGACGGGCGTCACCACTGCGCGGCCACCATTCAGCGCCGAGAGTCTGGCGCATCTGGCCGGGCGCGGCTTCGATCCGTGGCGCGTCACTGCCATGCACGCGCGCCACCTGGCGTTGCAGGCGCAGATGATGCCCGCGGGCAACTGGCTGCGACCGGGCTGGTATCGCCGCGCGCCGACCCATGACAAGGCCAGCGCGGTGCAGGCCGAGGTGATGAACGTGCGCAACAATGTCGGGCTGATTGACCTCTCGACCCTCGGCGGCATCGAGCTGCGCGGCCCGGACGCGGCGGAGCTGCTCAATCGCCTCTACACCTTCGCCTTCCTCAAACAGCCGGTGGGGCGCACGCGTTACGCGCTGATGGCCAATGAGCAGGGGGTGATCATTGATGACGGCGTGGCCTGCCGGTTGGCGGAGAACCACTTCTACGTCACGGCGACCACCAGCGGCGTGGCACGCGTCTACCAGTCGATGCTGTGGTGGAACACCCAATGGCGGCTGGATGTGGACATCGCCAACGTCACTTCCGCCTGGGCGGCGGTCAATCTGGCCGGGCCACGGGCGCGCGAGGTACTGGCGCGGGTCTGCACCGGCGTGGATCTTTCGAATGAGGCATTCCCCTATCTGGCGTGCCGACAGGGGGAGGTGGCGGGCATCCCGGCGCGGCTGCTGCGCGTGGGCTTCGTCGGCGAGCTGGGCTATGAGATCCATGTGCCGACCCGCTACGGCGCGGCGCTCTGGGACGCGCTGATGGCCGCTGGTGCGCCGGACAATATCCAGCCCTTTGGCGTCGAGGCGCAGCGCCTGCTGCGGCTGGAGAAGGGGCATGTGATCATCGGGCAGGACACCGACGGCATGACCCACCCGGCGGAGGTATCGATGGGGTGGGCAGTGAACCGCGCCAAACCGGCCTTTGTTGGCCGCCGGGCGATTGACATTCTGGAGGCGCAGCCGCCGGTGCGCCGCTTGGTGGGCTTCACCCTGCCCGCCGGATCGCCGCAGCCGCTGGAGGGGCATCTGGTGCTGGAGGGTGACCGCATCACCGGCAACGTCACCTCCTGTGAGTTTTCTCCCAAGCTGAATGCCATCATTGGCATGGCCTATGCATCTTTTGAACAGTCACAGCCGGGCGCGCGCCTCACCTTACGGGTAGAGGGCGGCGTGCAGCTGGAGGCGCAGGTAGTGGCCTTGCCCTTTTATGACGCGGATAACCAACGACAGGAGCTGTAACCATGCAGGCACAACCCTCTTACCCGCTGGCGCACCTGACCGCTGGCGTCTCCCCCCTGACGGCAGGCCATGCGCTGGTGACGCTGGTGGACTGCTCGCCGCGCGCCCGCGTGGGCTTCCGTGGCCGCGAGGCGGCGCAGTGGCTGGCCGGGCGTGGCTATCAGTTGCCCACCGCGCCCAATCAGGCGCTGTGGCAAGCGGATGGCACGCTGGTGGCGCGGCTGTCACAGACCGAGTACCTGTTGCTGGCACCCGAGGCAGCGGGCGGCGATCGGCTGTGGCGTGAGGAGGCGGCGTGGCAGTTGGATGACACCGCCTGCTACCTGCTGCCCCGGCAGGACAGCCACGCCTGGCTGGCGCTCAGCGGCGAGGCCGCCGCGCTGGTGATGGCAAAACTGTGCGGCGTCGATCTCACCGAGCGCGCCTTTGCGCCGGGTGCCATCGCCCAGACCTCGGTGGCGCGCGCCAGCGCCATGGTGATCAACGCCACCCGGCAGGCGCAGCCCACCTTCTGGCTGCTGATGGACAGCGCCACCGCCGCCTACTTCTGGCCGGTGCTGACCGATGCGATGGCCGAGTTTGATGACGCGCACCACTCCCGTTAACCCCTGATTGGCGGAGGAACCGATGCCTGTGGCAACCGCAACCGACAATGACTATACCGTTCCCGCGCTGTTTCGCGGCCTGACCATTCTGGAGATGTTCAACAGCCGCGACCGCGTGCTGACGGTGCAGGATTTCGCCGACCGTTTGGGCATTACCATCTCGGCGATCTACCGCATCGTCACCACCCTCACCGAGATGAACTATCTGGAGAAGGTGGCGAAAAACACCTACCAGCTAGGGCCGCAGGTGATCTCCAACGGCTTCAGTTACCTCGCCAGCCGCGACGTGGTGGACATCGCGATGCCGCACCTGACGGCGCTGCGCAACACCGTGTCGATGTCCTGTCACCTCAGCATCCGCGAGGGGAGTGACGCGGTCTATATCTACCGCTCCTTTGCCGCCCAGCGCCTGTCGGTGAACGTGCCGGTCGGCACCCGCATCCCGTGCCACTGTTGCGCGATGGGGCGGGTGCTGCTGATGGGGCTGACCGACCTGGAGCTGGAGCGTCTCTACCAGCATGTGCGGTTGGATGGCTACTCGCTGCCCGCGCCGCGCACGCTGCCAGAGCTGAAGGAGACCATCGAACAGGATCACTTGCGCGGCTGGGTTGAGCACCGCTCGGACTACGCCACCTCTATCGCCATGCCGCTGCGCGACCACCACAACCAGATTGTGGCGGCGGTCAATATCTCCGGCCCGGACGCGCTGATGTCTGACGATCGCCAGAAGCAGCACGCGCGTGAGGCGCTGTTCGCCAGCGCGCAACGCATCTCCTTCGAGCTGGGCAACCTGCGCAAAATGTCGGAGAAAATCACCTGCCGATGACCAGACTCCCTCCCGCCAAGCGCGGCAGCCCGCTCAGCCTCGAGCAGCACATCGCGCGCGCCATCAAGCAGCGCCGCCTCTCCCAGCGCTTCAAGATCTCAGACGTGGCGCGCATCGCTGGACTTAGCCCCGGCATGGTGAGCAAGGTGGAGAACGCACAGGTCTCCACCAGCCTCGATACCCTCAGCCGGCTGTGCGACGCCATCGGCCTGCCCATCTCACGGCTGTTCAGCGACTACGACATGGGGCGGCGTGGCGCACAACTGGTGAAGGCGGGCGAGGGGATGGAGGTGGTGCGCTCCGGCACCGAGGTGGGGCACTCCTACCAACTGCTGCGCTACGCCCAGGGGCCGGTGAAGGTGTATGAGCCGTTTCTGGTGACGATGGATGACGCCAGCGAGGAGTTCCCCAACTTCAGCCATCCGGGGCAGGAGTTTCTCTACCTGCTGGAGGGGGAGCTGGTCTATCGCCACGGCGAGCGCCTCTACCCGATGTCCGCCGGTGACAGCCTCTCGTTTGACGGCATGGTGCCGCACGGGCCAGAGACGCTGACGCGGGTGCCGATCCGGCTGCTGTCAGTGATCCATTATGAAGAGGGGGATGGCGAGTAGCGGGCTTAGCGGAGGCAGAGTAACAGGGCGCTGGCGCTGACCAGCGCCGCCGCCAGCCAGAGGTGACGGCGTAACAGGCCGGTGTAGAGGCCCGCGGCCCCGAAGGCCAGCAGCAGGCCGCCCAACGCATACTCCCACTGGCCGTGGTGGCCCCAGCCGCGCAGGCAGAGCAGGGCGACAATCGCCATCGACCAGCCGGTGCGTCGGCGTGACAGGGTGGTGCGCTCCGGTTGCAGGCCGGGATCGCGTGCGCTCACGGCTGCCCCTGCCAGATAAGCAGCCCGAGCAGCAGCGCCAGCAGGGCCATCAGCCCGCTGGCCAGTGGCAGGGCTGGCGAGCGGGGCAGGTCACGCCCCAGCCGCATCGCATACTCATTGTGCCGCCAGCGCCGCCAGGCCAGCACGCCCATGATGGCCGCCGTGATAAGCAGCCCTTGCGCCAATGCTATACGCAGGGCGGGCGAGGCGAGCGTTGGGGAGAACTGGTCAATGCCCACCGCCGCCGCCATCAGCGCCAGCGCGGTACGCAGCCAGGCCAGAAAGGTGCGCTCATTCGCCAACGTAAAGCGGTAGTCCGGCGTCTTGCCAGCCAGCCACCACTTGCCGCTGGGCGCGTCACTCGGGTTCCTCATGCTGGATCCTCTCCTTAATCAGCAACTCCCTGATGGATAACCCGGCCGCCGCGCGGTCACGCAGGTTGTGGCGGGTGATCTCGGTACAGAGAAATTCAATCATAAACAGTTGTGAGAGCCGGGTTTCAATCGAGTCCCCTTGCTGCGGCCCGGCGCTGCCGCAGGTCAGCAGGAAGGTGTCGGCCAGTGCGGTCAGTGGCGAGTGCGGGCTATGGGTAATGGCAAGCCGCTGCGCGCCAGCGCGTTCCGCCAGCCGGAAGGCGTTGACCACCTCCGGCGTTGCGCCAGAGTGGGAAAAGGCCACCACCAGATCGTCCGGCTTCAGATTGGCGAGTTTCAGCGTCATGCTGAAGCGGTCACAGTAGGCTTCGGCATCAATGCCGAGCCGGTTCATCTTGTCTCGCGCCTCAAGGGCGGAGAGGCCGGACGCGCCAAACCCGACAAACAGCACCCGGCTGGCGCTCAGGAACCGCTCGACGACGGGCTTCACCACCCGCATGTCCAGCAGGTCGATGGTCTCTTGCAGCGTCGCCCCGGCCGCCAGTGCGATCTTCTGCGCCACCTCCTTGCGGCTGTCATCCAGAAAAATGTCGGGCGAGGCGGGCAGTGGCTGGTCGCTCTCCGCCAGCAGTTCGCGCTTCAACGCCGCCTTCAGGTTGAGCAGCCCACCGTAGCCCACCTTTTTGCAGAAGCGGACGATGGTCGCCTCGCTCAGTTGCAGCGCTGCCGCCAGCTGCTTCACCGGCATCTGGGCCACCTGTGCTGGCTGGCGCAGGATAAACTCCGCGATACGGCGATCGGTCTCCCCCAACCCGCCCATGATGTTGTGGATATAGACCCTGACGTTCTCCCGGTTCACGCTCATTCTGGCTTCCTCTGCAATCATTCTGGCGGCTATTCTGGCCCCGGTGGCGTCAGGCGTCCACTGCCATGCGCAGCCGCACGTCAAACGCCCGCGACGCGCCCGGCCGCAGGCAGTGGATACCGCGTTTATGCGCCAGACGGCCATCAAAGGCCGGATCGTCGGTAGTGCCAGCCAGCGGTTCCAGACAGAGCAGATCGGCACCCGGCACGCCCCACAGCGCCAGCCACGGCTGGGTGCCGGTCTCCAGCGCCATCACCTCCCGCCCGGCTGGCGACAGCACCGCCATCCGCCGCTGGCGACACCGGCCAAAATAGAGCGCGCCATGCCGGAAAACCTCTGGCGTGAGCCGGAAATGGTGGGTGAAGGGGGTCTCCACGGGCAGGCTCAGGGTGCGGTCGCGGGTCGGGAAGGGGCCAGCCACCGCCCGCGAAAACGCGATGCGCCACCCCGGCTGCGAGGCCACCGGCAGGGCGAAACCGGGGTGCCAGCCAAGGGAGAACCACATCGGCCGGTGGTCGCGGTTGATCACCTGCTGGCGCAACGCCAGCCCATCCGGGTGCAGCACCCAGTGGGTGGTGACCTGCCAGCGCCACGGCCAGCACGGCGGTGCACTCCCATCGGCGCTGGCCGCCAGTACCAGCCGATCCGCCTGCCGCGCCAGACAGGCAAAACGCTGGTGGCGCAAAAAGCCGTGCGCCTCCAGCGGCCAGAAGTGCCCCTCCGCCCGCACCCCGCCCTGCACCAGCCGACCCACCACCGGAAAAAGTTGGGTGGCGGAGTGCGCCCAGATACCGGGCTGCGGCTGCCAGATCCATTCGCGTTGCAGTTGCTTGTCCCACAGGCTGACCAGCTCGCCGCCCTGCGCCATGATCTGCGCCCGGAAGCGCCGGTTCTCCAGTTGAAAGCCAGCCATCTCAGGCTGTCCGCAACAGCAGGCGCGACTGATAGATCAGCGCCCGGCGACGGTCACCGCTAAAGTGCGCGTCAATCAACGTGAAGATCTCCTGCTCGGTCAGCCGCTGACCGGCTGCCAGCGCTGGCGGGGGCGTACCCTGCTCCTCCAGCGCGGCCGCCACCCGCAGCCATGCCTGCGCCACGCCAGGGTGCTCCGCATCGGGCAGTGCCGCCCGGCGCGCCGCAAACGCCTGCTCCAGCGCCGCCGTCAGGGGGGACAGCCCAAAGCGGACATACAGCTCCGGCGGCGCATCGTGCGCCTTCATCAGCGGGATCATCGCCTGCGCATAGGCCAGCGCCCTTGCCGGGTCATCGAGCGGCTGGCGCTGCTCAGGATCGCTTCTCAGGTCATACAGCTTGTCGCCGAAACGCCACGGGTCGAGGTAGCGGAAGGTGGCCGGGATCTGCAACACTTGCGCGCCCTGGGTGAAGTTAAAGCCCGGATGGAGGCGCATCTCCCGCAGTTCGTGCGGCGCGAAGGGGCTGTCGATGCGCGTCGGCATCAGGGTGTACTCATACAGGTTGCTGGCCCCCGGCTCACGCGGGCATCGCATATAGACACCCTCGCCATCGGTGATGTTGAGGTGCCCGCCAAAGTAGCCGAACAGCGCATGGTCACGCAGCCGCGCATCCTGCTCAATCGCCGGGCGCAGCGGCTGGCCGGTCATGGTGGCCGGGCGCGGCACGCCAAAAAACTCCAGCAAGGTGGCGGGGATGTCGATGGTCTGCGCCAGCGCCTGACGGCGCACCCCCTGCTGCGGGCAGCGCGGGTCGCGGATAAAGAAGGGCGTATGGGCGATTTCGTCATACACCGGCATGATATTTTTGCCCCACCACTGGTGCTCACCCAACAGGAAACCGTGGTCGGTGCAGACGATAAACAGCGTCTCTTCCCACAGCCCCAGCGCCTTGAGCTTGTCCACCACCCGGCCAAGGTAGTCATCACACTGCGTCACCAGCGCCTGATAGAACTTCCTCACCTTCTCTTCACTCACGCCGCCCGGCGCGTCGCAGTAGTAGGGCACCCAGCCATCAAACTCCTCCGGGGTGCAGCCATACTGCGCCAGATACGGCTCCGCAACGAAGAACGGCTCATGGGGATCAAAGCACTCAATCTGCAAAAACCACTGGTCTTGCTGGTGGTTGGCCTCGAGGAAGGCCAGCCCGGCCCCGATAGTGCGGTGCAGGCAGTGATCCGCCTGCGTCGGCATGGCGGCGCGGTTGATTTTGTCCTGCGCCATGCGGCCACGTCGGCGGCGGCGCGTCGCCTCATCCTCCATTCCCTGCCACTGGATGTCCGGCTGCGCCACCGCGCCCTGCCAGTGATCTCCCTCCTGCCCACGGATAAACTCAAAGGTGGAGTAGCGGGTATGGTAAGTGGCCCCGCCGTCACGCCAGTAGTGTTTATGGTCGGTCACCAGATGGGTGTGCACCCCGGCCTGCCGCAATGCCTGAATGGCGGAGAAGTCGAACGGCTCCAGCGGCCCCCAGCTACGGTGCAGGAAGTTGTAGCGCCCGGTGTGCAGCTCCCGGCGGGCTGGCATACAGGGCATACTGCCGACGTAAAAGTTGTCAAATTGCACCGACTCCTGCGCCAACTGGCTGAAGCGCGGGGTGCGGGCATCCCCGCCATAGGGGGCGAGGTGCCGACGGGTCAGGGTATCAAACATCAACATCACGGCTTTCATGGGTGTGCCTCCAGCCACTCTTCCACTTCGTTTTTAATCAGGGTCACGTGCGGGCCAAACACCACCTGCACGCCGGTGCCGCGAACCAGCGTGGCCCGGCTGCCGTGGGCGCTGAGCGCCGCTGCATCGACCTGTTGCGGCTCTTTAACCGTGACGCGCAACCGGGTGGCGCAGCAATCCAGCGCCAGAATATTGCCCGGCCCGCCGAGGGCAGCAACGATCGCCGGCGCGCGGGCGCCAGCGTCTGCCAGCCTCTCTGGCGCTTCGCCCTCTGGCTCGCGGCCCGGCGTCTTCAGGTTGCGCCAGCCAATCAGCAGCCGGAAGGCGGTGTAGTAGAGGCAGAACATCACCGCCCCCAGTGGCAGCATCAGCACCCAGTTGGTTTTGGCGTTGCCCTGCAATACGCCGAACAGCAGAAAATCGATCAGCCCGCCGGAGAAGGTCTGGCCGACGGTGATCGCCAGCATGTGCGTCAACATAAAGGCCACGCCGGTCAGCAGGATGTGCACGCCGTAGAGCAGCGGCGCGCAGAACATGAAGGCAAACTCCAGCGGCTCGGTGATGCCGGTGAAAAAGGAGGTCAGCGCCGCGGAGAACATCAGGCTGGCCACTTTTTTGCGCTGCTCCGGCCGGGCGGCGTGCACGATGGCCAGCGCCGCGCCGGGCAGGCCAAACATAAAGTCCGCGAAGCGCCCCGCCATAAAACGCGAGACGCCAATGGTGTACTGGGTGACGCTGGGGTCAGCCAGCTGCGCGAAGAAGATTTTCTGTGTGCCCTGCACCAGTTGGCCGTTCACCACCGCCTCGCCGCCGACGCTGGTCAGCCAGAAGGGCAGATAGAACAGGTGATGCAGGCCAAGGGGGATCAGGCACTTCAAAATCATGCCGTAGCACAGGGTGCCGAGGTAGCCGGTCTGCTCCACCAGCCCGCCAAGGTGGCGGATGCCTGCCTGAATCGGCGGCCAGAGCCAGAACAGCGCCATGCCCAGAAAGATGGCAAAAAAGGAGCTGACAATCGGCACCAGCCGCGACCCGCTAAAGAAGGCCAGCAGGCTGGGGAGCGCGGTCTTGCCGAAGCGTTTCTGTACCCAGGCGGCCAGCAGCCCACTCAGGATGCCGCCCATCACGCCGGTTTGCAGGGTGACTATCCCCATCGCCCGCACCTGCCCGGCCGCCGCCAGATTCTCCTCCGCCAGCGTGCCGGAGAGCAGCAGCAGGGCGTTGATCGCCTGATTCATGACGATAAAACAGAGCACCGCCGCCAGCCCGGCGGTGCCTTTATCATTGCGCGCCAGCCCAACCGCGATGCCCACCGCAAACAGCAGCGGCAGATGGTCAAAGACCACGCTGCCGCACAGCTTCATGACCGTAAAGGTGGCCTGAAGCATGCCGTGCGTCAGGATGGGATAGGTGGTCAGGGTCACCGGGTTGGTCAACACGCCCCCGATCCCCAGTAGCAGCCCGGCAGCGGGCAGTAGGGCGATCGGCAACATAAAGGACTTCCCCAAATTTTGTGCGCCGGCAAACAGTGTGCTCATAACGGCTCCTGTGATCATCGGATGAAGTTTAAATTTCACTATGTAGTTTTTATTGTGAAATCTATATTTCGATCGAATGCCAGCAAAGTCAAAAGCGGATGCAGGAAGGGTGAGCTGCATCACCTACTTTTTTTGTGGTTAACGGGTGGGGAAAAAGGCGGAGTAAGACAGAAGCCCAGCCAGGACAGCGACGGATTCGATGCTATTTTGATCGATTGCGCCCTAATCAGTGGATTCCTATCTAAAAATTAGTTGTACAACAATTTCTGATTTGTATAATTTCCCTTTGAACGAAAAGTCGCTTATTTACTAACCAGATTTTTGGGGCTTAAAGATGCAACGGCAACAACGGACGCCAGTCACAAAGCGTGAAATCACGCATTCTTTCCGGTCAAACGCTCCCGGCGTACCCACACAAGAAGAGAGCCTGGGACAGGTTGTGGCGGAGATATTGCGTGCCGGTGAGGCCGTAACGCGTACATCCATCTGTACCAAATTGCTGGCAAAGCTGGATCAGACCCCTGGGGCCGACATGGAAAAGCACTATCACGCTTTGATTGCGTTGGTACTGGGTCGGGAAGAACGATAAATAATTTGTATCACGCTGGCTCCGGCCAGCTTTTTTTCATCCGCGTTTTTGAAATTCCCAAGTCATGATGACCCATATCAGCGCCTCCTGATCCCGGCAGACATGGCGTCAGCCACTCTGCCCATAAGCCGCCTGCCATGCGGCTGTATCGCTTTGCGCCTTGCCGGGCGCCGCCATCCAGCCGCATGACAGGCATTTCTCATTAACAACACAGGAGAGGGTTTGAACAACGACGATAACGTAAATAATATGCACAAACTTTTGGGAGAGGCAGTGATGTCGCTCCTTGAAGACCAGGGTGCTGTAAACAACCACACCATACTGGAGAGGCTGACGCAGCTTGCCGAGGGCGAGTCTGATGAGGACGTCATCATGGCTTACTGGCAAGCCAGAAAGGCCTTTCGCCAGTCCGCGTCGTCAGCGGCGGCCCGTCAGGCTTTAGACGATGGCTTTGCTGACACCAATATGGTCAGGCTTCACTCCCACCGGGTTAGATTGAAACAATCCTCGGGTGAGAAGGAGTAACGCCCTGGCCCATTAAGCAAACCGGTGGCGCGCAGATGAAGGCTGCACGCCACCGGTTCTTACCCCCGTTTCCCCGGCGTCAGTTATCCAGTTCGCTCATGTTGCTGATCTGGTCACGGTTGATCTGCTCGGTGCGGCCCGTCTGTGCGTCGCGATAGGAGACCAGCCCGGTGTCATTATCAATCTCTGGTTTGCCATCAGTGACAATGGTTCTGCCGTCAGTGGTTTTGATGGCCTGATTCGATGAACAGCCCGCCAACGCTGCCAGTGAGGCTGTTGCCAATACCAGAGCCATTATGGTTTTTTTCCGCATCTTCACTCCTTGGTCACGTCCGGAAATATGCCGCCCTCCAAAAGAGGGATCTGTAACCCTTAAAACTATACCAAGCGGAATAGTTTTCCTCCCCAAGGCAGGGTTTTTATCAGAAAAAGTATGAGAAATCATGAATATGATTATTTTTCATAAGCTTATTATGATTTCAAGTTTCAGGAGAATGGATGACCACAATTAACGCAGGGTTATATTTTCCTGATGTAAATAGTTAAGTGAAGTAAAGTTTTGGCCAGCCCACCACGTTTTCCGGCGATTTTTACATTACTAGAGAAAAAACCGCCGCAACTATAGAAATGACAGACTTATTAACAGTTTGCCTGAGCCAGATCGCAGCTTTCCCTCCCAGATTGGCCCCCAGCATATATGCTTAAACTGTGACACCCGTCACCCCTGCTGTTTTCATCCACTTTGATGCTATTGGTGAATAATGTGCTGATCAAAAAGAAGAAGACCCGATCCCACACAGAAGACCGCTACCTGGCGCTGATTTTGGCGACCACCGCGGGCATCCTGAATGCCATGGCGCTAGGCGCGTTCGGTTTTTTTCCCTCCCATATGACCGGTAATGCCTCCCAGATCTCTTCGGAGGTCTCCAGCTCTGACCTGAATGATCTGATCTTCCTCGCT
The DNA here is from genome assembly GCF_005491205.1 of Nissabacter sp. SGAir0207. Classification (NCBI taxonomy): domain Bacteria; kingdom Pseudomonadati; phylum Pseudomonadota; class Gammaproteobacteria; order Enterobacterales; family Yersiniaceae; genus Nissabacter; species Nissabacter sp. SGAir0207. The sequence continues at coordinate 190,924 of NZ_CP028036.1, forward strand.
GTCCTGATCGGCGCGTTTGTGCTTGGCTCCACCACTGCCCGTTTCTCGGTGATTGCCGGGCTGAAGAACAATATCCGCACCATTTTTTGCCTGATTATTTTGGCCGAAGGGGTGGCGCTGACCTTGATGTCGGTGTTTGAGACCTTCTCCTACTCGCCACGGCATAACCGCGAGATTCTGGTGCTGCTGGGGTTCCTGATGGGGCTGCATAACTCCACCTCCACCCAGCTCTCCAATGGCCGGGTGCGGTCAACCCACATCACCGGCACCCTGACCGACGCGGGCATCGCGCTTGGCTCGTTCTTCTCGTCGTTTGTCACCGGCACGGCCTCCAGCGATCGCCATTTCCATCGCAAACAGCTCTATACCCACCTCACCACGGTCTTCTCCTTCCTGACCGGCTGTATCGTCGGGCTGATGCTGTTCAAGGAGTATGGCTTCAACGCGATGATTGGGCTGGGCATCTTTTTGATTATGGTTTCGCTGGTGTCGGTGGCCGCCACCCTGCGGATGGCACGCAAAGCCTTTTACTGAACGCCATGCGGGCATAAAAAAGCCGGTAACGTGAGTTACCGGCTTTTTAGTGGGCTGGCTCAGGCCGCCACTTGTCGCGGCGGGCGGGAGGCGGTGTTTACCTCGCTCAAGCCAAACAGGAGACGCAGGAGTTTATAGCGCGTCATCTGGTAACCCAGCGCCACACTCAACAGGCAGGTTGAGGGAATAACAAACAGCATAAAGTAGTAGGGATTATGCGAGCCTCCCACGGTCATCCACATCCATGCCAGCAATAACAGCACCGGCAGATGCACCAGATAGAAAGGCAGGGCGATGCTGGTCAAAAAGGTGACGCCAGCGGAGGCATTCATCTTCAGGTTTTTAAATACGAAGAAGATGCCCAGACAGATTAACAGCGCGCACAATCCCTTTGAAAATTTGCTGACCAAGGCCAGCCCGGCAATATCTGCCTTGAACAGCAGATACCACAGGATATAAATTCCGGCGAACGCCACTGACCATCCCAGCGTAATACGCTTCTCCAGATAATAGAGCACCATGCCGATGAAATAGAAGGGCAGGTAATTAACCATCTGGTTAATTTGCAATAGCGAGAATATCTCATGGCTCCGCTGGAGGGGCGCGGTCAGCGAGTTAAACGCCATGCAGCCATACACCAGACAGGCCATCGCGGGCAGCAGCAGCAACCACGGCAGCGCATTGAGGCGGCGCGCCACGGCGGCAATCGCGTTGCTAAGCGTAACCGGGGCCAGCATCACCAGCAGGCTAATCATCGACAGCGTCACCAGGAACCAAAGGTGCTTATAGCTGAGGTAGTCCGCCCAGTCGCGGTCGGCAAACAGCGCTGACATCTCCAGAGAGATGAGCGGCAAGATAATGGCGATGGAGGCCAGGGTGGGAACAATAATCCGTTTCACGCGGTTTTCCACAAAACGCCCCCGCCCTTTTTTCGTAATCACCAGCGCAGAGAAAAAGCCGGAGATCAGGAAAAAAAGCTCCATACGGAAATAGTGGGTGAAGTCGAGTGCCGCATCCAATTCACGGGCATATCCAAAGCTATATTCAAATCCCCATGCGCCAGTCAATAACATTGAGGCATGGAATGTCGGGCCAAAAAACATAATGATAGATCTTAACAGGTCAAGGCCTATTAGGCGCTCTTTCATCGCAATTACCAAATATTAATCAGGAGGTAATAATTATCTTATGACGAGTTTTTCATTGTCAATCATAAATTGGCAGCGGCCAAATTATGCTAGTTGCTGATTATTCCGTGATGAATTAATAGAAAAAGATAAATTAAGAGCAATCCTAAATAAACGCCGTTGCCAATTGAATTACACAATAAATCTATCGGAATTATTGGAAAGTTTATCGTTGTTTTTAAAAATTTACCTATGCTTCGGCGGTTTAATAAACGATGGTACGAATAAGCGCCATCAGGGGGGCACACTGCGTTTTAGGATTAATGCCAGAGACGTGATGGCAATAAAAAAGCCGATAACCCAAGGGTTATCGGCTTTTATCCGCCAGTGGCCGGAGATTACGCCAGTTGTGCGGCGGTCTTCTCAACCAGTGCCAGCAGCACTTTGATGTCTTCCAGCGTCACGACCGGGTTCAGCAACGTCATTTTCAGGCAGGTAACGCCATCAAATTCTGTTACGCCGACGTTGGCGCGGCCGGAGTCCAGCAGTGCGTCACCGATCTTCTGGTTGAACAGCGCCACGGCAGCATCGCCCTGCGCCGCCAGGTGCTCTGGACGGAAGCGGAACAGCACGCTCGCCAGTTGCGGCTCCATCACCAGCTCGAGAGCCGGCTGCTCAGCCACATACTGCGCCACTTGCTGTGCCAGGGTGACACCGTGGTCGATGATCTCGGCATACTGCGTCTTGCCCAGTGCTTCCAGACCCATCCACAGTTTCAATGCATCGAAACGGCGGGTGGTTTGCAGCGATTTGGAGACCAGATTCGGTACGCCCTGTGCTTCATCGAACTCAGAGTTCAGGTAAGCCGCCTGATAGCGCATCAGCTCGTAGTGGCGTGCCTCTTTCAGCAGGAACGCGCCGCAGCTGATGGTCTGGAAGAACTGCTTGTGGAAGTCCAGGGTAATGGAGTCCGCCAGCTCAAGGCCGTCCAGATAGTCACGGTACTTCTCGGACATCAGCAGCGCGCCGCCCCAGGCCGCATCCACGTGCATCCAGATCTGGTGCTCAGCCGCCAGCGCCGCAATGGCGCGCAGCGGGTCAATGGCACCGGCGTCGGTGGTGCCGGCAGTGGCAACAATCGCCAGCACCTGCTCACCGTTGGCCTTGGCCTGCGCCAGTTTCTCTGCCAGATCGGTCACGTCCATGCGGGCGAAGCGATCGGTTTTCACTAGCGTGACGGACTGGTAACCCAGACCCAGCAGCGCCATGTTCTTCTGCACGGAGAAGTGGGCGTTCTCAGAACAGAACACCTTAATCTTCCGCAGGTCGCCGATCAGACCATCCTGCTGGATGGAGTGACCCTGACGTGCGAAGAAGGCGTCACGCGCCAGCATTAGACCCATCAGGTTGCTCTGGGTGCCGCCGCTGGTGAACACGCCCGCATCGCCAGCCTGATAGCCAACCTGGCCGCGCAGCCACTCAATCAGCTTCATCTCAATGATGGTCGCAGAGGGGCTTTGGTCCCAGGAGTCCATGCTCTGGTTGGTGGCGTTGATCATCACCTCTGCCGCCTGGCTGATCACCAGACTCGGGCAGTGGAGGTGCGCCACGCACTGCGGGTGGTGTACCGACAGGCTGTCTTTCAGGAAGAACTCAATCGCGCGCTCAATGGCGGCCTGGTTGCCCAGGCCCTCCGCATTGAAGTCCAGCGCGATGCGCTCGCGCAGTTCCGCGACGCTCTTCCCTTGATACATCTCTGGCTGTTTCAGCCACTGCACCACCGCCTCGCTACTCTGGGCGATAGCCTGCTGGTATGCCTCAGTGCTTTGCGCGGAGGCCGCCAGAATCGGGTTTGACTTGGACATTAACTCTTTTCGCTCTTATCAGACCGGCTTGATGCCGGCAGCCACCAGGGCGTTTTCAAATTTATCCAGGAAGATCCCCAGCTCTTCATTGCTGATCAGCAGGGACGGCAGCAGGCGCAGCACGCTACCGTGACGGCCGCCGCGCTCCAGAATCAGGCCATTCTCGAAGCATTTCTTCTGCAGAAGTGCCGAAAGCTCGCCATCCGCCGGGTAGCAACCCATGTGGTCTTTCTCTTCGTGCGGCTTGACGATTTCGATGCCGATCATCAGGCCCAGACCACGCACGTGGCCCAGCACCGGATAGCGTTTCTGCATCTCGGCCAGTTGGCCCTTCAGCCACTCGCCCTGCGCAGCCACTTTGTCAGCCACATTGTTGTCTTTCAGGAATTTCAGCGTGGTCAGGCCGGTCGCCATCGCCAGCTGGTTACCACGGAAAGTACCGGTATGGTGGCCCGGTGCCCACGCATCGAACTCTTTCTTAATGCCCAGTACGGCCAGTGGCAGGCCACCGCCGACGGCTTTGGACATCACGATGATGTCCGGCTCAATGCCTGCGTGTTCGAAGGCGAAGAACTTACCGGTACGCGCGAAGCCAGCCTGTACTTCGTCCAGGATCAGCAGGATGCCGTGCTCTTGGGTCACTTTGCGGATGCGTTGCAGCCACTCAACCGGGGCCGGGTTCACGCCGCCTTCACCCTGAACGGCTTCCAGGATAACCGCAGCCGGTTTGCGCACGCCGCTCTCAACGTCGTTGATCAGGTTTTCGAAGTAGTAGGTCAGTGCCTTCACGCCAGCTTCGCCACCGAGGCCCAGCGGGCAGCGGTAGAGGTGCGGGTAAGGCATGAACTGCACTTCCGGCATCATGCCGTTGACCGCTTCTTTCGGCGACAGGTTGCCAGTCACGGACAGCGCGCCGTGGGTCATGCCGTGGTAGCCGCCGGAGAAGCTGATCACGCCAGAACGGCCAGTGTGTTTTTTCGCCAGCTTCAGCGCCGCTTCTACCGCGTCCGCACCGGACGGGCCGCAGAACTGCAGGCAGTACTCTTTGCCTTCGCCCGGCAGCAGGGAGAGCAGGTACTCAGAGAACCCATCCTTCAGCGGCGTGGTCAGATCGAGGGTATGTAACGGCAAGCCGCTGGTAATGACATTTTGGATGCTCTGCAATACGTCAGGGTGGTTGTGGCCCAAAGCCAGCGTGCCCGCCCCTGCCAGGCAGTCAAGGTATTGTTTATTCTCGACATCCGTGATCCAGACGCCCTGCGCCTTGGCAATCGCCAGTGGCAGCTTACGCGGATAACTCCTGACATTTGATTCAAATTCGGCTTGGCGCGCCAAATAAGTTTCATTGTTATTGTCTGATGAATTCGCACCTAAAGTATCAATACGGACTTTATCCGTCATCATATCTCTCCTACAACCAGGGTTATTGGCAACGCCTGATTGGATAATTGAATTAAAAGTAATCACCGGTTTTTAAAGCGCGGCTAATATATGGCTTTTTAGCCCTCACCTCAATGATTAATTTTGTGTAGATTTGTATATGTATTTATCTATAGAGATCAATGCCTTGTTTGTTTATTGACCGCCCCGGTTTTACAGCGGACGTGACAGCGTCACCCCACAGGGCGCAAAACCGGGTTACTGCCGCTCTTCTCAAGGCATTTCGGTGGGTCGGCAAGGGGGAGAAATGGCGCTGGGGGCAGTCCGTGGTCAGGCGTGAATCGGCAAGTTTTGGTAAAAGCTGGACGCCCTTAGCCATAATTCCCAAGCGCGTCTTATTCTCAGTAAGAAATAATGCCGCTGTCTGGGATTGGTCTGGTTGCGTTTATTGTTGGGAAGTCCCTGATGGACGTCTGGATATTTGGCGTTACACCGCAGCGTAATAACCTCTGTGGCATTTAGCGGTAATTTGTTAATTAGCGCCCACGCGTCGGCATCGCGTTGCGAGAAGCAGAGGAAGACTTAAGGGAAAGCCAGCTAAATCAAGGGATAAGGCGGGGAGGGGCAGTGATTCTGGGGCAGCCGTGGCCGCCCCAGCGAGGCATTAGAAACGCACGGAGGCGCCGACGTACGGGCCGTCCACCAGCACGTTGTCTTTGCGGCCGCCCTTGTTGTCCAGTTCGATGTACTGGTAACCAACGCGCACGTTCAGCAGGGAGATCGGCGTGAAGCTCAGACCGCCCGCCGCTTCCTGGTAGCTGTCCAGGTGATCGGAGAAGGCTTCCGGCGCGTAGTAGTACTCGCCATACAGGCCCCACATGTCGTTGAAGGTGTACTGTGCGCCCGCGCCTACTGCCACGGCGAAGCCATCCTTGCCATCTTCTGGGTGAGTGAACAGCGCTTTTGCCGTCGGTGCCACGCGCAGCGGGCCAGCATCGATGTTGTAGCCCAGACCCAGACCATAGGTGCTGCCGTCATGGTCGCTACGCAGCCAGTTGCCCTTCAGGAACAGCCCTGATGTATTGGTGCCGAGGCCCACGTTCAGGTTGGTGTTGTGCTCGCCCACATCCACGCTGCCTTCGATTGCCTGTGCCGCGCCGCTCATCAGCACCAGCCCCATTACGCTTCCAGTCAAAAGTTGCTTAAACATCATCCAGCTCCATATAAAGCAATAAATACATTGGGCAAAAAGGGTAAACAGCCACGCCCCAGCAAACAACTAAATTCAACAACCTTTACGTAATGATATGTTTCCCTAAGGAATTCGTGCTCAGGATGCGTACTTTTTCGCCCCTGCGACGCAAACTACCGCCGCCAGCGTCACCACGAGCATCGCCCCGCTGATGCGCTCATGGAGTAGCAATGCCGCCAGCGCCAGCCCGAAAAAGGGTTGCAACAGCTGCAACTGGCCGACGGCGGCGATCCCACCCTGCGCCAGCCCGTGATACCAGAAGATAAAGCCAATCAACATGCTGAACAGCGACACGTAGAGGAAGCCCAGCCAGGCCGCCGCAGGCACCAGGGTGAAAGTGGCTGGCTGGGTCAGCAGCGCGGCTGGCAGCATAATGGGCAGGGCGGCCAGCAGCGCCCAGCTGATCACCTGCCAGCCGCCCAGCCGACGCGACAACCGTGCGCCCTCGGCATAACCCAGCCCGCACACCACCACGGCCGCCGTCATCAATAGGGTGTCTTGCAGGCCGCCTCCGTGGCTGGTGCTTAGGGCGTAACCGGCGACACAGCCGCCCCCGGCCAGCGAGAAGAGCCAGAAGGCCGCGCGTGGGCGCTCGCCGCCGCGCAGCACTGCAAACAGCGCCGTGCAGAGCGGTAGCAGACCGACGAACACCATTGCATGGGCGGAGGTCAGGTGCTGCAACGCCAGCGCCGTCAGCAGTGGGAAGCCCACCACCACGCCCAGCGCGGTCAGCGCCAGTGGCAGCACATCCTGCCGGTTGGGCAGGGGCTGGCGTCGTCCGGCCAGCAACAGCGCCCCCAGCAGGGCCGCCAGCGTAGCGCGGGCGCAGGTCAAAAACAGTGGGTCAAAGCCCGCCACTGCCGCCCTAGTGGCGGGCAGTGAACCGGCAAAAATCATCACACCCACCATGCCGCTCATCCAGCCACGGGTCTTTCTCTCCATCTCATGCTCTCCTGAAGGGTTGGCTTCCAGTAAAGCACTGGCAACTTATCGCCAGCCAGATACAATCCAGTACACTCTGCCAGAACTGTACTGCCCTCAGTTCCCCTACAGTAAGGATCTTCATGTCGCGCCCCCAGACCCGTATCGCGTTGCTGATGGAGCACATTCGCGCCCAAATCGCTGCCCGTACCCTATTGCCGGGTGCGCGCCTGCCCTCGGTGCGCCAGCAGGCCGGGCTGGCTGGGGTTTCGGTATCAACGGTGGTGGAAGCCTATGAGCGGCTGGCGGCGGAGAACCTGATCGTCTCCCGGCCGGGCGCGGGCTTTTTCGTCAGTGGGCCGGTTGCGCCGCTGGATTTGACGCGTATGGCGGCGGGAGTTGACCGGGCGATCGATCCCCTCTGGATCTCGCGCCAGTCGCTGGACGCGGATGACCGGGTGCTGAAGCCGGGCTGCGGCTGGTTGCCGGAGTCATGGATGTATGAGGAGGGGATGCGGCGCGCCTTGCGTCGGGCAGCGCGAGCCAGCACTCCGCTGCTCACTGATTACGGCACGCCAGCAGGCCACCCCGGCTTGCGCCACTTGCTGTTGCGCCGGATGGCGCTGGCGGGCATCCATGCCACGCCCGCGCAGATCATGCTGACGGAGTCCGGCACGCAGGCGATTGACCTGATCTGTCGCTTCCTGCTCCAGCCGGGGGAGTGCGTATTGGTGGACGACCCCTGCTATTTCAATTTCCATGCCCTGCTACGGGCGCACCGCGTCAAGGTGATTGGCGTGCCCTATACGGCGACCGGCCCCGATCTGGCGGCCTTTGAAGAGGCTCTGCACCTGCACTCGCCGCGCCTCTATATCACCAATGCCGGTATCCAGAACCCGACCGGGGCGACGCTCTCGCCCGCCACTGCCCATCGATTGCTCAAGATGGCAGAGGCCTCAGATTTAGTCATTGTTGAGGATGACATTTTTGCGGATTTCGAGCGGCAGCCCGCGCCGCGGCTGGCGGCCTTCGATGGGCTGTCACGGGTCATCCAGATCGGCAGCTTCTCCAAGAGCATCTCGGCATCCGTGCGCTGTGGGTACATCGCCGCGCGACCCGACTGGATCGACAGCCTGATTGACCTCAAGATCGCCACCAGCTTTGGCGGCGGCGGGCTGGCCGCCGAGATCGTGCTGGCGACGCTGACCGACAGCGGCTACCGGCGGCATATGGAGTCGGTACGCGGGCGGCTGGCGGTGGCGATGCAGGCCACACTAGGGCAATTGGCGCAGGTGGGCATTACCCCGTGGCACACGCCGCACGCGGGCATGTTCCTCTGGTGCCGCCTGCCCGCTGGCGCAGAGGCCACAGCAGTCTCCCACGCCTGCCTTGAGCAGGGGATCATTCTGGCGCCGGGCAACGCCTTCAGCCAATCCGGCACCGCCGGTGACTTCCTACGCTTCAATGTCTCACGCTCTACCGATCCAAAACTCATCACGGTGCTGAAAGGGGTACTGGCGGGAGTGTGAACATCCGGCTTTAGCTGAATCGTTTTTACATTTTTGGCGCACAAAGTGCGTTTACCCCCAAAAAATCGTGCAAGTTAACGCAAATTTTCATCAATCTGTGACCAAACCCACGAATACACCGGCCAACAGGCATGAATCCTTCAGCGGTGATAAGCATCACGTTTTCATTTGTTAGCAATTTGTAAGCTACCTGCCACTTAAGCTAAATCAATTCAGCAACGGGAAGGGAACAGATGAAAAAGGCTTTTCTGGCAGGGATGGTAGCGGCATTGGTCAGCGGGCAGGCCGCGGCGCAGAGCTGGGTGCTGACGGATGCTGAACAGGGCGTGGAGCAGGGCAACTGGCAGGTAAGTAGCGAACAGCTGAAGCTGTCGGGCGCGCGCTTCAGCCTGGAGCAGAAAGTGCTGCATGGCGGTAAGCAGGAGGGCAGCAAGGTGCTGACCCTCACCAGCCCGGACGGCCTGACCATCGCCCTCAGCCCCTCGCGCGGCATGGATCTGTTGCAGGTCAACGGCCACGGCGTGCGCCTCGGCTGGGACTCCCCGGTCAATGAGGTGGTCAACCCGGCCTATATTAACCTTGAGAGCCGCAACGGCCTTGGCTGGCTGGAGGGGTTCAACGAGATGATGGTGCGCTGCGGCTTTGAGTGGACCGGCCACCCGGTAACCAAGGATGGCATGATCTACACGCTGCACGGCAAGGCGGGCAACACCCCGGCCTCAAAAGTTGAGGTGGTGGTGGACGATCAGGCACCCCATGAGATCCGCATCCGTGGCCTGCTGAAAGAGAACACCTTCAAAAAGGCCAATCTGGAGACCTGGACGGAGCTGCGCTATGTGCCGGGCAGTGACAGCTTCACGGTGCATGACGTGCTGACCAACCATGCGGACTACCCGCACGACTACCAGATCATCTACCACAGCAACTTTGGCACGCCGATTCTGGAGAAGGACGCGCGCTTTATCGCCCCGCTGAAATCCGTCTCGCCGTTCAATGATTATGCGAAAAAGGGGCTGGAGGGCTGGAACACCTACAGCGCGCCAACCAAGGACTTCGACGAGATGGTGTTCAATCTGGTGCCGAAGGCAGACAGCAACGGCAAGACGGTGGCCGCCGTGATCAACAGTAAAGGCGACAAAGGGGCGGCGATTGAGTTTGATACGCGCCAACTGCCGCTGCTGACGCTGTGGAAAAACACCGATACCCTGAAACAGGGCTACGTCACCGGCATTGAGCCGGGCACCAACTACGCCTACCCGGTGACCATTGAGAAGGAGCAGGGGCGCGTGAAGCAGTTGCAGCCGGGGCAGAGCACCGAATTTGTGCTGACCTACTCGCTGCTGAAAGACGCAGACGCGGTGCAGAAGGTGGAGGCGCGCGTGAAACAGATTCAGGGCGACGAGCGCGTGGCGGTGGATGAAAAACCGATCGCGGTCGAATAATCTCCGCAGCGCCGATAAAACCGGGCAGCTCGCCGCGCCCGGTTTTTTTTGCCCGTTTGTTAAGCAGTAGGCCAGTTCTCGCTAATGAATACCAAACTATACAAAAAGGCGCGATATTTTTTGTTGTGCGTAATCCGGTAGATAGCGACATCAGCCCGACGATAGGCGCGCTCTTTGTTAAAGAGGTGTTTATTTATTGCGCCCAAAAGCGCATGCTGGGTCTCCATCCCCGGTAACCCGGCGGCCATTTCTTCTCCCCCAGGTTTTCCGTTATGACACTTTATTCGACCGACACTGTATGCAGTGTTACGGGCGTATTGCCCACGACACTACGACGCTGGCGCCGCGCTGGCCTGATAGCCGCCCCTGCCAGCAAGAGCGGCTACACCGGCAGCCAGCTAACCCGTATCCTGACCGTGCAGATCCTGACCCACGCTGGCGACACCCTGCCAGAGGTGCACACCCTGCTGACACAGCCCAATGCCTACCGGCACAGTGGCTGGGCCTGCCGGGAAGAGGAGCTGCTCACGCTCTTGCATCAGGATGATACCCAATTTGATGACCGGCTATGGCAGATGGGCCTGGAGTACAGCAGTGATGCGTTCGTCCACCACTGCCTGCGGCCACTCAATCTCTGGCTGCGTAGCGACTTCCATGTTGGCGCAACCTGCCGACTGACACGCTTCCATGCCGCCATGGTTGACCACGCGGGCCGCATGATGAACAGCGCCTACCGCCGGAAAACCGTGCCGCTGTTTCTGGAGGCGGTGAGCGTCACGGATGCGACCGAGATCTGGCTGGAGGCGATCCGGCTGACCGGGCAGGGGTTCCGGGTGGAGCTGTCGCCAGACGTTTCCGCCTTGCCCGCGACGGCGCTCAAAGAGTATGAGCACCATGTGATGTGGTGCGGCGCGGGCATCAGCCACACCAAACATGCCCATTACCAGCAGCGGCTGGAAGCGGGTGACATGGTAATGCTCTCCGGCCCCGACACCCGTCTGGTCTCCTGACTGCCGCGCGATTGGCGCGGCATCTTGTACAAAGTGTGATCGTTGTACAAATATTGAACCCTCCGCCCCTTTTTCATTGCCCTTCGGCTGCAAGCCGCCTAGGGTGAATGGGCATGGATGACAAAACCCTAAAAGAGCATTCCTTTGGAATTGCCGCCTGGCCCCTCAGGCGGCTTTTTTAATTGGCCCTCAGCGTTTGCCAAACAGGGCATAGGCGTAGAGCCGGTCACGGGCAAGGTTCTTCATCTTCACTTCGCACATGATGTCAAACTGCTCAAAGGAGAGCGCCCAGTCGTTGAGCGCCTTGTTGAAGTAGTAGTCCGAGTGGGCGCGCAGTTTGGTTTTCGGCACGCCGAGGCTGGCCTGATCGGGCAAGCCCTGCTCCGGGATGATTCCCTCCTGGGAGATGGAGTAGTGCAGCACCGGCCGCACGCCGCGCCAGGAGGCGATGACCCGCTCAATGCGCGGATCGTCAGGCGTGATGAACTCCGCCTCCTTCACCCAGTGGTGGTGGATGTCGAGCACAATCGGGCAGAGCGCCTCCGCCTGCAACACGTCGTCCAGCGAGCAGGAGATCTCATCGTTCTCCACGGTCAGCATCCGCTGCGCCTCCGGTGAGAGCCGGGCAAACGCCTCCTTGAACCCCTCAAACCCCTTTTTGCCATTCATATGGATGTTGATTTTGAAATCCTGAAAGGTCTGGCCATAGCCCATCAGCACCGCGCACAGCGCGTGGTACTCAATGTCCTCCAGCGCCCGATCCACCACCTGCGGGTTGTCCGAGGCCATCACCGAGTACTGGCCGGGGTGGAAAGAGAGCCGGATGCCCTTCTCCCGCGCAAACTCTCCGCAGCGGGTGAACAGCGGGTGCAGATCCGGCAAGAAGGTCTGGTAGAGCTGCGTCGCCTCCGGCACGGTGTAGAGCGGCAGCAGGTCACTGCCAATACGCATCATCCGCATCGCCTCTGGCAGCGAGGCGAGCTGCTCAAAGATCAGGTAGAGGTTGGTGAGGTTGGTCTTGGCAAGCCCATAGATCAGCGCCGTGCGCTGCTCGTCATCCAGGCTAAGGAAGCGGGTTCGGGTGGTGGCTTTAAACGGATAAAGCTGCTTGAGTTCTGAGTTAAGGTATTTACACGCAAAGCCTAATTTCATGGTGACTCCTGTTGTTCCGCTTTGCCTAAGCTTAGCAACGAATGGCGAAACTCGCGGCGCAGGGCAGCCGGGCCGGCCTTTTGACGGCGGTGCATGTCGTTGAAACTAACAAAAATCTGCGTGACTCCACCGCGCTTTGCTGAATACTGGCATGACCGCTTCTCTCACAAAGGTCAACACATCCCGTCATGGAATCCTGGAAGGTCAACCTTATCTCTATCTGGCTCGGCTGCTTTTTTACCGGGCTGGCCATCAGCCAAATCCTGCCGTTTTTGCCACTCTATATTGAGCAACTGGGCGTGCACTCGCCGGACGCGCTGCCGGTCTGGTCAGGGCTGACGTTTAGCGTCACCTTTTTGGTTTCGGCGCTGGTGGCGCCGCTGTGGGGCAGTCTGGCCGACCGCAAGGGGCGCAAGCTGATGCTGCTGCGTGCGGCGCTGGGCATGAGCGTGGTGATCTTCCTTCAGGCATTCGTCACCCAGCCGTGGCAACTGCTGCTGTTGCGCGGCCTGATGGGGCTGACTTCCGGCTACATCCCCAATGCGATGGCGCTGGTGGCAACCCAGTCGCCGAAGGATCGCAGCGGCTGGGCGCTGAGCACGGTGGCGACCGGCCAGATCAGCGGCGTGATTGCTGGGCCGCTGCTGGGCGGGATGCTGGCGGATTGGATTGGCCTGCGCGCGGTGTTCCTGTTCACCTCCGGCCTGCTGTTGGTCTGCTTCTTTATTACGCTGTTCCTGATCAAGGAGAGCGGGCACCGCATCGTCAGCAAGCAGGAGCGGCTGAGCGGCAAGGCGATCTTCCGCACGCTGAAAAATCCGGCGCTGGTGGTCAGCCTGTTCTTTACCACGCTGACCATCCAGCTCTCCAACGGCTCCATCAGCCCGATTCTGACGCTGTTCGTGCGGCACCTGGCCCCGGATATCCAGAACATCGCCTTTGTCAGCGGCTTTATCGCCGCGGTGCCGGGGGTTTCGGCGCTCTTCTCCGCGCCGGTGCTGGGCAAGCTTGGCGACCGCATCGGCACCGGGCGGATCCTGGTGGCAACGCTTTCGGTCTCGATCCTGCTGTTTATCGGCATGTCTTTCGTCACCAGCCCGACCCAATTGGCGGTGCTGCGCTTCCTGCTCGGTTTCGCTGATGGCGCGATGATGCCAGCGGTGCAGACGCTGCTGCTGCGCCAAAGCAGTGACCAGACCACCGGGCGGATCTTTGGCTACAACCAATCCTTTATGTATCTGGGGAATGTGGCGGGGCCGCTGCTCGGCTCAATGATCTCGGCAATGGCGGGCTACCGTTGGGTGTTTGTCTGCACGGCGCTGGTGGTGCTGATCAACACGCTGGTATTCGTCAGCATCAGCCGACGGCGGGAACGGCGCGCGGGATAATATTTTTGATGGATGCGGCCCCTGATGGGGCCGCAGTGGTTTCTGGGCTACGCCTGACTGCCGCTGAGCGCCGGCAGGGCGTGGCGGCGGACGCAGAGCGGGTAGGCGATGGCGGTCACCACCAGACTGATTACCCAGGAGATGTCCGCGCCGGGGATCAGCTTCGCGTAGGGGCCGGTGAAGAAGGCGTTCTCCACGAAGGGGATCTGCACCACGATGCCGCCGAAGTAGACCAGCAGCGCCCGCCCGTTCAGCCGACCATAGCGGCCGCCGTCGGCGCTGAAGATGGCGTTGATGTCATAACGCTGCTTGTTGATCAGGTAGAAGTCGAGCAGGTTAATCACGCTCCACGGGATCAGCACCGCAATCAGCGCCAGAATCAGGTTGAAGAAGAAGGCGACGAAATTCTCCGAGGCGGCCAGTGCCACCAGCACCGAGGCGACCAGCACCAGCGTTGAGAACAGGATGCGCACCCGTGCGCCCGGCGTCCAGCTTGGGCGGAAGGTCTGCACGGCGGTGATCAGGGAGAGCACCGCGCCATACAGGTTCATTGAGTTGTGGCAGATGATGTTAATCAGGAACAGCACCATCAGCACCGGCCCCAGCCAGCCGGTGGCCTGCCGCACTGCCGCCATCGCGTCACTGCCATCCGGCACCATGTTGACCGCCACCATGCCGAACACAAAGGCCAGAATGGTGCCGCAACAGGCTCCAAGATAGGTGCAGAGGAAGGGGCGGGCGATGCCGACGCTGGCTGGCAGGTAGCGCGAGTAGTCGGAGGTGTAGGGCGAGAAGCTGATCTGCCACACCGCGCCGATGCAGAAGGTGGCGAACCAACCGGCCAGTGAGAAGCTGCCGCGCTGCCAGAAATCCGCCGGGAAGGGCTGGCCGAGCATCAGCGCCAGCCCGAGTAGCAGCGCCGCGCCCATCACCCAAGCCCCCACCTTGTTGATGCGGTGGATAAAGTGGTAGCCCACCACACCAATCAGGGTGGCGGTGATCGCGCCGACCAGCGTGGCGCTCGGCAGCGGCAGCGCCGGGATGACGTTATTGATCACCTTGCCGGAGAGCGAGATGTTGGAGATAAAGAAGCCGAGGTAGATAACGGTGGTGAAGGCGATCACCAGCAGCGAGCCGTAGCGGCCAAACTGCGCGCGGCTCTGCACCATCTGCGGGATGCCGACCTGCGGCCCCTGCGCGGAGGTGAGCGCCAGAAACAGCCCGCCAAACAGATGGCCAGCGACGATCGCCGTCAGGGCGGAGAGAATGTTCAGGTGGAACGTCTGGGTAGAGATGGCACCGGTCACCACCGCCAGTGGCGCGATGTTGGTGCAGAACCACAGGGTGAACAGGCTGCGCGCCTGCCCGTGGCGTTCAGCGGGCGGGACATAATCCACCGACTTGTTCTCAATCAAGGGGTTCTGCTCTGGCTGACTCTTCATTGTATCCTCCGGCATGACATCAAAAGGGGTCGCGTTGGGGTCGTTTTCCTGAAAAAAGCGCATGGCCATCCGGGCAACATCATGGGTGTTGCCTTGGATACGATCTGGCGTGGTGGTTCCCGGAACCGGCAGGGCAGCCCTGCCGGTGGGTGGCTTACCGCATTACAAAGGGATCATCGATCGGCTCGTCACTGGTGCGCAGCCACACGGTCTTGGTGGTGGTGTACTCCAGCGCGGCATCGATGCCGCCCTCACGGCCAAAGCCCGATTTGCCGTAGCCGCCGAATGGCGCCAGCGGCGAGACGGCACGGTAGGTGTTGAGCCACACCACGCCACAGCGCAGGCGGCGTGTCACACGGTGGGCGCGCGTCAGGTTCTGGGTGAAGACGCCAGCGGCCAGCCCATACTCGGTGGCGTTCGCCAGCGCGATGGCCTCCGCCTCATCGCGGAAGGTCAGCACCGACAGCACCGGGCCAAACAGCTCCTGCACCACGCTCTCCGCCTGTGGCACGGCAGCGCAGTCGAGGATGGTCGGCGGGTAGTAGAAGCCGGGGCGATCGAGGGCGTAGTGGCCGGTCACCAGCCGCGCGCCCTGCTCCAGTGAGCGGTTGACTACCTGCTCAATCAGGTTCTTCTGCCGTTCGGTGCAGAGCGGGCCAAACTGGGTCTCCGGCTGCTGCGGGCAGCCAATCACAATACCGCTCACTTTCTGGGTCAGCTTCTCAATGAACGCCTCTTTGATGCTCTCGGCCACCAGCAGCCGCGAGCCAGCCACGCAGCTCTGCCCGGAGGCGGAGAAGATGGCAGCGACCTGCGCGTTGGCCGCGCTCTCCAGATCGGCATCCTCAAACACGATAAACGGCGACTTGCCGCCCAGCTCCAGCGAGGTGCGCGCCAGGTTCTCCGCGCTGTTGCGGATGATGTGGCGGGCGGTCTCCGCCCCGCCGGTGAAGGCGATGTGGTCAACGTCGGGGTGGGTGGTCAGCACGCTGCCGCACTCGTCGGCAAAACCGGTGATGATGTTACATACCCCCGGCGGGAAGCCCGCCTCATCAATCAGGCGGGCGAAGGCCAGCAGCGGCGCGGGCGCGGCCTCCGAGGCCTTCACCACCACCGTGCAGCCAGCGGCGATGGCCGGGCCAATCTTGACCGCCGACAGGAACAGTTGGCTGTTCCACGGGATGATCGCCGCCACTACGCCGACCGGTTCGCGCTTGATCCAGGTCTCCATGTCCGGCTTGTCGATACTCAGCGTCGTGCCATCCATCTTGTCGGCCAGCCCGGCGTAGAAGCGGTAGTACTCCGCCACATAGCCGACCTGCGCCCGCGTCTCGCGGATGATCTTGCCGGTGTCCAGCGTCTCCAGCCGCGCCAAGTGGTCGGCGTGCTGCTCCACCAGTTCGGCCAGCCGCCACAGCAGCTTGCCGCGCGCGCCGGCGCTCATGGCGCGCCAGCCGTCCGAGTGGAAGGCCCGGCTGGCGGCGGCCACCGCGCGGTTCACCTCGTCGGTGCGCGCCTCGGCCATCTCCGCCCACGGCTCGCCGGTGGCAGGGTTCAGTGAGGCGAAGCGGGCCGCGCCCTCGTCAAAGCGGCCATCAATATAGAGTGCGAACGATTCCATCTCTCCCCCTAGTCACGAAATTCAGGCATAACGTAGCGAATGAAGCGCTCCAGCGATGCCTTTTTCCGTGCAAAGGTCATGCCGCTGTCCAGCCACAGGGAGAACTCCCCATAACCCATCGCCTCATACTGTTTCAGCCGGGTGATCACCTCATTCGGCGTGCCGATTGCCAGGTTTTTGCGCATCATCTCCGGCGTGTAGTAGCGGTTGGCGGCGATCTCCTCGTCGCTCAGGGGCGCGATCAGCCCTTGCTCCACTGGCCGCTCATTCTTGAACCATGCGCCGAAGTAGTTGTAGAAGCGGTTAAGCTCCTCCGCCGCCTGTTGCGCGTCGGCCTCATCTTCCGCCACGTAGCCGTGCTGGAGCAGCATGATCTTCAGCGGCTTCTCGGGCGCGAACTGCTGGCAGGCCGCCTTGAAGCACTCCACCAGCCGCACGATCTCCTCCTCGCCTTGGTGCAGTGGCGTCACCTGCACGTTGCAGCCGTTCTTCACCGCAAACTCATGGCTGTTGGGGTCACGCGCCGCCACCCAGATGGGCGGGTGGGGCTGCTGTTTCGGCAGCGGGGCGGAGGTGGTGGAGGGGAATGACCAGTACTCGCCCTGATGGGCGTAGTCGCCCTCCCACAGTTTTTTCACCGCGGGCACCAGTTCGCGCATCCGCTGGCCAGCGTCCCAGGCGGTAAGGCCCGGCATCAGGCGCTCATATTCATAAGAGTACGCGCCGCGGGCGATGCCCAGCTCCAGCCGGCCGTTGGTTATCACGTCGGTCATCGCCGCCTCGCCCGCCAACCGGATGGGGTGGGTGAAGGGCGCGATGATGGTGCCGGTGCCGAGCCGCACATGCTGGGTGCGGTGGGCGATATCCACCAGATTGATCAGGGGGTTCGGGGCGATGGTGAAGTTCATGCCGTGGTGCTCGCCCGTCCAGATGGCGTGCATCCCGCCCTGATCGGCGATTTCACAGAGCTGCATCATCTCCTCATACAGCTGCTGCTGGGACTCCTCGGGCGAGGTTCTTTCCATATGGAGGAACAGGGACATTTTCATGCGGTTATCCTCGTAGGTTAGCTGGCGAACTGCCTGATTGAGCCGCTTTGCTCATCGCCGTAGTAGATGCCGTAGTTGCCGACCGCGTGCTCGCGCACAAAGCGGTTGAGCAGGGATTTCAGCGCCGAGTCAGAGAGCGGCAGCGCGGCGGCGCGGCTCAGGTCAAACCACTCGCCGCCGCGTGGCGTCGGCAGCGGGTCGGCGGCCTCCGTCGGCATGGCGCACAGGAACACGATGTGCTGGCGGTTCTGCTGGCGGTCGTCATACACCGAGTAGACCACGCCGGGGTTGGCGCAGATGTCGAGATCGGCCAGCAACGCCTTGAGCGTGTCACTGACGCTGTGCTGGCCGACGCGGCGTGACGGCAGCGCCGGGCCGCCGGTGGCCTGATCCACCATCACCGTATGCCCCTGACACTCGATCAGGGCGCTCACCACCACCTCCGGGCCTGCCAGCAGTGATTCAGCGCTGCGGGCCGGGGTGAAGTAGGCACCACGGTAGTAGCCCAGCCCGGCGGTGCCGCAGGAGTCGAATTGCTCCACGCGGCCAATCAAAATGGCGTGGTCGCCCGCATCCACCACTTGGTGCAGCGCGCAGTCAAACCATGCTGAGCTATGGTCAATCAACGGTGCGCCAGAGAGCGCTGGCCGCCAGCCGATCAGCGAGAAGCGATCCTCAATCTTCTGCGCGAAGATATTGGAGGTCTCCTGCTGCTGCTCCGACAGGATGTTGATGGCGAAGTGCGAACAGCCGGTGAAGTTGCTGAGGTTGGCCGAGCGCTTGTCGATGCTCACCAGCAGCAGCGGCGGATCTAGCGACACCGAGGAGAAGGAGTTGGCGGTAAAGCCGATCGGCTGCCCCTGCGGGTCGCGGCTGGTGACCACTGTCACGCCGGTCATAAAGGCGCCGAAGGCGTCACGTAACTGTCTGCGTTTATCTGCGTCCATCTGCCACTCCTTCAGGTGTGGGGAATAAAGAGCGGGAACCCCCCGCCGGGCGGAGGAACATCAGCAGCTCCTCATTGACCCGCTCGGCATCGGTCAGGTTCACCATATGTTTCGCATTCTCGATAATCACGGCGCGCCCGTGCGGGGCGGCCTGCGCCATCTGCCGTGCCATCGCCGGGCTGGAGTTAGCATCGAACTCGCCGGTCATCACCAGCACCGGGCAGCGCATCGCCTGCCAGCGGTCAGCATAGGTGCGGTCGCCGCCAGCAAAGGCACGGTAGGCGCGGGCGTAGCCCTCTACGTCCACCTGTTGCAGCCACTCGCCAACCTGTGCGCGCAGCGTCTGCTCCTCCGGCGTGTCGCTGAACCAGCGTGCCAGCGGTGAGTCGAGGCGGGCGTGGCCGGTCGCCAGCTCCTGCGCCCGTTGCAGCACCGCCTCACGGGCGGCATCATTGCGCTTGAACACGCCGCTGATCACCACCGCGTGGCTGACCAGCGCTGGATAGTCAATCGCCAGCCCGGCGGTGATCAGCGCACCCATCGAGTGACCCGCCACCGCAAAGCACCCCTCCGGCCGCGTCGCCAGCAGGGCGGCCAGCCAGCGCACATAGTCGGGCAGGGTGGCGTCGTGCTGGAAACCCTCGCTCTGGCCGTGGCCCGGCATATCGACGGCAATCACCTTGAACGTGCGGCTCAGCCACTCAATCTGCGGATACCACGCGGCGGCGTTCATGCCGACGCCGTGGATCAGCACCAGCGGCGGGCCGTCACCGGCCTCCAGATAGCTGGCGCGCAGGTTGCATTCAGACAGCAGCAGGGTTTTTCGGATCATGGCCCAATTCCTTCAAATCCAGGTAACGGTTGCCGATGCGGTGGTGCGGACGGCCGCCCAGCGCCGCGCCGAGGGCAATCACAATCTCATCGTTGAACGGCGCGTCGTTGATGTTGAACTGGATGGTCAGGTAGTGCTCGCGGCTGCCTTCGTCGTTCTTGCCCATCATCGGGATCAGGATCGGCGAGTTGGCCGGGCCACGGGTATTGTTGAAGGCGAGGTAACTTTTGCCCTGTACGGCGGAGCGGTAGTGGTTGCCGAAGTGCAGGGTGTGGATCAGCGCCGAGGCGTGCTCCAGTTCGCCATCCAGCCCGACCACCGCGCTCTTGCCAAACGCCTGCACCCGCTCGCCGGAGCCAGCCTCCTTGATGATTAGCCCGGTAAGCAGCTCGCCCAGCACCGGTGCCATCTCACGGATTTTCGGCGCGAGATCTTCCACGAAGCCCTCACCGGCCCACGGGTTCTTCACCACGGCGGCGGCAGCGATCATCACCAGAGGGGAGCCGGCGGCCTTGCCTCCGTCGCTGTAGATCGTCTCAGTAGAGACCACGGTTTTGCGGATAGCTGGATGCATGTCATCACCTCAATTAAGTAAATAAAATGTTAATGTGAAGTCTCAGGTCGGGATATAACATTGGGTCTCATGGTATGTCAAAATGTGGTATACCATCATACGGAATACTTATTGAGCAGCGTGCGAGGCGCGGTTGCTGACAAATAGATGACATTTTTCAAGCACTTTTATGACGTATGAAAGGGGAAGAAAACGCCCTGATGCCTCTGAGCCAATAAGGGCTGGGCAAGAACGGGGCGAGGGAAAGGTGGTTACGCAACTCCCTGATAAGCCTGCTTTAAAAGCGGAACTTCTGGCAGCGGGCGGTAACTGGCAGCACCCTTTTTGGCAATGTTACGAAATTGTGAGCCACCGCTGATTTAGCGAGGGCGGCCGATAGGGCAGGCGAGCCAGCCCTTGAAGGAGGCATTGGGTGACATTGCCTGTCACCCGGCGGGGTGCTAATAGTACCCAAGGCAGGCGTTAACGACGCGTTTTTCACTCTGGCACAAGGATACCCATGGCCCAACACCACACACTTAAAATCGATAACACCCCTATTACCTTGCGTGAGTTGGCGCTGACCAAGGTGCGTCAGGCGATTATCTCCGGCTATTTTGGTGCCGGTGACCGGCTGGTGGAGCGCACCCTCAGTGAAGAGCTGGGCGTCAGCCGCAGCGTGGTCAGGGAGGTGATCCGCTATCTGGAGGCGGAGGGGCTGATTGAGAACGTGCCGAAAAAGGGGCCGATTGTCGCGGTGCTGACCTGGCAGGCCGCCGAGCAGATCTACAACATCCGCCAGTTGCTGGAGCAGGAGGCCGCACAGGATTGCGCCCGGCTGGCGACTGACGCCGACAAGCAGCGGCTGCACCGCAACCTGATGCAGATCGCCCAGGCCTCCAAAGAGCAGGATGACATCAAGCGGGTGGAGGCGTCGCAGGCTTTCTACGAGTCACTGTTTTTGGTGGCGAATCACACCATCGCCTGGGAGATTGTGCAGCGGCTCAACAGCCGCATCAGCCGCCTGCGGGCGCTGACGCTGAAATACCCCGACCGGCAGATCGCTGGCTTTGAGCGCATGTCACGGATCTATGACGCCATCGAGAAGAACGACCCGGCGCTGGCGCGGCAACGGGTCTCCGAACACCTGACCGAGGCCGCCGCGCTGGCGCGCCACATCCTAACCCACGAGGAGTAAACCATGCCTGCCTATTGGATTGCCCATGTCACCGTCAAAGACCCGCAGCAGTACCAGCACTACATGGATCTTGCGCCCCATGCCTTCCGCCAGTACCACGCCCGTTTTCTGGCGCGCGGCGAGCAAGCCGAGACTCTGGAGGGCACCGCCTACACCAAGCATGTGGTCATTGAGTTTGCCGATTACCAAACCGCGCTGGCCTGCTACCACTCTGACGCCTATCAGCAAGCCAAGGCACAGCGCGCCGACGTGGCCGAAGCGATGATCACCATCGTGGATGGGTTGCCAGCCTAAAACAGGGAGTAAACTGGCATAAAAAAAGCACCGTAAAGGTGCTTTTTTAGTACCGCAATAGTGCTGTTAATGTGCTGTTTTAGTATAAATGCGTTACGCCGCGCGGCCGGGCAGGGCGGCGAGCAGTTCGCGCGTCCACGGGTGTTGGGGCCGGTGGAACACCTGATCCACGTCGCCACTCTCCACCGCTTCGCCGTCCCGCATTACCAGTACCCGGTCAGCCAGATGGTGGATCACCCCGAGGTTGTGGGAGATAAACAGCAGCGCGGTCTGGTGTTCTGCCTGCATGTCGGCCAGCAGGTCGAGCACCTGCGCCTGCACCGAGACATCCAGCGCGCTCACCGGCTCATCCGCCACCAGCAGCGCCGGGTTGGGGGCGAAGGCACGGGCGATGGCGACGCGCTGTCGCTGGCCGCCAGACATCTCGCGCGGATAGCGGTGCAAGAACCCGGCGCCCAGCCGTACCTCATCGAGCAACTGCCGCACCCGCTGGTGCCGCGCCGCGCCAAAGATGCCCGCGCTGTCGAGGCTTTCGCCAATGATCTTCTCCACGGTGTAACGGGGGTCGAAGGAGCTGAGCGGATCTTGCGCAATGAACTGGAGCAGATGGCGATGCGGACGCCGCGCCGCCTCCTCCACCCGGCTCCAGGGACGCCCGCCGAGGGTGATAAGGCCACTGTCCGGCTCGGTCAGCCCCAGCACCATGCGGGCCACCGTGGTTTTGCCCGAGCCGGACTCGCCGACGATGCCGAGCGTCTCACCGGCGGCGAGCTGGAAATTGACATTGTGCACCACGTGGCGATCGCCATAGTGCTTGTGCAGGCCCGTCGCGACCAGCAGCGGCGTCGCGGGCGGTGGTCGCCGTGCAGGCAGCGGCTGCGGCTCCGGTGAGGCGAGGCGGAAACCGCGCGTCTCGGGCGTGGGCACCGCCTGCAAAAGTTGCCGCGTCCAGGGGTGGCGCGGCTGGCGCAGCAGCGATGCGGCGTGGCCCTCCTCGACCACCTCGCCGTCACGCATTACCAGCACCCGGTCAGCCAGTTCGCTCACCACCGAGAGGTCATGGCTGATCAACAGCAGTGACTGCCCGGCCTCGCGCCGCCGCCGCAACAGCGCGAGAATTTGCTGTTGCACGGTCATGTCCAGCGCGGTGGTTGGCTCATCGGCGATCAGCAGCGAGGGGCGGCCTGCCAGCGCGGCGGCAATCAGCGCCCGCTGGCGCAACCCGCCAGAGAGCTGGTGGGGATAGAGTGCCAGCCGCCGCTCGCCATCGGGGATACCCGCCTCCGCCAGCAGTTGCAGGCTGCGCGCCGGGATCTCGCGCCGGTCACCCGGTGCCGCGGCACGCAGCGCATCCGCCAGTTGCTGGCCAATGCGCCGCAATGGGTCGAGGGAGACCAGCGCGTCCTGCAACACGTAGCCAATCTCCTTGCCGCGCAGCGCGCGCCACTGGCGCTGGCTGGCGTGGCGGCGATCGTGACCATTGATCAGCAGGCGGTCTGCACTGACGTGGGTGCGCCGGTCATGCAAGCCGAGCAGCGCCCGCGCCGTGACGGTCTTGCCGGAGCCGGACTCCCCCACCAGCGCCACCGATTCGCCGGGGCGGATCTGGAGATCCAACCCCTTGACGGCCACGGCCCGCCCCTGCGCGGCGGCAAATTCAATCCGCAGGTTCTGGATGTCGATCACCAAGGGCGTGCTCATGCTGTTCTCCCTTCAAAACGTGCCTGCCAAACGCGACCAACGCTGTTGACCGCCAACACCGTCAGGGTGATCGCCACCCCCGGCCAGACGCCAACCCACCACGCGTTGCGCAGGTAGTTGCGCCCCTCGGCCAGCATCAGGCCCCACTCCGCCGTGGGCGGTTGCGGCCCCATGCCAAGAAAACTCAGCCCGGCCGCGCCAATGATGGCGGAACCCAGCCCAAGGGTCGCCAGCACCGGCACATGGGCGATGGCGTGCGGCAGCACGTGCCGCCATACCAGCCGTTGCGGCGACAGGCCAAAGGTGCGCGCCTGCTCCACATAGCCGGAGGCGGCAACCACAAAGGTCTGGGCGCGCACCACCCGCGCAAAGCGCGGCACGGAGGCCACGCCGAGCGCAATGATCAGGTTGGGGGTGCCGGGGCCAGTGAAAGCGATCAGCATCAGCGCCAGCAGCAAATCAGGGAAGGCGGAGACCACATCCAACGCCCGGCTGATGAACTCATCCAGCGCGCCGCGCGCCAGCCCGGCCAGCAGCCCAAGCAGGGTGCCCGCCACTACCGCCACCCCCATCGCCGACAGGCTGATCAGCAGCGAGTAACGGCTGCCATAGATGACGCGCGCCAGCACGTCGCGCCCCAGTTGATCCGTGCCGAGCCAGTGGCTGGCCGAAGGTGGTAACTGGGCGTGAAGCGGGTCGGCCGCCAGCGGGTCATAGCTGGCGAGCCAGGCCGGGAACAGCGCCGCCAGCAGCACCAGCGCCAGAAAGGCCAGTGCTGGCAGCAGCCCAAGGGATGGCAGGCGGCGTGACAGCCGCAACGCGTGGCTCATGGCTGCGCCTCCCCAGTCGGGCGCGGCGTGCGCAGGCGTGGGTCAATTAACAGGTAGAGAATATCCACCAGCGTGCTCATCACCACGTAGATAAACGCCGAGAAGATGGCGACGGCCAGCACCACCGGCAGATCTTTGCCCAGTACCGCATCCACTGTCACCTTGCCAAGGCCGGGTCGGCCAAACACCTGTTCGGTGATCACCGCGCCACCCAGCAGCCCGCCTACCAGCCAGCCGGTGAGGGTGACCGCAGGCAGGGCCGCATGGCGCAAGCCGTGGCGCAGGCGGATGGTCAGGTTGCTGACGCCCCAGGCGCGCAGCGTCAGGGCAAAGGGTTCTGCCAGTGCATCTTCCAGCCCGCGCCGCAGCACCTGCGCCACCACGGCCCCCTGCGCCAGCCCCAGTGACAGCGCTGGCAGCACCAGCGCCGCCAGATTGCGGTCACCGGCCACCGGGAACCAGCGTAGGGTAAAGCTGAAAACAAACAGCAGCACGATCCCTAGCCAGAAGGAGGGGGTGGAGGCCAGCAGCAGCTCCAGCGCACCGGCCACCCGACGCCCCAGCGGGCGTCCGGCGGTCAGGGTGGCTACCGTCACGGCAAACAGCAGGCTCACTCCCAGCGCCGCGCCCGTAAGTTTCAGGGTCGGCCACAACTGCGAGAGCAGCAGCGTGCCCACCTCACTGTTCAGCAGGTAGGAGCGGCCGAAGTCGCCATGCAGCACGCGCCACAGGTAGTGCAGGTATTGCAGCCACAACGGCTGGTCCAGCCCCCATTCGGCCCGGATGGCCGCCTCAATCTCCGGCGTGCGCAACTGCTCGCCCACCAGCAGGCTGACGATGTCACCCGGCGCCAGATAGAGGCTGAGGAAGGAGAGGCTCACCGCCGCCCACAGCACCAGCACCCCACTGCCCAGCCGGGCGGCAATCTTTCCCGGCAGGGCGCTGCGCCCGGCACACTTGCGGCGGCGCGGCACACTGACACTGCTCTCAAGGCTCATGATGGACTCCTCAATGATCGCTCAGCCAGACGTCGTAGGCGTTTTCCGGCATCTGTTTAAAGGGGCGGAACCCGACACCGTGTACATAGGAGGCGGCAGCAATTTGGTCTTCCGGCTCATACAGCGGCACCGCCACCGCCTGTTGCAGGATGGCAAACGACTGCAAACGGCCATAGAACGCTTTGCGCTCGGTGTTATCCAGCGTCTGCGAGGCCCCCTCCAGCAGCGGGATGATCTCTGGCGCGTCGGTGCGGCTGTAGTTGATGGAGCCACCCGCATTGACCGGCAGGTAGTGGTTTTCGATGTCAATGCCGTCAGTCTCGGTATTGGAGTTGGCGATGGAGCCGAACTGACCGCTATTGCGCAGATCGACGTAGGTACCGGCATCCACATAGCGGATCTTCAGCTCCACCCCCAGCCGCTGCCGCGCCTGCGCCTGAATGGCCTGCAACAGCACGTCACGCTGGTCGCGCACCGTGGCCTGTGCCTGGATGATCTCAATACTCAGCCGCTGCCCCTGCTGGGTGCGGAAGCCCTCGGCATCACGCGTCGCCCAGCCCGCTTCATCCAGCAGCCGGTTAGCCAGTGCCGGGTTGTTGCCATATTTGCCATCAAGGCTGTTGTCATACAGCGGATCGACCGGTGAGGTGATGCCCCAGGTGCGGGTGCGCTCACCGCGGTAGATGGAGGCAAGCAGCGGCGCGATGTCCAGCCCCTGTAGCAGCGCCTGCCGCACGTTGAGCGACTGGGTAGGGCCATGTTTCACATTCAGGAACAGCGAGTAAGGCGTGCCGGGGTTCAGGGCGTGCTGGTAGCTGAAGTCCGGGTTCTGCTTGAACTCACCGGCATCATTGCCGGAGATGCCCTCAATCACATCCACCTGCCCGGAGAGCAGCGCGCCGGTACGCACCGAGGACTCCGGCAGGAAGCGGTAGGTGACGCCCTCCAGATAGGCTGGCCCCTGATGCGCAGCGTTGGCAGAGGCCCAGCGGTAGGCCGGATTGCGTACAAACTCAATCTGTTGCCCCTTGTCGTAACGCTTGAGGATAAATGGCCCGGTGCCAGCAATCTCCGGCCCACCGGCCTTGAGTTGCGGTGAGGCCCAGGCCGCTGGCGAGAGCAGCTTCAGCCCGGCGGCGAAGGAGAGGAACGGCGAGTAGGCCTCTTTTAACGTGATGCGTACCGTCCCGTCATCGGGCGTCTCCACGGTGGCGATGTGCCGCCCCAGCGCACAGAGGCTGGAACCGGCGCAGTAGCCCGGCTGCTGGGTATGGCGGAAGTTCTCTGCCACCGCCTGCGCGTCCAGCTTGCGGCCATCGGAGAAGGTGACGTCTGGCCGCAGCGTGAAGGTGTAGGTTTTGCCATCCTCCGAGACCTGATAGCCGGTCGCCAGCCACGGAATAAACTCGCCATTCGCTTTGCGCGCCAGCAGCGACTCATAGGCGACGCGCAGGATCAGCTCCGCCTTGGACTGGCCATTTAGCTGTGGGTTGAGGGTATTTGGCTCGGTCTCCACCCCCCAGATGAGGTGGCCCCCCGGCTGTGGCGTGTCATTGGCGGCGTGGGCGGCGAAGGCCAGCAGCAGGGCGCTGGCCGTCAGGAGCGGTAGGTGCATTTTGTTCATGGTGTCCCCGGAGGTGGTGATAAGGTCTGGCGTCAGGTGACCAGGTGGGTATCGGGCAGTGTGCGGACGAACTCCTTCTGCACCTGCGCCTGATAGTGCGCCGGATCCAAAATTTTTCGCAGGTAGACCAGCTCCACGCCCAGTGGGTTGGTGGCGGTGTGGAACGGCTGGTAGCCGCGCCGCTGGTAGAGGCCGGTCAGCCACGGGTGGCGGATGGCAGTCGCCAGATAGACCGCCGGGCTTTTCAGGGTATCGCGCAGGAAAGTCTCCTCGACATGCCCCATCAGCCGGCTGCCGACGCCCTGATGTTTGGCCTGCTCATCCACCGCGAACCAGTGGAGGAACGGCCAGGGGGCGAGCGCCTTGTCGATGGGCGTGGCCCAGCTAAAGCGGGCGCTGAGGGTGGCGATCGGCTGCCCGGCGCGCTCCAGCACGAAGGTGGTTTCCTGGCGGATCACCTCACGCACCTCCTCCACCGTTGCACGGGTAATGGTGAAGTGGATACCGTGCTGTTGCAGCGGCTTGTAGGCACGCTGCAACAGGGCGTGCAGCTCGGCCGCCTCCTGTTCGCGGGCAATGCGGATGATCTCTGTCATGGTGTCCCTCGGGTGACCTGACGGTGTCGGATGTGCGGCGATTATTTAATTCGGGGAGAAGGGAAGTAAAACAACAATAATTGCTATCCTGTTGCGTCCGATGAATTAGCGACCTATTTCCCGCCGCGTTATGCGTCACGCTAAATATAAAATGCGTTTTTGTTGCTGGTATAAATCACCCTGCCCGTTATGGTGATGCCTTTCCATTACGGTAACGATAAGGAGAGGCATTTGGCTGCCCACAACCCACGACGCCTAAAAACATTGGTCGGTGCCGGGCCGGTTATTTTCGCCGGTAACGATCAGGAGCCGGATAAAGGTATCCGGCGGGCGGCCGCACTGGCGAAAATTGCCGAGCGCGAGAAGATCACGGGCCTGTTTACCGCTGACCTGCTACAGCCCGATCCCGATGGCCCGACCGGTAGCCAGGAGCCGATTGTGGCGCTGGCGGCGCTCAGTCAGGCGACGGCGCAGATTGGCCTGATTGCCACCGTCTCCACCACCTACCAGCACCCTTACAATTTGGCGCGCATGATCGGCACCCTCGATCACGTCAGCGGCGGGCGTGCAGGCTGGAATGCCGTGACGTCGTCGATGGGGGAGGAGAACTTTGGCGGGCCGGGACTGCCGTCCCCGGAGTCGCGCTATGCCCGCGCCGCCGAGTTTATCGCGGTGATGAACGCGCTATACGAGGCCAATGACCCGCAGGCGGCGCAGCGCAAGCCGAATGGCGGCATCACGGTGGATACGCGCAAGCTGCACCCGATCAACCACCACGGGGATTTCTTCCAGGTGGCCGGGCCACTCAACGTGCCGCCCTCGCCCCAGCGGCGGCCGGTTCAGTTTCAGGCCGGGCAGTCTGAGGCTGGCGTGGCGCTGGGCGCGCGCTATGCCGAAGTGATCTACACCTCCCAGCCCACCTTTGAGGATGCGCAGCGCTTTGTGGCGGGCGTACGCCAGCAAGCGCAGGCGCTGGGCCGGGCGGTGATGCCGCTGATCATGAACTCATTCCATTCAGTGATTGGCGACAGCCCGGATGACGTCGCGCGCCGCCTGCGGGAGAAGCATGAGCGCATCGACTATGAGCGTGGCCGGTTAAAGGTGGCCGACATGCTGGGCGGCGAACTGGATCTCGCCCACCTGCCGCTAGACAAGCCACTGCCCGCCGCGCTGCTGCCAGACATCAGCCAGGTCAACCGCCGACGCGGCCGCGCGGAGATCTTCAAACGCTTTGCTTTGCAAGGACTGACGCTGCGCGAGCTGGTGGTTAAGGCGCAGGAGACCGGCCACTGGTTCACCGCAGGCACACCGGAGTCGCTGGCAGACGCGATTGAAGAGCGCTACCGCGCGGGCATTCTGGATGTGATCTCCCTGCATGGCCTTGGCAACCCTGACCAACAGGATCTGCTGCTCAACGGCCTGCTGCCAGAGCTACGCAGACGTCACCTGCTGGACGAGGACTACCTTGCAGACAATTTCCGTGGGAATTTAGGATTGGTGTAAAAAGGGTGACGTTTTGGTACCTTTTAGACACTTAATAGGTGCCAATTTAGTAAATGATTCACACCTTGCAGCACATACTCTGCATCAACGTGTCATGAATTACTTGCGCTTCACGGCCTGGATTACGGCGTGAAGCCAATTCCAAGTGATGATAATTGCGAGATCTATTCACCAACATTGTTAGTTACAACACACTTTACATTCTAATCATTAGCACGGAGCACAATAACAGTGCTCATCAGTGCCTATAGGCTGGGAATTGGAGCGGGCTGAAAGCCCCCATCATGGGGGCCAGGGTTGCCTTTAGCGAAACAGGGGGCGCAGGCCGCCGGAGAGGGCGGGTTGGGCGGTAAACCACAGCAGGATGCTAGCGGCGATCAGCAGCAGGCCGCCGGCCAACGCCAGTGTGGGCCGGGCGATGCGCCACCAAGCCGGGGCAGGGCGGCCGCGCTGGCTGCGCAGGGCTAGCGCGCGGAAGCTGTGTACAAACAGCGCCAGCAAAGACAGGGTGAGCGAAGTGCCGATCGCCATCACAAACGCCGATAGCACGCCCCAGACGTAGACGCCGATCACCTTGGAAAACAGCAGCATCATCAGCGCGCCCGAGCAGGGGCGCAATCCCATCGACAGCACCAGCGCGGCGCGGGTGCGCCAGCCTGCCGCGCCCTTCAGCTCATCGTCGGAAGGCATGTGGCGATGGCCGCAACCACAGTCAGCGCTATGGACATGCCCTACCGGCACCAAACGCCGGATCGGCTGACGCAGCGCCCGGACGCTCTGCCACGCCGCGCGCCCTGCCCGCAGGCTCAGATAGGCTCCCAGCCCGGCGACCAGCAGGTAACTCATGCGCTCCAGCCAGAAACTGCTGAGATGCAGCTGGCGCGAAGAGAGGTGCAGCACGCCCAGCATCAGCGTGACCAGTACCACCGCCACCGCGCCCTGCAACAGGGAAGCCAGTAGCGTCAGTTGCAGGCTGCTTTTCAGCCGCGCGGGGTGGGTGGTGAGGTAAGTGACGATCACTACCTTGCCGTGCCCCGGCCCGGCGGCGTGGAAAATGCCATACAGCAGGCTGAACAGCATCAGCACCGCGCCCGCCTGATGCGGGGCGTCATGCACCTGTTGCAGCAGGGCGATCATCCGGTCATGGAACACCTTCTGCCACTGGATGCCCTGAAAGAGCAACGCGGGCCACGCGCTGCGTAACCAGAAACCCGCGAACGCCACGCCAGCCAGCAGGAGCAGCAACGGCCATAGCGCCAGCCAGCGCGGACGGAGGGCGGCCTTCGCCGCGTCATTCATTGACATGTCAGCGTCACCCTCTGGGCAAATTGCTGGCCCAAATCCATCTCCTCCGGTGGGGCATCCGCCTTATCCAGCGACAGCGCATACGCCTGCAACGAGGCGTCTGGCGCCGGGGTGTCCAGCGTGATGTTGCACGCTTCCATCCCGGCTGGCAGGGCGATGCGCAGCGCGCTCTCATAGTGCATATCGACAAAGTAGCTGGGATCAAAGGTCGAGAAGTGGAACGTCTGGCCCTTCAGCGGCTGCGGCGTCGCCAGCGGCAGCACAAACTCCAGCACCGCCTTGCGGCCCTCACGCAGCAGGCGGTAGGAGGGCGGCAGGTTCTTGAACTTGACCGGCTGGCCGCCGTGGTAGAACTCGGTGAAGTAGTGCTGGGCCAGCACGTTGGCCATCACCTCCGCCGCCAGCTTTTTCCATATCTCGGAGCCAGCCTTGGCATCGCCAGCATCATAAAGCAGATCGGCGGAGGTGATCTCATCCATCGTCCAGCGCATCTCGATACCGGTCAGGGCGTTCTGCTGCTGAATCAGGGTGGCTTGCATATCGATAAAACTGTGGGGGTGCGCCCAGACCGCTGGGGCCAGGGTGAGCAGGGATAACAGGGTGAATCGCAATCGCATCCGCTACCGGTTCCTTATGTGTTGCGCGTCAACCGCGGGGGGCGGGAGAGGGGCACCACTATCGCACTTAATCTGGCTGGAAGGAACAGGAGGAGGGTGCCCGGCATGGCGAACCGGGCAGGGCGGGCGAACCGGTTTACTGCGGGCCGGTTCTTGGCCGCTTATAGGGTGACAAGGGCGGCCAGGATGTTCGGGTCGCGCTGCACCATACGGATCAGCAAGACCGCCTGAGGATTCGGCTGGGTGGTGCCCGCCTCCCAACGCTGGTAGGTCGGTTCATCAATGCGCAGGTAGTCGGCAAACAGCGCTGCGGGGATCTTGAGGGACTCCCGGATGGCCGTCAGTTCGCCAGCTTTCAGGGTCAGCGGCTTGTTGGCCGGACGGTAGGCTGGCAGCGTGCGCTTGCCAGTGGTTCTCTCGTCCCACGCATCTAATCCCTGCACAAGTTCCTCAAATAATGCACGTTCTTTCATCATCTACTCCCGTTTTAGTGATGTCAGAGGGTGCTCATAATATGCAACATAATCGTTACATATGTGAGCAATGTCAGCAATTTTCAGAGAAGTGCCAGACAAAAAATGGCCCCGTGAAACGGGGCCAGAAGGTGGGGGTTAGAAGTCGTAGTTAAGCGTGACTGAGGCATTGCGCGGTGCGCCATAGACCGCGTAGATGTCGAGATAGTCGTAATACTCTTTATCAAACAGGTTGTTGATGTTGCCCTGTACCGACAGCTGCTTGGTGATCTGGTAGCGGGCGAACAGGTTGACCAGCGCGTAGCTACCCTGTTCCGCACGCATGGTGCCCAGCGGGCCATCGCCCTCTTTCCAGGTGGCGTTCTGCCAGTTCACGCCGCCGCCCACGGTCAGATCGCGCAGCATTGGCAACTGGTAACGGGTGAACAGCTTCAGCTGGGTACGCGGCAGGTTCGGGTTGACCGCCGTGCCATCTTTGGCCTTGGCGATATAGCGTGACGCGCCGAAGGTCATCTGCCAGTTGTCGGTCAGCGCCCCGTTCAGCTCAAACTCCACGCCGCGGCTGACCGTGCCCTGCACCGGGGTGTAGGCCAGCTCCTGGCTGCCGGGGATGTAGCTGCCATCGCTCTGCGCCACGTTGTCCTGCTCGATGCGGAACAGTGACAGCGAGGTAGTCAGGCGGCCGTTGAACCAGTCGGACTTCACGCCGGTCTCATAGCTCTTGCCCTTCACCGGCTTGAGGTAGTTATTGTTGCTGTCGCGGTACTGCTGCGGCTGGAAGATGGAGGTGTAACTCGCATAGGCTGACCATGCGTCGTTGATGTCATACACCACGCCAGCGTATGGCGTCACGTCATCTTCCTGATCGTTGGTGGTGGAGCCACCTGCGCGCCAGTTGGTGTAGCGGGCACCGGCGATCAGGTGCAGTGGATCGGTCACCGAGAAGCGAACGGCGGTGTAGGCGGATTTCTGGATGACGGTGTCATTCTGGTAATCCACCCACGGGCTCCACGTCGGGTAGGCGATGTTGCCGTCCCACTGGTTGTAGTTGCCGATGTCCGATTCGCTCAGGGTGGACTGGGTATTGAAATAGTGGTTGTTCTGGCGGCTGTAGCTGACGCCTGCCACCAGTTCATGCTGACGGCCGAAAAGTTCGAACGGGCCGCTGGCGTAGGCGTCCAGCGCGTCGATCTTGCGTTTGCCGGTGTTCCAGCCGCCGTAGCCCATGACGCCGCTGCCGGTGGTTTTGTCCGGGTAGCCGGAGGGGTACATCAGGCGCGAGTCGAATTTGGTTTCATCGTGGCTGCCGTTCACCTTCATCAGCCAGCCGCTGTCAAAGCGCTGGGTCAGGGTGGCGAACACCTTTTTCGAGTCAATGTCGGTATAGGCCCAATCTGGCGCGGCATTGAAGCTGCGATCGTAATGGGTGCGGCTGCCGTCGCTGTACCAGGTCGGAATGCCGCCCCAAGTCGGATCGGAGGTGTGGCTATCTTGATAGTCATACCCCACGGAGAGGGTGGTGGAGTCGGTCAGATCCGCGTCGATCACGCCGTAGAAGAACTTCTTGCGCGAGTGGTAGCGATCGAGCCAGGTGTCATTGTCCTGATAGCCCGCCACGACGCGGCCACGCACGTTGCCGGAGTCGGTCAGCGGCGCGGAGACATCCGCCACGTAGCGCTGTTTGTCCCAACTGCCGTAGCTGGCGGAGAGTGAGCCGGTCAGCTCACGGCTGTCGGCGTGCTTGCGCACCATGTTCACTGAGGCAGAGGGGTTGCCCGCGCCGCTCATCAGGCCGGTCGCGCCGCGTACCACTTCGATCCGGTCATAGATGGCGGTATCACCGGCCTGATCGCCGAAGTTCCAGACGTCGCTGATGGTGGTCGGAATGTCGTCGTAGAGGAAGTTGGTGATCAGGAAGCCACGGGAGTAGAAGGTCACGCGATCGCTGTCTGCCACCACGGGGGAGATGGCGGTGGTGTTATTCAGCACATCTGACACCGTTTGCAGGTTCTGGTCAGCCATGCGCTGCTTGCTGATGATACTGACAGACTGCGGCACGTCACGCGGTACTAGCAGCATTTTGGTGCCAGCGGTGGTGGTTTTTACGGTGTAATCCTGTGCGTCGGTATTAGTGCTGCCGTTACCGGCATCGGCGCTGACCACCAGTGTATCCGCTGCCTCTTCTGCCTGTGCCTGCGTGGTGTAGAGCGCGGTTGACACCATTACTGCCAGCAGCGACAAACCTGTGGCCGCGGTTGGCATCGCCGCGCGGTTGCCCTTTTCCCTGATATTCGAAAGCATACTTTTTCCACTCTGATTATTTTTAATGTTCTGCATTGGCAAGCGGCGCACCGCCACCCAACGCAGGGATCAGAGCCGCTCTCCAGGCAGGATAGTGTCCAGACGTCGCATTTCCGCGCAAAAGCAGGCGCAGCTCCTCATGCCAACGAAAGGAAAACAAATGAGAACTATACGCATTGTGATTATCAAAGCAAGGAAATGTTAACAGTTAATAAAGGAAGCGTTATTACGGCAGGAAAAGGGCAGGGCAGGCAGCTGGCCTGCCCCAGTTATGGCAGGTTAACGGGCGGCGTCTGGCAACGGCGCGCCCTGTTTTTCAATATAACTTTTCGCCACTTGATAGCAGGCATCAACGTGGGCATTGCCGATATATTTCATCGCAGCAAAACCGATGCCAGCGGCAATTACCTGGCCAGCAAAGGGCACATATTTTACCAGCTGCTTGGAGGCCATTTTCATGCCGGCTTTTTTCAGCAGCCTGATCACCAAATCACGGGTAATCGAGTGGCCTATTACCTTTGATCCCACGCTACCGGCGGTGGTCAGTACCAGCGCCTTGGCGGTAGGATCGAGGTTTTCAATATCCGATTCCGTCAGTTCGAACCTCTTGCTGATGGCCGGCAGCATCTCCAGCAGGATAGCGGCATCAGACCCCACATCCACGCCGGGCAACGGCACCGCCGATGCCACACCAGAGAGCGATGAGCGGCGGGTGACCATGCGATAACAGGCGTCACGGACCTTATCAAGTTCTTCCATTGTTTGAATCATAAACGGCTCCCGGATTGCTCAACATCCATTGAGTATAACCAATGATAAGCAGAACCGTGCCGCCAGCAGAACCGCACAAATGCCAACTCCCTCTGGGTGGAAAGGCACTAGGCTATATCCCCCTGTCCGCCAGCCTCTGGCGGCACTCCCTGTTTTGGCATTAAGAGAAGGTAATCATGGCCCAGTTGTTTACGCCGTTTAAACTGAAGAACGTTACGCTCAAAAACCGCATCGCGATCCCGCCGATGTGCCAGTACTCCGCGGTAGACGGGCTGGCGAATGATTGGCACCACGTGCACTACGCGGGCCTGGCACGCGGCGGCGCCGGTCTGGTGATTGTTGAGGCGACGGCCGTGGCACCGGAAGGGCGCATCACCCCTTCCGATCTCGGTATCTGGAACGACGAGCAGGCCGCTGAGCTGGCAAAAGTCGCTGCCGCCATCAAGGCGGCCGGTGCGGTGCCGGGCATCCAGATCGCCCACGCTGGCCGCAAGGCGAGCGCCAACGCGCCGTGGGAAGGCGACGACCATATCCCGACTGACGACGCACGCGGTTGGGAGACGCTGTCACCTTCTGCCATCGCCTTTGGTCAGGGCCTGCCAAAAGTGCCTAAGGCGATGAGCAAAGAGGAGATCAAACGTGTCATGGCCGATTTCGTCGCGGCGGCCCGCCGCGCGCGCGACGCGGGCTTTGAGTGGCTCGAGCTGCACTTCGCCCACGGCTATTTGGCACAGAGCTTCTTCTCCGTGCACGCCAACCAGCGTACCGACGAGTACGGCGGTGACTTCGCTGGCCGTAGCCGCTTCTTGATCGAGACGTTCGATGCCGTTCGCGACGTATGGCCGCAGGATCTGCCGCTGACCGCCCGTTTCGGCGTGATCGAGTATGATGGCCGCGATGAGGAGACCCTCGCCGAGGCGATCCAACTGACCACCATTCTGCGTGAGAAAGGGCTGGATATGCTGAGCGTGAGCGTCGGTTTCTCCACCCCGGACAGCAACATTCCTTGGGGGCCGGGCTTCCTGGCGCCGGTTGCGCATCGCGTACGTGAAGAGGCCGGACTGCCGGTGGCCTCCTCCTGGGGCGTAGAGCGCGCCGACGTTGCTGAGCGCTGTATTGCCGAAGGCGATATGGATCTGGTGATGATTGGCCGCGCCTTCCTGGCCGATCCGCACTACACCCTGCGTCTGGCGAAAAAGCTGGAGGCTGAGCGCCCGACCTGGGTACTGCCAGCCCAGTATGCGCACTGGCTGGAGCGCTACAGACTGGCTGAGTAAGCCTCTTCCCCCTCCCTCGCCGGAGGGGGTCTTTCTCCTCTATTACCTTCCTCACCGCCCCGTCGGCATTAAATGATTTTTGAACCCTTGCGTCAGCCGTTGATTTGCATTACGGTGTTTTTTTAACCAAGGTGACAACCTCGAACACGCTATGACTTATATTAAGTGGTTAAGTCTCTGTTATATCTTTATTATAGTAATATCACTGGGTTACAGTTATGCGAAGGCTTCCCAAGCTAGGGAAGACCCGCCAAGCCAGAGTTGGGCGACAGCCCGACGTGATTCCGCCTCCATTGCGCCCGATCCGGTCAAATTCAGCAAGATAGCCATTGTGCAGGTTTATGGCGCGCCGACTTATGGCTGGCGCGGCATGGTGGCGGTGCATCCGTGGATCATCTTCAAAAAGGCCGGCGAGACCCAATACACCCGCTATGATGTGATTGGCTGGGGAGGCTCCAACGTTGTCCGGCGCGACTACGCGATCCCCGACGGCTACTGGTTTGGCTCGCGCCCACGGCTGCTGGTGTCGCACCACGGCGCGGAAGCGGAGGCGATGATTCCGCACATTTTGGCGGCGATAAAGAGTTATCCTTATCCCAATACCTACCACGCCTGGCCCGGCCCGAACAGCAACACCTTTATGGCCCACATTGGCCGCGAGGTGCCAGAACTGGCGCTCGATCTGCCATCCAACGCCATCGGCAAAGATTATCGCCCTTTGCTGAACCCGATTGGCCTGCCACCCTCCGGCAGAGGTTTGCAAGTCTCTTTGCTGGGCGTACTGGGCGTGACCTTGGGCGTACAGGAGGGAGTGGAGGTCAATGTGCTGGGGCTGAATCTGGGCATAGACATCAAATCGCCCGCGCTGCGCCTGCCATTCATCGGCCGGGTTGGGTTTGATAACCCAGTGACCATGGTGGAAGAGGAAAACCATTAGGTGCAGTTAATGCTATTTATGTTAAATACCATTCCGCCAAAAGATTAAGTATTGTAATAACAGGGAGAACGCTCATGGACTACTTCGCGAGAGGACACTTCTAACTAATCCACCATTAGTTTGGAAGTGTCATGAAAAAACTCAAAGATCACTATAAGTTCGTTAAACCGTGCCGCCCTTTAGGTAGCCCTTATACTTACTTTTATCGATTAAGAAGTCTTACCTTTAAGCAGTTCAGCACCAAGCAAGAGAGAAGTTACTACTACCTGCACGAGATTGAGTATCGGGAGTACCCCCTCAAGCTTAGAAAGGCGCGCGGCAAGTTATTGCCAGATAACTGGGATGATTTCCCGACAAGTATTTATCGCGTAGCCAAAAGCTGGAAGCACAACTCGCGGAGAGCACACCAGTACTATCGCTGACTCTCGCCTCAAGCCTGCGCATTAGCGCAGGCTTTTTTATGCAAGGAATCGGCTGTACTCATGTGACATCACTGATGAACAAGGAGTGACCACCTCACTCTATAACCTTATATAATGGGACTTATATAAAGTTATATTCTTGAAGCCCCTGATAACTCTCGTGTTTAACTCTTTTACAACCGGTGAAAATAGCAACAACCAAACATTGCGCTACGTGAAATCTGCTGGGGTAATTCCCTGCTAATTATTCAGATTTCGCGTAGCGCAATTATGTAGAAAAGTCTAAAAAGCACAGGTTCAGGCAAGGTTGGAAAGCCTGAAGTGAAGCAGTTGGAGCATAGAGCCTGCCGGATCTTCAAACCCCGCATTTTGCGCCACTACCTGTACCCCCTCCAGCAACAGGGTGACCTCTTTCGCCAGCAGTTGTGGATCGGAAGCGCCCGCCTGTTTGCACAGCGCGACGATGCGCTGATACTGCCGCTGTTTATGGGCAATGATCGCATCACGCACTTCCGTAAATTGCCCACCTATTTCAGCCAGCGTATTGGTGAACGGACAGCCGCGTTGCGACGTACTGCCAAGGCTGTCGGCAATAAAGCGGCCAAACTCCATCAGCTGCGCAACAGGATCATCAGGATGCTGTTCGGCCAGCTGATCAAAACGATGGCCATAATCCTCAACCAACAATCCGATCCACTCGAGCACCAATACCTCTTTTGAGGCGAAATGGCGATAGAGCGTCATTTTGGTGGATTGTGCTCTCTCCGCAATCATATCAACGGAGACGTGCGTGATACCTTGTTGATAAAAAAGCACTTCTGCGGCCTGTAACAGGCGATCCCGCGGGGGCAAACGTGGTTGGCTACTTCTGGGCATACATTCCTCATTGCAATGATACTGTTTAGTATCGTACGATACTCACAAGTATTGCGCGATACTAAACAGTATACACCCGGTAGGGGTATACGTCTTCACCTGCAATCCATCGGATCACTATGAACAGTTCAGAATATACTTCCTACGATGCTGTCGGCCTGGCTCAACTCATCGCCAATGGCGAGGTCAAGCCTGAAGAAGTGCAACGCGCAGCCGTAAAAGCGATCAATGCGGTCAATGGCTCCTTGTCTGCCGTCATTGAAATGTGGGAAGGCGAAACGCACCATGCCCAAGGGCACTTGGGCGGCGTACCGATGTTGGTCAAAGATCTGGGTATTTCGGTGAAAAACCGGCGCAACCAGCTCGGCAGCCGTCTGGCGGCGGATCAGGTCTCCGCGCACGACTCACATCTCACGCAAAAAATGCGGGAATCAGGATTGGTGCTGCTGGGGCGAACCACCACGCCAGAGCTGGCCGCCAGTACCACCACCGAGCCTCAATTTAATGGCGGTACGCGTAATCCGTGGAACACGGATTACAGCGCCGGCGGATCAAGCGGTGGCTCTGCCGTGGCCGTGGCGTCAGGGATGGTGCCTGCCGCCCATGCGACAGACGGTGGCGGCTCGATTCGGATACCGGCTTCCGCCAATAGGTTGTTTGGGCTAAAGCCCAGCCGTGGGCGCATCAGCATGGGGCCAGATGTTGACGAAGTGTGGTCTGGCCTTGCGGTGCATGGTTTTGTCAGCCGGACGGTACGGGACAGCGCCGCACTGCTGGACGCTGTTCAGGGCAACAGCAGCGGCGATCCTTTTGTGATTGCTCCCCTTTCCCAGCGCCTCATCTCCTGTGTGAACGCCGATCCGGGCACGTTGCGCATCGGTGTGATGACCGATCCGCTGAATGGCCAGCGCAGCGCCCCGGAAGTGGTCAGGGCGTTGGAACAGACGGTCGCGCACCTTATCTCGCTTGGTCATCAGGTAGAGGAGGTGACACCTGACATCGGCCTGAGCTGGGATGCCTTCGTGGAGATGAACGCCCGTTATTGGGCATCCAACACTGCGGCCTGGATTGATGCGCTGGCTTCAGCCACCAACAGCACGGTCGGGCCAGCGTTGCTCGAACCCTCCAACCTGGCCTTATGGCGGCTGGGCCATGAGCTGACGGCCATCGAGTTGGTGGGGGCGATGCATATGCGCAACACCGTCACCCAAAAGATGGGGCAATTCTACCAGCGCTACGACATGCTCTTGACGCCCACCCTGCCCAATCTCCCCGAGGTTTTGGGCCACTACAACCGCCATCAAGCGGATCTGGATGGGCGCGGCTGGATGCACCACGTATTTGATCACTCCCCATTCACCGCGCTGGCCAATGTGTGCGGCACACCGGCCATGTCGGTGCCGTTGGGGTTCAGTGATTCACATAACCTGCCGATGGGTATGCAGTTTTTCGCGGCCTTTAATCAGGAGCCAGCCTTGGTGAAACTGGCGGGACAGCTTGAGCGCGCCTTCCCCTGGCATAACCGCCGTCCTGCCGTGTGGGCCGGTTGACCCGAACCCTGCGCCTGCCCCCACCCTGTGGGGCAGGCATTTACCGCCGCGCCCCTGCAACTTTCAACCCGCAAAAATGCAATTTCATTTGCGTTTAAGTTAAATTTTGGTTCTCATAGGAACAAAAAACCAAAAATCGCCGCCTGACGTTTACGCCCCCTGATTCCCCTCCGTGATCTGGTACTCCCTGACAATCGCCCGCGTCTCGCGGCCCCATTCGGAGGCCTTGGTTCTGGCCTGATGCAGGGCAAACGTCTGCGGGTCACTGAACAGCTCCTCGACCTGCCACACCAGCGGATCAGCCGTCTCGGTCACATTGAATGCCAGACAGCCGGTTTCCTCTTTGGTCAGCCTGATATGTTCAGGCAAGAAGCGGCGGACAAGCTCAGACTCCTCCACGTTTTTGCACAGCAAACGACCCGTCAGTTTGATCATCATGTTCCCTTCTCTTTATGCCAGAAATGATAACAAAAGGAATTTCTACCATGTTAATTCGTCCTTTTGCACCCTCCGATGCCAGCGCACTGGCAGATCTTTTCCATGCCTCAGTGCGTGAAGCGGGCATTCGGGACTACTCCGCTGAACAGGTTGCGGTTTGGAGTCCGGCCAGACCTGACCCAGCCAGGTATCTCCGGCAAGCTGAAAACCGGATTTTCCTGGTGGTCGTTGATGAAAGCGGCCAACCCATTGCCTATGGCGATGTAGAGATGAACGGGCATATCGATCACCTCTATTGCCATCCAGCACAGGTCGGAACCGGCGTGGGCGCGGCGCTCTACTTGGCGCTGGAGGTGGCGGCGCGTGAAGCTGGTATCAGCCGGCTGTTTGTCGAAGCGAGCGAGGCCGCCCGTCGGCTATTTGAGCGTCAAGGCTTCCAGATGGTGGAGCGGCAGGAGTTCCTGCGCCACGGGGTGCTGATCCACAACTACCGTATGGCGAAAACGCTCCTGCCGAGGTGACAACGTCACTTGTCACGTGACTATTAATTAAAACGTCAGCTGTACCTTGGCCGCCCTTCCCTTGTCTGCGGCCAGCACCAATGCCTCGGCCGCCTCCTGCATCGGCATTTCGGCACTCAGCAGCGGCAGGGGATTGATGCGGGCTGACTCCAGCCAGCGCACGGCAGTTTCAAACTCCCCGTTGAAGCGGAACGAGCCTTTCAGTGCCAGCTCCTTCACCAGCAGGCTGCCGACCGGATAATTGATCTCGGGCGCGCCCATGCCGAGTTGGATCAGGGTGCCGCCGGGGCGCGTATAGGCCACCAGCGCCGCAATCGCCGCCGGTGCGCCTGACGCCTCGAAGCTGGCGTCAAATACCCCGCCATTTTCTGTCCACTCGGCGGTGAGCGCCTCATCACGCGGATCGGCGACCGCATGGGCACCCATCTCCAGCGCCAGCGCCCGGCATCGCTCACTCAAATCGGTGGCGGTGATATGGGCGGCACCGGCGGCCAGCGCCGCGGCAATTACCAGACAGCCGATGGGGCCGGCACCGGTGACCAGCACCTTTTTGCCCACCAGATCGCCCGCCTGCCGGATGGCATGGATGCAGACCGCCAGTGGCTCGGCAAAGGCCATCACGCGCGCATCGGCCTGCGGATCGTAGGGCACGCACTGTTCAGGCGGCACCGCCACATACTCGGCAAAACCGCCGTTCACATGGGGGAAGAACTGGGCGCTGCCCATAAAGCGCATGGCGCGACACAGGTTGGGTTGGCCCTCAAGGCAAAACGTGCAACGGCGACAGGGCTGCGACGGGTTGATCGCCACCAGCTGCCCGGCGTGCAGGCCGCTCTCTGCCGGGGCCTGCTCCACCCGGCCAATCAGCTCATGGCCCAGCACCATCGGCGCTTTCAGCACTGACATGCCAGCGCGGCCATGCAGAAAATAGTGGATGTCCGATCCGCAGATCCCTCCGCGCTCGACCTTGACCAGAACCTGATCCGCCTCCCAGACCACTTTATGTGGCTGGCAACTCACTTCATGCGCCTGTGTGATGACCACGGCATTGACCTGCTTCTGCTGCATACTGGCTCCTGCTTGAAAGGGAAATAAGGGCTTACAGCGTGGCCAGCCAGCCGCCATCGACGTAGATCATCTGGCCATTCACATAGGCGGAGGCATCAGAGGCCAAATAGATGGCGGTGCCCACCAGCTCCTGCGGGTTGCCCCAGCGCCCCGACGGGTTGCTGCTGCATACCCAGGCGTTAAAGGCGGTGTCATTGACCAGCGCCTCGTTCATATCCGTCAGGATATAGCCCGGCCCAATGCCATTGGACTGGATATTGTATTGCGCCCACTCGGCCGCCATCGACTTGGTGAGCAGCTTGATGCCGCCCTTGGCCGCCGTGTAGGGGGCCACCGTGGCGCGCGCGGCCTCGCTGGTCAGCGAGCCGATGTTGATGATCTTGCCGCCGCTGTTGCGGGCCACCATCCGCCGCGCCGCCGCACGCGCCACCAAAAAGGCGCTGGTGAGGTTGGTGTCAATCACCCGCTGCCAGTCGCTCAGGGCCAGATCCAGCATCGGCTGGCGAAACTGGATGCCAGCGTTGTTGATCACGATGTCCACCTGCACGCCTTCGCTGTCGAGCTGGCTGAACACCTGTTCAATCTCCTCCTCCTTGGCGACGTCGAACAAAAAGCCCCGCGCCTTGATGCCGTGCTCCTGCAAATGCGCC
The DNA here is from genome assembly GCF_005491205.1 of Nissabacter sp. SGAir0207. NCBI lineage: Bacteria > Pseudomonadati > Pseudomonadota > Gammaproteobacteria > Enterobacterales > Yersiniaceae > Nissabacter > Nissabacter sp. SGAir0207. The sequence continues at coordinate 232,918 of NZ_CP028036.1, forward strand.
AGTGCGGTATCCATATGCGCCTGACGGGTGCCATTGAGAATGACGCTGGCACCGGCTTCCGCCAGCCCCATCGCATAGGCAAAGCCAAGGCCACGGGTTGAACCGGTAATAAGCGCAGTTTTGCCAGATAAATCGAACAGCGTATTCATTGCATCTCCCAATCGATAAAAATAGGTGAGTGAGGTTCTACGGCAGATATTTCCCTTCGGCAATCCACTCATAAAAAGAGTGGAGCATAGATCACAAAGTTACCAGATTAATTGACAAGAGAGACATGGAAATAACGATTTATTTTTTCACGGGCGGCAGAAGCCTTTCTTCTGCCTGACAGCCCAATATCGTGCACCTTGGGTGATTGAATTTGCCCGTCATTTTCACAATGGCAATTAAAAGCGTAGGGTGAAATAGGATTGTTGCACCATTATCTGGCATATATTCCCCATTTATTTACCGGTGTGCACTTTTTTGGTGAAAGAGGCATAAGAAAGCCCTATGAAGGCCGCCGGGCAGGCTAATTCTTCCTGTCGTTGCGTTGAATGGGCCAAAAAACCCGTGCAACACTCCGATTAAAATATTAAAAAACAACGCATTGCAATGATACACCATTCAGGTTGCATGAATGTTACCAATCTCGATCTCCATCACAAATGCTTCACAAGCCCGGAAAAAAGTGATTGATAAGCGCCCAATCTAAGTGATAAAAGATTCTCACTTGATAACGTATTTTCAAATTTAAAGGGTCTTGCGATGTCTCTTGAAACCGCTGATGTACGTATTTTGGAAGCCACTTCCCGCCCCGATAATAAATGGCTGGACGCCTTCGCCGCCTTCCCGGTGGCTAATATTGGTGACGCGATGGAACGTCTCAATATGTGTGACTCGGGCATTACGCCGATTAATCAGGGCATGTATTTCGTCGGCTTTGCATTCCCGATACAAGTCACGGCAGGTGATAATGCCGCTGTCATCAAGGCACTTGATTATATTAAGCCGGATGACGTGATTATGGTGAATGGCATGGGCCACACCGATCGGGCCTTGGTGGGGGAGCAGCTGACGCAACGCTTTCAACATGCCGGGGCCGTCGCGCAGGTGATTGACGGGGCAGTGCGTGACCGTCAGGTGATCGAATCCACCGGCTTCCCCACCTACTGCCGGGGCGTCTCGCCCGCTGGCCCCTACAAAAATGGCCCCGGCGTAATTGGCGAGCCGGTCTCCATCGGCGGCGTGGTCTGCTGTGCAGGCGACATCGTGGTCGGTGACGACGATGGCCTCATCATCATTCCCCTGCGGCGCGCGGAAGAGGTGCTGCAAAAGGTGAAAGAGGTGGCAAAACGTGAGGCGGAGATGACCGCAGAGGTCACCAAACAGTACCGCTGAGGCTTTATTCGCGCCGGGCGACACCCTCCCGGCCGGTTTCCACACTGTTCCAGGGCAATCACATGACGAAATCACACGCGGCATCCATCGATTACGCGCTGCCGAAAGATCGCGCCCACAAAAGCAATGCCGTGCGCCGCGCCTCGCTGGCTGGCGGCGTCGGTTCCTTTGTGGAGTGGTATGACTACGGCATCTATGGCCTGCTGGTCAGTTCGCTGGTGCTGGTCTTCTCCGCCAGTGACATGAGCCTTACCGATTCGGGCCTGATGCTCACCTACCTCGGCTTTACCGTCAGCTTTGTGGTGCGCCCCTTCGGCGGCATCATTTGCGGTTATCTGGGTGACAAGATGGGCCGCCAAAAGCTGCTGGCGGTGCTGTTGCTGATGATCTCGCTTGCCACCGCCGCCATTGGCTTGCTGCCGGGCTTTGCCACCCTGGGGTGGATGGCCCCGGTGCTGCTGATCCTGCTGCGCATTGTACAGGGCTTCTCCGCTGGCGGTGAGGTTTCTGGCGCGGGTTCGTTTGTCGCCGAGTATGCGGAAGACCACCGGCGCGCGGTGGTGATGTCACCGCTGGTGATGGGCTCTTTCATCGCGCTGCTGTTTGGCAGCCTGCTGATTACGGTGCTGATGAGCGTGCTGGGCACCGAGGCGATGAACAGCTGGGGATGGCGTATCCCGTTCCTGCTGGCAATCCCGATGGCGTTGGTGGGCGTCTACATCCGCACCCGCATTGAGGACACGCCCCACTTCCAGCTGGTGAAATCCAGCCAGCGTGTGGTGCGCAACCCGATCCGCGAGGTGCTGACCTCCCGCCGCCACCTGAAGGCGATTGCGCTGGCGATTACGCTGCCCGCCGTCAATGGGCCGGGTTACTACATCCTGTTTGTCTATATGCCCACCTACCTCAACAAGGTGATGCACTTCTCGCAGATCCAGAGCCTGATGGTCACCGCATCCGGGCTGGTGACCATCGTGGCGGCCATCCCGCTGATGGCCTGGCTCTCTGATCGCCTTGGCCGCCGTCCGCTGCTGATCGCCTCGGCGCTGATGATGGGCGTGCTGGCGTGGCCCTGCTTCTGGCTGCTGACGCTGGGCATGATGCCGTTGGCCTGCATGGCCGCCATCCTGCTGGCGCTGGCCTTCGCTGGCCACGCCGGAGTGATCCAGACCACGCTGGCCGAGATGTTCCCGACCAACGTCCGCTACAGCGCCTACAGCATCGGCTTCAACCTCTCTACGGTGATCTTCGGCGGCTCCGCGCCGCTGCTGATGACCTGGCTTATCGGGCTGACCGGCATCGCCGCCATCCCCAGCTATATGGTGATGCTGACCGCTGGCATCACGCTGATCAGCGCCTTCGTGCTCAAAGAAACTGTCGGCAAGCCGCTCCGTGATGAGTAACGGCAGGCCAAAGCAATCTGAACTGTATTCGAGGTCATTATGAAAAACACATCACCCTGGCGCATGGGGTTTGATATTGGCGGCACCTTTACCGATCTGGTGCTGCTGAATGATGAGACGGGCGAGGCGCTGCGCCACAAAACCCTGACCACGCCGGAGGATCCGTCAGAGGGGGCCTATACCGGGCTGACCCAGCTGGTGGCGATGGCCGGGCTACAGGCAAGTGATATCCACACCATCACCCACGGCACCACCTTGGCGATCAATGCCCTGCTGGAGCGCCGTGGGGCGAAAACCGCGCTGGTGGTGACACGCGGCTTCCGCGACGTGCTGGTGCTGGGGCGTGAGTACCGTTACGACATCTATGACCTGAATGGCGCCCCGGCCCAGCCGCTGCTGCCACGCTCACAGGCCTATGAGATCACGGAGCGCGTCACGGCGCGTGGTGACGTTGTCACGCCGCTGGATGAGGCGGAGGTGACGCAACTGGCGGCCACGCTGCGTGCAGAGGGCTACGAGTCTGTCGCGGTGCTCTGTATGCACGCCTACGCCTGGCCGGAGCATGAGATGCGCATCGAATCCATTCTGGCGCGCGAGCTGCCGGGCGTGTCGGTTTCCGTCTCCCATAAAGTCTCCCGCGAAATCCGTGAGTATGACCGTGGCGTGCTGACGGCGATGAACGCCTTTGTGAAACCCAAGGCGCGCCGCTACATGGCGCGGCTGGAGAGCAAGCTGCGTGAGGGCGGCTTTACCTGCGACTGGCTGGTGATGGGTTCCAACGGCGGTCTGATGGCCCCGCAGGTGGCCGCAGACTACCCGACCCGCATCATTGAGTCCGGCCCGGCTGGCGGCATTGTCGCTACTGCCGCCTTCGCGCGCCGCAATGCCATCAGCCAGGTGCTGGCCTTCGACATGGGTGGCACCACCGCCAAGGCCTGTGTGGTGCGCCACGGCGAACCCTCCATCACCACCGATTATGAGGTCGGGCGCGCCGATCGCCTGCTCAAGGGCAGCGGCCTGCCGGTGAAACTGCCAGTGGTGGACATGATTGAGATTGGCGCTGGCGGCGGCAGCATCGCCCGCGTGGACTCCCTTGGCCTGCTGGAGATTGGGCCGGAGAGCGCCAGCGCCTGGCCGGGGCCAGCCTGCTATGGCCGCGGCGGCGATCAGCCCACCGTTACGGACGCCAATCTGGTGCTCGGGCTGCTCGACCCGGACGCCTTTTTGGGCGGCCGCATGACGCTCGATGTCGAGGCGGCGCGCCGGGCCATCCAGCGCGTGGCCGATCCGCTGCATCTCTCGATTGAGGAGGCGGCGTGGGGCATCCATGAGGTGGCGAACAGCAAGATGTCCGAGGCGCTGCGCACCCACGCCGTGGAGAAGAATGTCAGCCCCTCCCAGATGACCATGCTGGCCTTCGGCGGCGCTGGCCCCAGCCATGCGTGGTCACTGGCAAAGCAACTGGATGTCAAACGCGTCTACTTCCCGAACGGGGCGGGCGTCTACTCCGCCTTTGGCCTGCTGACCGCGCCGCCCAGCGCCGACTTTGTGCGCCGCGACTGCTGCCCGCTCGATGCCAACGTGGATATCCGCCGCGTGGAAGCGGTATTTGCCGAAGGCTTTGATGAGGCGTTCACCACCCTCTCCGCCGCCCATGTCGATCCGGCCACTGCTACGCTGCAACGGCTGGCCGATGTGCGCTACGTCGGGCAGGGTTCCGAGCTGACCGTCGCCCTACCCGCTGAATTTTTGGTGCAGGGCGAGGTGTCCTCGCTGGTGGCCGCCTTTGAACGTGCCCACCTGGCGCGCTTTGGCCGCACCCTGCCGGGGCAGCGGGTGGAAGTGGTGAACTGGCGTGGCCGCGTGCAGACCACGCCGCCCAAGCTGAACACCCGCGACCACCCGGTTGAGGCCGAGCCGGACGCCCGGGCGAAAACGCTGAAGGTCTACCTTGGCCGTGAACAGGGCTTCAGTGACTGTCTGGTGGTGCCGCGTAGCCTCTTCGCCGTTGGCAGCCGCCTGCATGGCCCCGCCCTGCTGCAAGAGAAAGAGTGCGCCATCTACATTGGGCCGGGCGCCTCGGCGGTTTTGGATGAACAAGGCAATATCCTGATGGAGCTGAACTGATGACCTCTTCTACCCCTGATAACCTGCGCTTCCTTGACGACCCCATCAGCCTGCGCATCACCTGGGACCGGCTGGTCAGCATCTCGGAAGAGGCGGCCGCCACGCTGGTCAACATGGCTTTCTCCAGCATCATCCGCGAGGTGGGTGACTACTCCTGCCTGCTGATGGATGCCGAGGGCAACTCGCTGGCGCAGCCCAAAACCAGTGTACCGGTCTTTATCGGCACCCTGCCAGCGACGGTGCGCCACCTGCTGGCAAAATTCCCGGCTGACACGCTGAAACCCGGCGACAGCCTGGTCACCAACGATCCCTGGCTCGGCACCGGCCACCTTAACGACGTTACCGTAGTCACGCCGGTGTTCCGCGACGGGCAGTTGGTGGCCTTCACTGGCTCGGCTGCCCACATGTCCGACATCGGCGGCTCGCTGAATATGGGCTCCTCCCGCGACATGTTTGAGGAGGGGTTCCTGATCCCGCCCAGCAAGCTGGCGATGGGCGGCGAGCTGAACCAACAGTTGCTGGATCTCTTTTTGGCCAACGTGCGCTCGCCAGATCAGGTGGAGGGTGACCTGCACGCGATGCTGGCCGCCAACCAGATTGGCGCGCAGGGGCTGTTGGGCCTGATGGATGATTTGGGGCTGGCGTCCGTGACGCCGCTGGCCGAGAAGATCCATGCCCTGACAGAGAACGCCATGCGCAAGGCGATCGAGGCGGTGCCGGATGGCCGCTACGAGGCGGCGGTGGACATCGGCGACTACGAGGGCGACATCCACCTGAATGTGGCGGTGATTGTCAGCGGCAGTGACATCGTGATCGACTACACCGGCTCCTCGGCGGAGTCGCTGTTTGGCAGCAACTGCCCGATGTCTTTTACCTACGCCTACAGCGTCTACCCGCTGAAGTGCCTGCTGGAGCCGCACCTGCCGAACAATGAGGGCTGCTTCAAGTCGATTACCGTCACCGCGCCGGAAGGCTCGATCGCCAATGCCCGCCCGCCCTGCGCGGTCGAGATGCGCAACCGGGTCGGCCACATGGCGCACGCCGCCATCTTCAGCGCGCTCGCTGACATCCTGCCGGGGCGCGTGATGGGCCACTCTGGCAGCGCACCCGTCACCTGTGACGTCTTCGCCGGGCAGTTTGATGATGGCCGCCGGTTTGTCGAAAGCCTGTGCGTGAATGGCGGCACCGGCGCGCGCCCGGCGGCGGACGGCATTGTAACCGGCTTCCCCGGCAACATGTCCTCCACGCCGGTGGAGTTGATTGAGAGCGCCACGCCGCTACTGTTCCTGGAGAAGGCCATCGTGCCCGACTCCGGCGGCGCCGGGCGCTACCGGGGCGGCGTGGCGCAACGCATGGTGATACGCAACACCAGCCGCTTCACGCTCACTCACAGCATGTTCTACTCACGCCAGAAACACCCGGCGCAGGGCGTGCTGGGCGCGGCAGCGGGTTCGCCCAACTACGTCGCCATCAACAACCAGCCGCTGGAGAAACCGGTCGGCCGCCATGATGTGCGGCCGGGGGATGAGATCACCATCCAGATGCCGGGCGGCGGCGGCAAAATGCCCGCCAGCGCGCGTGACCCACAGGCCATCCTGTTTGATTTGCAGGAAGGGTATATCACCGAAGAGGGGGCGATGCGTGACTACGGCATCGACGCCCACTCACTGACAGGGAGCAAGCCATGAGCAATTTACAGGGGAAAGTGGTCGTCGTGACCGGCGCAGGCAGCGGCATTGGCAAAAGCGCTGCCATCATGTTCGCCCAGCGCGGCGCGCGGGTGGTGCTGGTGGGCCGCCGCCCGATGCCACTGGAGGAGGTCGCCAGCGCGATCAAGGCGCAGGGCGGGCAGGCGTGGGCCTATACCGCGCACATCGAGCGCAAGCAGGAGGTGACGGCGCTGGTGGGCTGGGTGCGTGAACAGCTCGGGCCGGTGGACATTCTGGTCAACAATGCTGGCAGCGCCAGCAAGACCCTAAACGCCCGCTGGATCGAAGAGGCAGAGTGGGAGCAGGTGCAGGACGTGAACCTGAAAGCGGTCTTCCTGCTCAGCCAGGCGGTGCTGCCAGACATGCTGGCCCGCCGGGACGGTACCATCATCACCGTCTCCTCACTGGCGGCGTTGCGCCCCAACCTGCTTGGCGGCGCGGCCTACGGGGCCGCCAAGGCCGGGGTGCGCAACTTCATGGCCTACCTGCACAACACCTTCCGCAATGAGGGGCTGCGCGCCACCACCATCCTGCCGGGCGAGGTCAATACCCCGATCATGGACAACCGCGCCAACCCGCCCGCCGAGGCAGTGCGTGAACAGATGGTGCAGCCGGAGGACGTGGCCGAGGCGATTCTGCTCTGCGCCTCCCTGCCCGCCCGCACGGTGGTGGAGGAGCTGCGCATCGCGCCCACCGCCCTGCGCGACATCTCGGGCGATCTCGAGGCGGGCCGCTGGAAAAACGCGCCGCCAGAGTGCCTTGCTGAACGTGACTCCCTGCTTAAATGATTGGATGACGAGGTTTTTATGCCAACACTGACCACCCCCTTCCGCGCCGCCGAGGCCGTGCTGCGCGTTGAGCGCACCTCCCTGCGCGTGCAGCAGCCCGCCTCCAGCCAGGATATGGTCTCACTGGCGATGGGCGAACCCGACTTTGACACGCCGCCGCGCATCGTGCAGGCCGCTGCCGAGGCGTTGCAGCAGGGTTTCACCCACTACGCCCCCCTGCTCGGCGACAAGGCGCTCTGTCAGGCGCTGGCCGATGACATCAGCGCCCGCAGCGGCAACCCGGTTGCCACCGGCGAGGTGCTGGTGACCCACGGCGGCACCGCCGGGCTGGCGGCGGCCATCCTTTCGATGGTCAATCCCGGCGACCGGGTGGTGATCCCTGACCCTACCTACTCGCTGTATGCCGATCTGGTCAACATGGCGGGCGGGATCTGCATCCCGATGCCCTGCAAACCTGACCTGCACTGGGATTTGGCGCGGCTGGAGACCTGTCTCGAGGGGGCGAAGCTGTTTGTCTTCTGCAATCCCGGCAACCCGACCGGCATCGTCCACAGCCGTGAGGAGATTGAGGCGCTGGGCAAACTGGCCCGCCAACATGACACGCTGGTGATTGCCGATGAGGCCTACAGCGATCTGGTGTTCACTGACCGCCCCTTCACCTCGGTGTTGCAGGTGCCGGAGTTTGCCGGGCGCACGCTCTACTGCCAGACCTTCTCAAAAAGCTATGCCATGACCGGCTGGCGCGTCGGCTACCTCTTTGGCCCTGCCGAGATGATCGCGGCGGCGGCGCGGGTGCATAATACAGTGAATGGCTCGGTCAACACCGCGGTGCAGCGCGCCGCACGGGTGGCGCTGCTGGAGTGCCGCGACGATGTGCGCCGCATGTTTGCCATCTACCGCGAGCGCCGCGCCCTGATGATGGCAGGGCTGGCCGCCATCCCGGAGCTGAGCCTGAATGAGCCGGAGGGCGCATTCTACTGCTTCCCGGCCTATTCGCTGCCGATCCCGGCTATTGATATAGTAGCGCTGCTGCGTGAGCAGGGTATCGCCGTCAGGCCGGGCAGTGAGTTCGGCGCGGCTGGCGAAGGGCACCTCCGGCTCTCTTACGCGGCCAGCACAGAAGCGATTGCCGAAGGGCTTAAACGTCTCCGACGCGGATTGGCGGGGATCCGCTAGGCATAGCGGGCAATAACAGGAATCGGCAAACCACAGGTAAATATGATGCGCAGTGATACCGAAAGAAACCGCAAGAACTTGATCCAGGCTGCCGCCCGGCTGTTCGAGCGCTCTGAAACCCCCATCAGCATGACCGAGATTGCCGCCGAGGCGGGCGTGTCGGTCGCCACCGCCTACCGGCAGTTCAACTCGGTGGAGGAGGTGCTGAACACCTACCGCCATGACGTCGGCCTGCTGCTGCTGGAGTACAGCCAGAAGCAGACCGGCAGCGGCCTGCAAAATCTGGAGAACATTAGCCGTTACTGGATCCGGCTGGTGCGCGAGCGCGGCGCGGCGATGGTGCCGATGCGTAACCGCCGTGGCTATCTGGAGCGTTTGTGGGAGGGGGCGGAGTACCTGCTGGTGCAGGCCAACGCCGTCCGGCCCGCGCTGCGCGACGCCATGACGGAGATGGATCTCCCGGATATTGGCGATAAGGCGGTCTTCCTCTGGAACATCCTGTTTGACCCGCGTGAGATCTTCGACCTGCTCGATACCGTGGGCCTGACCGAGAAACAGGTCGGCACCCAGCTGATGTCGGTGCTGGTCGGCGGGCTGCGCGGCTTTGCCACCGCCAATGCGTTTTCCGTGGACGCCTACCGGGTGAAGTAGCCCCGCCCGGCACACTCTGCACCCCTACTTTTTGCATCACGTGACTGTGAGGGGCGCGCTCGCGCCAAACGCCAGCGCGCCCCTTTGAGAGGAGAGGACATTGAACACTACATCCCATCAGGTACTCATCATCCAACCCGTCATGGAGTCGCTGGATCAGCAGCTCTCCGCCCACTATCTGTGCCACCGGCTCTACCAGTCCGGCGCGCCGGAGGCCTATCTGGCGCGCCACGGCGACGGGATCACGGCGATTGTCACGCGTGGCGATGTCGGCGTGCCGCGCTGGGTGATGGAGGCGCTGCCACAGCTTAAGGTCATCTCCGTTTTTGGCGTCGGGACAGACAAGATCGACACCGCCTACGCCACCGCCAGGGGCATCCAGATCAGCATTACCCGTGACATCCTGACCGATGATGTCGCTGACCTTGCTGTCACTATGGTGCTGGCCTTCTCGCGCAACCTGCTGGGCTACCACGCCTTTGCCCAGTCCGGCGCGTGGTCACAGGGCGGCCCGCTGCTCTCCAGCTCGCTGCGCGGCAAACGCGTGGGCATTGTCGGGCTGGGCAGTATTGGTCAGGCGATCGCCAGCCGCGCCCGCGCCTTTGGCATGGAGGTGGGCTACTGCGCCCGCACCCGCAAAACCGAGGAGTACGCCTACTTCCCGCACCCGGTCGATCTGGCCCACTATGCGGACTATCTGGTGCTGGCGCTCTCCGGCGGCCCGGACAACGAGGGGCTGATTGACAGTGAGGTGCTGGCGGCACTCGGCAGCGAGGGGGTGCTGGTCAACATCGCCCGTGGCAGCGTGGTGAATGAGGAGCACCTTATCCACGCCCTCACCACCGGTGCTATTCGCGGCGCGGCACTGGATGTGTTCCAGCATGAACCCGAGATCCCCGAGGCGTTGCGCCAGCGGGATAACGTGATCCTGACGCCCCACATCGGCAGCGCCACCCACGAAACGCGCCAGAACATGGCCGCCAACGTGATTGACAACCTGAGCGCCTATTTCACTGACGGGAAGGTAGTGACGCCGGTGTAGCGGGAAATGAATGAAGCGGGCGATGCTGGTGGCCGCCCGCTACATATAGGCCCTAAAGCGCCGGCAGGTCGGTGCGGTCACCGCGGGTGGTGGGGTGGGAGATCACCAGAAACTCCACGGCCTGCGGCGAGTCATTCCGCGCTTGGTGCGGCGCGCCGGGCGGGATCTCGATGCCCTGCTGGGCGTGGAGAGTGTGCCTTTTCCCTTCCAGCTCCATCGTCAGCGTGCCGCTAAGCACAAAGAAAAATTGCCGGGAAATGGCATGGTAGTGGCGCGCCTCCTTCGTGTCAGCGGGCATCTTCTCGTGAATGACTAGCATCTCTGGCCGCTTCACCAGATACCAGCCGTCGCACTGCTCACCCCAGACATAGTGTTCCGCATTGTCCTTGGAAATCATGGTCACTCCTTTCATTCGCCGCTTACGTTGTCATGACCTTACCATGACACCGGCAGAATAGTTGCGCCGCAATTTCCCCGCCTCGCGTGATTGGCATGATTTGTCACCAAAATGTTAAGGTAAATGGAGACGCCCCACATTTTACAGGGAGGTGAAGATGCAAGAGATCATGATGATGCGCCACGGCAAACCGGCGCTTGGTGAGCTTAGGCCGATCGCGGCAGGTGAGATGGCGCAGTTTATCAAGCACTATAACCGCGCCGACACCGGCGATGACCAGCCCACGGAGGAGGGCCGGCGACAGGCGCACCGCGCCGCCGTGATTGTGAGCAGTGACCTGCCGCGGGCGCTCTCCTCTCTGCGGGCGCTGGGCCTGCACCCCTCGCAGACGCACGCGGTGTTCCGTGAGGCTGAACTGCCGGTGTTACGCCTGCCCGCGCCGCGCCTCGCTCCCTTCTCCTGGGTATTTTTATTCCGGCTGCTCTGGCTCGGCGGTTGGTCTGGCGAGGCGGAGTCCTATCGGGCTGCCCAGCAGCGTGCGGATGCCGCCTGTGACCGGCTGGTTGCGCTGGCGCAAAAGGCTGACGGGCCGGTGCTGCTGATGGGCCACGGCATCATGAACCGCCTGATAGCCAAGCGCCTGATGCAGCGCGGCTGGCGACAATCGGCGGCGCCGGGCAAGGGCCACTGGGGACTGGGCATCTACCAATCCGCGCCATAAACGCAACCGGCTATTTTTTATCACGTTTTTTTGCCCGTCGGCGTACAATCAAAAATAACGTATAAAATCTCTAGACGACTGGTCTAATAAGGGCTATCTTTTAATCCATGACGACTGCAACGCATTTATCTAAAGACTCTGTCCGCGAGCACATTCTCGCTACCGGCCAGCGCATTATGGCCAGCAAGGGGTATTCGGCTGTCGGGCTGAATGAGATCCTGAAAGATGCCGGGGTGCCCAAAGGCTCTTTCTACCACTACTTTGGTTCCAAAGACGCCTATGGCGTCGCGCTGTTGGAAGCCTATTTTGCTGACTATCTCGCCGATCTCGATGCGACGCTCAGCCAGCCCAACAGCAACATGGCGCAGCGGTTGATGCACTACTGGCAGCAGTGGCAGGCGACCCAATCCTTCCAGGATTGTCAGGGCAAGTGCCTCGCGGTGAAGCTCGGTGCTGAAGTGGCGGATCTCTCGGAGAACATGCGACTCGCGCTGAAGCAGGGCACGGCAGGCATTGTCAAACGGCTTAGCGCCGCCATTGAAGCCGGGGTGGCGGAAGGCTCGCTGAAGATCAACAACACGCCGACCCACGTGGCGGAGAGCCTCTACCAGCTGTGGCTGGGAGCCAGCGTGATGGTGAAGATTGTCCGTAACAAGCAACCCTTTGAGTCAGCGATGCAGTTGACCCAGCAAAGTCTCAACATCACCCCTTAGGGGGGTAATAACGATGGCACGGAGCGGTGCCATTTTTTAGCGCCTGATTCTAGACGACTGGTCTACTCTAAACCTAACCTGTTCTACGGAGATGCAACATGAAAATTTTGATGGTACTGACCTCACACGATCAACTGGGCGACACTGGACGTAAAACCGGCTTCTGGCTGGAGGAGCTGGCCGCGCCCTACTACGCCTTCAAGGAGGCGGGTGCCGAGATCACTTTAGCCTCGCCGAACGGGGGCAATCCCCCGCTGGATCCGAAAAGCAATGAGCCAGCCTTCCAGACTGACCTGACCCGCCGCTTTGAGGCAGACGCCAGCGCGATGGCGCAACTCGCCACCACGGTGCGGCTGGATAGCGTATCGCAAGCGGATTACGACACGGTGTTTTATCCGGGCGGCCACGGCCCGCTGTGGGATCTGGCGGAAGACAAGCACTCCATCGCCCTGATTGAGGCCTTCTTGCAGGCGGAAAAACCGGTGGCGCTGGTCTGCCACGCGCCGGGGGTGCTGCGCCATGTCACCACCCCGGCGGGGCGGCCACTGGTAGAGGGGAGAGCGGTCACCGGCTTTGCCAACAGCGAGGAGGAGGCCGTCGGCCTGACCCATGTGGTGCCATTCTTGGTGGAGGATGAACTGGTTGCCCTCGGTGGCCGCTACTCCAAAGGCGAGGACTGGGGTTCTTACGTGGTGCAGGATGGCCTGCTGATCACCGGGCAAAACCCCACCTCCTCTGCTGCAACGGCCGCCCGGCTGCTTGCGCAGTTCGCCGGTTAATCCCGCAGGCAACGCAGCATCGCTGGCCCCACGGCCAGCGATGCGTGCGCTTTACTCAGGCCAGTGGCGCAAGACGTGCTGGCGCAGCGCCTCAGGGTAGCCCTGCTCAAAGGAGGCGTGCAGATGCCGCCCGGCCTCGGGTGCTGGCTGGAGGGTGTCATATACCACCTTCGGCCCCAGCCGTGCCTCATACTCCTCTTCGGTATAACACTGCGGCAACCTGACTACCCGCTGGTTCTCAAACACCGCGCGCCCCCCGGTGGGGTGGATGCGGGTAGAGAGCGCCCACACCACATCCTCGAGGTTGGTGGGATCAATGTCATCATCCACCAGGAAAACCTTGGGAACAAAGAGTGACGCATCGGTGCTGAACAGTACCTCCCCCACCCGCTGGGCGAACGCCTCGCTCTCCATATCCGGCAAATGCTTGCGCCAGTCCGACGGCACCACCACCAGCAGCCAGTGCACCGCCGAAGCCTCCGGCACCCAAACAGTTTTTACCGGCAGCCCGGCGTCGCGCAGGTGGGTCAGCATGTCTGCGGCAATGCCCATCGCCCAGACGGTGTGCGACTCATCGGTCGGGCGGCCCGCCACCACCAGCGGCCAGATGGGATCATCCCGGTGGGTAATCACCTCTACGTGGAACGTCGGCTGGGCAGATGAGCCGGTGCCCAGATAGCCGCCATACTCGCCGTAGGGGCCTTCCATGCAGTCGCGCTCAATCGACACGTGCCCCTCAATCACAATCTCCGCCGAGGCTGGCACCTTGAGATCCACGCTGACGGCATCCACCAGCTCCACCGGCTCGCCCATCAGCGCGCCAACGAAATCGGCCTCATCCACTTCCGCCGGGATCGGGATGCCAGAGGCGCAGGAGATGGCCGGGGCCGGCCCCTGCACCAGCGCATAAGGCATCGGCTGGCCCAGCGCCACCCACTCGCCCCAGATCTGGCCGATGTGCTGGCTCGGCACCATCAGTCCCACCATCCGTTTGCCATCCACCTTCATCACCCTGGCGATAGACCAGTTCACCCAGCGGCCATCGGGGGTTTTCACAATCAGCGTGCCCCAGGTATTGGCGTAGCGGCCCCCATCACGCTCGTGGGCGAAGGGGATCGGGAAGCGGTCGAGGTTGGCATCATCGCCCTGCAACACGTTCTGGCGGCAGGGGGCGGTGGCCGCCTCCACCACCACGGGCGGCACCAACGGCAGGTGGCGGGCGGCGGAGAGCGCCTCGACAATCTCCGGGCCGGTGGCATCGGCTGGCAGGCCCAGCGACAGCGCCACGCGCGCGTAGCGCATCTCCGGGCGGGAGCAGAGGGCAGCTGGCGCGCCCAAAATGCGGAAACCCGGCTGCGCGCCGCGAATGTTGGCGAACAGCGGGGCGGGCGAGTGGATCTCGCAACTGCGGCGGGTGATCGCGCCCGGCTCCAGATCGCCGTCCACTTCACGGCTGATGTGCATAATGTCGCCCAGTTCATCCAGCGCGGCGATATAACTTCTCAGGTCACTCAGGTACTTCATCACTTGCTCCTTGCGTGGGGCCGGGCGCGCGGCCTGCTGTACAGCGGCGGCCCCCGCCGTATAAAGTGGGGGGTAACCCGTTTGCCACAGCAGGCCAGCGCGCAAATAGTTCGAATGCAAACAGTTCGAATTCGAACTATAATTTTATCATCCCAAAGGAGTCAAGAGAGCCTATGCCAGAAAACCCTGATCTTATCCTCGCCGCGCCGCTCTGGCCGCATGGCGCGTCGTCGCTGATGCACCTGGTGCGCCGCGCCGGGCAACACTCCAGCGTCTGCTGGGCCAACAGCGTGGATACTGGGCTGTCTGCCGTGCAGTATGCGATTCTGGTGGTGCTGGCGGAGGAGAAGGTCTGTGACCAGCAAACGCTCGGCAACCGGGCCGGATTTGACAAGGCCACCGGCACCTATGTCATTGACCGCATGACAAAAAGCGGGCTGCTGAATGTGCTGGTTGACCCAGACGATCGCCGGCGCAAGCGAGTTTCCATGACGCCGGAGGGGGAAGCCATGCTGGCGCGGATGGTGGAGCAGGCCAAAGCCGCCGAGCGGATGATCACCGCCGGGCTGGATGCCAATGATATCGCTGACCTCAAACGGCTGCTGAGCAAGCTTGGCGGCGTGCAGGAGCCAGAATCCCATGCCATCGCTGAGCGCGGCTGACGCGCGCCCCGATCCCAAGCCCGAACTGACCATCGGGTTTTTACTGATGCGGCAATTTACCCTCGCCTCGGTGGCGGGGCTGGTGGAGTCGCTGCGCTTCGCGGCGGATGAGTCCTTCTCCAGCCGGCAGATTTTTTGCCGCTGGGAGTGGATGACCTGTGACGACCAGCCGGTCACCGCCAGCTGCGGCCTGCCGGTTTCGCCCACCGCCCCGCTCGATTTCACCCGCGAGTGGGACTACTTCGTGGTGGCCGGCGGCCTGCTGGAGGAGACACGCCAGCCGCCAGCCTGGCTGTTGCAGGCGCTGCGCGACCTGCACGCGCGCAACATCCCGATCATTACGTTGTGCAGCGGCGCGTTTGTCGCGGGCAACGCCGGGCTGCTGGACAACCGCCACTGCGCCATCCACTTCACCACCCGTGAGGAGTTCAGCGCGCGCTTCCCGAAAGCCATCCCGGTCATCGACAAGACCTACATCAAGGATGGCGGCATCATCTCCTGCCCCGGTGGCACCGCCATTGACCTGGCGGCGGATCTCATTCGCCACCACTGCGGCGTGGTGCGGTCGCAAAAAGTGCTGAAGTACCTGCTGGTGGATGAGCCAGCGGCCAGCAAAAAAGCCGTCCCGAAAACCGCCGTGGCGGAGGGCAACGTCTATGAGAATGCCTTGGTGAATCGGGTGATTGAGTACATGAGGCACCATCTGGATACACCGGTGCCGCTGAGTGACGTGGCGGAGTTTGCTGGCCTCACCTTCCGCCAGCTCAACCTGACCTTCACCAAGTGCACAGGGTGCTCGGCGGCGGTCTACTGGCGGCGGATGCGGCTGGAGCAGGCGCGCAAGCTGATGGCCGACTCCAGCCGTAGTATCAATGAGATTGCGGCCGCCACCGGTTTCGCCGATGCCTCGCACCTGATTGCCTGGTTCCGCAAGCAGTATGGCGAGACTCCCAGCTCCTTCCGCAAGCGTCGAAGGAAAGTGGAGAAGTTACTGAACGATTGAGGAAGGGGCTGCACCGCAGCCCCTTTTTTTCACCATGAGTTGCGCTTGGACATTTCGCCTCGCACCGGCGTTGGCCGCGCCTCGTCGTCAAGGGAGGCGGCCTCATCCAGACTGCGGGCACTGGTCTCCGGGGCAAGGAACCAGGAGAAGACCAGCCCGATGGCGGTGATGCCAGCGGCAATGTACATCGTCGGGCCAATGCCAATATTCTGCAATGACACGGGTACCAGATAGGTGCCAATCGCCGCGCCCACCCGCGACATTGAGGTGCCGACGCCCACCGCACAGGCGCGGATTTCGGTCGGGAAGATCTCATTCGGGTAGACCAGCTGCAACACCTGCGCCCCGCCGATAAACAGCGCGTAGGCACCAAACATCAGCAGAATCAGGATGGAGGGGCCATCGCGCAGCATCCCGAGCATCAGCAGCGCCAGCCCAGACCACAGGAAACTTTGCAGCAGCAGCTTGCGGCGGCCAAGGCTGTTGACCAGCCGGGTCGCGATGATGCATCCCACCACGAACAGCAGCGTGATCGCCACCGAGCCGTAGGAGGCCCAGTTTCCGCTCAGGTGCAGCGCCTCCAGCACCTTGGGCGCAAAGGCGTAGACCGCAAACACCGGGATCACCGAGCAGGTCCAGAAGATGGTGACGAACGCCATGCGCTTGCCATAGCCGGAGTGCAGCAGGTGCATGAAAGAGAGGTTTTTGCTCTCCGCCTGCACCGGCAGGTTTTTCAGGCTGAAATCCTCGCCATAGACGCGGCGGATAATCGCCTCGGCTTCCGCGTGGCGCCCCTTGCTGATCAGCCAGCGGGGGGACTCCGGCGTGCCCAACCGAACCAGCAGCAGCGCCGCGCCAATGACCGAGGTACTGGCAAGCGCGATGCGCCAGGCGTCCGGGCCGCCAAAGTGCAGGATCGCCTCACCGCTCAGGTAGGCAAGCGCCGCGCCCGCGAACCACAGAATCGTCAGGGTCGCCAGACAGGGGCCGCGGTACTTTTTCGGCAGGAACTCCACCAGGAAGGAGGTCGCAACCGGGTACTCAATGCCGACGGCCATGCCGCTGGCAAAGCGCAGCGCAAACAACATCTCCCCGCTCTGCACCCAATATTGCGCCAGCGAGCAGACCACAAACAGCGTGGGGCCGACAAAATAGAGCAGGCGGCGGCCCAGCCGGTCAGTCAATGCCCCACCAATAAAGCCGCCGAAAAAGATGCCAATTAATGCCGAGGCGGCAATTAATCCCTCCCAGAAGGCATTTAAACCCAATGCCGGGGAGACCGCAGTCATGGCGATGCCAATAATACTCAGCACATAGCCATCCACAAAGGAACCGCCGCCCGACCGCACGGTTAATAAACGGTGGAAGCGATTTAATGGAACGTCTTCAACAGAAATGGTATTCGCCATCATTAACTCCTGTCTTATATTTTGCGTGACGCCGTAGAGTAAAGAGGGATCACACCCGCTGTTATCAGTGCCACAGCAAGAGACGCTGATAATAGCGAGGTAATTTCTCTGGTTTAAACCTAATATGTAAAAGCAGGATAATGAATGCGCCGCCAACGGCGCATTATATTACGTTAAGACACTTCACCAGATAGGGCTGGGGATTTTACCGTCCGGGTAGACCACCAGCAGATTAATGACCCAAGGCTGACCATCGCCGCGCCCTGCCAGAATGAAGGGGTCAGGTGCGAGCGCAGGATAAAGGCCGCCAGCACCGCCGAGATAACCGGAATAAAGTAGGAAGCCGCCGCCAGCACGGTCACATTGCCGTGCAGGATCCCGACGTTCCAGGCCGCGTAGCCAAAGCCCATTGCCATCGCCGCCAGCGCCAAATTAATCCACACCGGCATGGAGAGCGCAAATTCTGGCTGGGGCGAGAGAAAATATTTCACCCACAACGTCAACGCGGTCAGAATAAAGAACAGGGTGATGCCATTACTGCCTTGGGCAATTCTTTTGGTCACCACACAATAGATGGCCCAGATTACCGCGCCGCTAAAGGCCAGCCCATAGCTTAATGGGTTGATCATCACATTCGCCATAATATCGTGCAGCGAAAAACCCTGTTCATTGCCCAGTACCCGGCCGATGCCAATAATGGCCAGCAGCAGTCCCGGAATAATCATCAGGCTGGTTTTTTGCCGGTTGACCAATACTGACAACATAATAGTCATGCTTGGCCACAGGTAATTCACCATGCCCACCTCAATCGCCTGACGGCTATTGTCGGTAAAGCCCAGTGACAGCGAGAGGCAAAGCTCATAACAGACAAACAGCACGCTGCCGATGATGAGGTAGTTGCGCGGGAATTTCCTGATGGCGGGAAAGCCGACCGTGAGCAGTAACAGCAGCGAACTACAGGTGTAGATCATCGCTGCGCCGCCTACGGCCCCGAAGCCTTCACTTACGCTCTTGATCAAGCCGACAATGGCGCTCCAGAGCAGGATGGCAACCAGTCCAATCAGTGTTGCTTTCTTTTGGGTCATCGCCCGATACCTTTGTTAAGTGTGTCATGCAACCTGGATCCGGTTAACTGTTAAATCCAAGTTAAATTCAGCTTCAAATTATGCGTGCAAACCTGGCCTGTAAATACGCTCCAAGGGGCCAGAGTGCGGGAATGTGATCCTTATCTGAATTCAAATAGAAAATAGATTCACCTCATCTCCTTAGTTAATTTACTGATTTTAAATAGCTAAAAATTTCAGTCGCGTAAAATCTTCCTATTAACCTGCATTTTCTTTGTATTTTACATGTATACAAATTTTTAACCTCCATTGACCTGCCGGATCGCTGTATGCAAATTGTTAACAAACGCAAGGTATCACTGCTTTGCCCCGGCTGTCTGTGGCCTGATTTTTACTCTGGAGGTTGATGTGTTTACATTTGAAGGTATCTACACCCCGGCGATTACCCCCTGCAAGGCGGATGGCAGCATTGATTTCGCTCGTTTTTCTGAGGTGCTGGAGTCGCTGATTGAGGCCCGCGTCCACGGCATTATCATCGGTGGCTCTACCGGGGAGTACTATGCGCAGACAGCCGAGGAGCGCATGGCGCTGGCGGCCCACGCCCGCAAAGTGATTGGCACCCGCCTGCCACTGATTATCGGCACCGGCGCCATCCGCACGGAAGATGCCGTGGCCTTCGCGCAACATGCCCGCGAGATCAAGGCCGATGCCATTCTGGTCACCTCCCCACCCTACGCGCTGCCTACCGCACAGGAGAACGCGCACCACGCCCTGACCATCGACGCCGCCGCACAGCTGCCAATCATGCTCTACAACTACCCCGGCCGCATGGGCATCTCGATGGGCGAGGAGTATTTCGAGGCGGTGAGCCGCTCCCGCAACGTGGTCGCCATCAAAGAGAGCTCCGGCGACTTCAACAACCTGCACCTGCTGGCCTGCAAATTCCCGCACATTGCCCTCTCCTGCGGCTGGGACGATCAGGCGCTGGAGTTCTTCGCCTGGGGCGCGCGTAGCTGGGTCTGTGCCGGTTCCAACTTTATCCCGCGTGAACACGTCGCGCTGTATGACGCCTGCGTCCGCGAGAAGGATTTCGACAAGGGCCGCCGCATCATGGCGGGCATGATGCCGCTGATGGCGTTCCTCGAGCAGGGCAAGTTCGTGCAGTCGATCAAATATGGCTGCGAACTGGCGGGCCTGACCGCTGGCCCGGTGCGCGCGCCGCTGCTGGGGCTGACCGACGAGGAGAAAGCCGAGCTGGAGGGCGTGATCGCCGAGGTGAAACGCAACGTGGCCGCTGCGGTTGCCCAGTAAGGAGGCTCCATGACCGACCTGCATACGCTGGCCGACGTAACGGCCATCGCGCGCGAACTGCGCTTCCCTACTCGCGCCTTCATTGATGGCGAGTTCCGCGCCGCCTCATCGGGCCGTACCTTCGCCACCACCAACCCGGCCACCGGGGAGACGCTGGCAGAATTGGCCGCCTGCGATGCCAAAGACGTCAACCTGGCCGTCAGCGCCGCGCGGGCGGCGTTTGATGGCGGCAGCTGGAGCCGTTTGGCCCCGGCGGCGCGCAAAGCCGTGCTGCTGAAACTGGCGGCCCTGATGGAGCAGGAGATCGCCCAACTGGCGGTGCTGGAGAGCTTGGACAGCGGCAAGCCGGTCAGTGAGTGTCTGGCGGTCGATGTGCCGGAGAGCATCCATGTGCTGAAGTGGCACGCGGAAACCATCGACAAGCTCTATGACCAGAGCGCGCCGGTCGGCCACGGCGCGATGGCGCTGATTGTGCGTGAGCCGATTGGCGTGGTGGGCTGCGTCCTGCCGTGGAACTTCCCGCTGCTGATGCTGGCATGGAAAATTGGCCCGGCGCTGGCGGCAGGCTGTTCACTGGTGGTCAAACCGGCGGAGCAGACCTCGATGACGGCGCTGCGCGTGGCCGAGCTGGCCTGTCAGGCGGGCGTACCGGCCGGGGTGTTCAATGTGGTGACCGGGAGCGGTAAAGAGACCGGTGAGCCGATTGGCCTGCACCCGGACATCGACATGGTGAGCTTTACCGGCTCCACCGCCACCGGCCGCCGCTTCCTGCACTATGCGGCCGACTCCAACCTGAAAAAAGTGGTGCTGGAGTGCGGTGGCAAAAACCCGGCGATGGTCTTTGACGATGCGCAGGATCTGGCCAGCGTGGCCGCGCACGTGTTGAATGGCGCGTTCTGGAACATGGGCGAGAACTGCTCCGCCACCTCGCGCCTGCTGGTGCAGGAGGGGGTTAAGGCCCCGCTGCTGGCGTTGATCGCCGAACAGATCCGCGACTGGAAGATGGGCAACCCGCTTGAGCCGGACAATCGCCTCGGCACCCTGATTTCCGCCGAGCACTTCGAGAAGGTGGAGAGCTATCTGGCGCTGGCACGTGAGGAGGGGCTGACCGTGCTGCATGGCGGCGACACCGAACAGGGCATGTATGTGCAGCCTACGGTGATTGATGGCGTCACCCCGAGCAGCCGCCTGTTCCAGGAGGAGATTTTTGGCCCGGTGCTCTGCGTCACCAGCTTCCGCACGGAAGCCGAGGCGCTGGAGTTGGCCAATGATACTCTCTACGGGCTGGCCGCCTCGGTCTACACTAGCACGCTCAGCCGGGCGATCCGCGTCTCCCGGGCGGTACGCGCCGGCACCGTGACGGTCAACTGCTTCGGTGAGGGGGACGCCACCACGCCATTTGGCGGCTATAAGCAGTCCGGGTTTGGTGGACGCGACAAATCCATCTTTGCCCATGACCAATACACCGAGCTGAAAACCATCTGGATTGATGCCGAAAGTTAATTTGCCCCCGGTGCCCCGCCTGCTGCCACAGGCGGGGCCCTGTTATCACGCTGGAAGAAGTATGTTCATGTCAACGCCGCGCTTTGCGGAGGGTTTCCCGGAGAATGTCGGGATCCGGATCGATTTTTATTACTGCCTGCTGGTGGCGCTCGGCCTGTCAAAAAAACAGGGACGGGTTGCCTCCAGCCGGCAAAAGAATGCCTTTATTTTAAAATGGCTGAAGAATGCCCGTCGTGCGGACAGGTTCAGCCAATATGCCAGCAGTGAAATAGAGTGGCTGCGTCAGGAAATATTACGCCGACAGCAGGATAATGATCCAGAGCCGATGCTGCGGCTTATTTACCAATCCGCCCGGCAGTGGCACTATGCCTGTGCATAATAATCTACATGACATTTTATCTTGCCCATTTGGCTGATATTTACTTTATTCATCTTCGCCCAGCAAGCCGGAATTATTTTGCGCTATCCACCTTTTTTCTGTAGGGTAATTTAATGCCGGCGGCAGTCCTGTGCCGGTGCCAAATTAACCGTGGTCACTTGTTCAGGAGACAATCGTGAGATCGTGTAAGACAGCGCTGTATGAGGACTTAAAGCGCCTCATTCTGTCGATGGAGCTAGGGCCGGATGAGCTGCTGGATGAAGCCAGCCTGACGGCGCAGTATGGGCTGTCACGCACGCCAGTGCGGGAGATTTTCCAGCGTCTGGCGGGAGAGGGCTACCTGGAGATCGTGGAGAAGCGCGGCGTGCGGGTCATCCCGATGAGCTACGCCACCCTGCGCAACTTCTTTCTGGTGGCACCCTTAATCTACACCGCCATTGGGCGGCTGGCGGTGCAAAACTTCAAGCCCGCGCAGCTTAAAGCCTTGAAAGAAGCGCAGAAACGTTTCCGCAAGGCGATGCAACAGCGTGATGCCGAAGCGCTGGCATTGGAGAACAATCGCTTCCACGAGATCATGGGCGAGATGGCGGCTAACCCCTACCTGCAACCTAGCCTCGACCGGTTGCTGATCGACCACTGCCGCATCGGCCACACCTTTTTCCGGCCGCAGAATGAGGACATGGAACAGCGCCTGCAACTGGCGGCCGATCACCATGACGCCTTCATTGCCGCGCTGGAGGCACGTGACGAGCGTGCCGTGGTGGATCTGGTGTTTGAGCACTGGGAGCTGTCACGGGGAAACATGGAGATGTACATCGCCCCGCAGGGCTTGCCCGCCGAGGAGCTGGCCCCGCTTTCTGAAAATGGCAATGCCTGACTGATACTTCTGCCGGCCCGTGCCGGCAGAAAATCCCGCCCCGACTATTTCAGCAATTATATTGTGCAGCGCATCACAAATCGTTATTTGCCAATGTATACAACAAGTATACGGTTAGCTATGTTATTTCTTACTGGCGCTGGCTTCCCAGCCAAATAAATAAACCTGACCGGCAAAAATGAAATATCACTCTCTTGCCCGACCGCGACGCCAAATTTATTTCATACGCCGACATCGCTGAATAACGTCCTGCACCCTGAATAAGAGGGCGGTGGGGGCGTTAAAATAACAAAAGTAGATTGGAGTAGCCAAATTGCAAAAGATTACGTCCCTGCCTGCTGATGATGCCCTGCCCGGTTGGTACCACACCAGCCCTCCGCGTACCCCTCGCCCCGCGCACGTCGGGCAGAAACATGCCCGCTGGGCGGTGGTGGGGGCTGGCCTGACCGGTTTGGCCGCCGCCCGGCAACTGGCGCTCAACTTCCCGGATGATGAGGTGGTGCTGATTGAGGCGCAGGAGGTGGGATTTGGCCCCTCCGGGCGCAATGCGGGATTTGCCATCGACGTGCCGCATGACATCGGGGCCAAGGACTATATCGGCGACGTGACC
Organism: Nissabacter sp. SGAir0207; assembly: GCF_005491205.1. Lineage (NCBI taxonomy): Bacteria > Pseudomonadati > Pseudomonadota > Gammaproteobacteria > Enterobacterales > Yersiniaceae > Nissabacter > Nissabacter sp. SGAir0207. The sequence continues at coordinate 256,146 of NZ_CP028036.1, forward strand.
ACCGCCAAGCTGGTGCTGAAGCTCAACACCCTGGGGCAGAACATCCTGCGCGGCATCGTTGACCAGCACCAGATCGAGTGCCAGATGTCAGAGTCAGGGAAGTATCAGGCCGCCGTCGGGCAGACCGGCGTGGCCGTGCTGGAGGCTTACCGCAGCGGGTTGGAGAAGATTGGCCGCCACGCGGAGATGATCAGCGGCGCGGCGTTGCCAGACCATATCGGCACCTCCTACTACAAACAGGCGCTCTACATTCCCGGCACCATCCTGTTGCAACCGGCGGCGCTGGTGAAGGGGCTGGCGGAGAGCCTGCCCGCCAATGTCACCCTCCATGAATACACCCCAATCACCGCCATTGATTACAGTGACAAGGTCACGTTGGTGCATGAGCGCGGCAGCATCACGGCAGACAAGCTGATCCTGACCAACAACGCCTTCGCCGCGCACTTTGGCTTCCTGCGTGGCCGACTGTTGCCGACCTTCCTCTATGGCAGCCTGACGCGCCCGCTGACGGCGGAGGAGCAGGCGAAGCTGGGCGGCAAGCCGGTCTGGGGCGTGATCCCGGCCCACCCCTTCGGCAGCACGGTGCGGCGCACGGTGGACAACCGCATCCTGATCCGCAACAGCTTCAGCTTCCATACCGATGGCCGCCCGCGCGATCGCTATCTGGCGCAGTTCAAGGAGAACCACCGCAAATCCTTCGAGCGCCGCTTCCCGATGCTCGGGCAGGTCGGTTTTGAGTACTCCTGGAGTGGCGCCATCTGCCTGTCAGAGAACCACGAGGGCTTCTTCGGCCAGCTCGCGCCGAATGTCTACGGCGCGCTCTGCTGCAACGGGCTGGGGATCACCCGTGGCACCGCCACCGGCACCCTGCTCGCGGACATGATCGCCGGGGAACGCAATGAGCTGATTGACTTCCTGACCGCCTCGCCCGGCCCGAACAAGACACCGCCAGAGCCGTTCCTGTCGATTGGCGTCAACTCCGTGCTCAAGTGGGGGCAGTTCCGCGCCGGGCTGGAGGTGTGATCCCCGCCCCTATACAAACAGATAGTTATACACAGAGATAATAGCCGCTCCCCCGCCCGCGCTTTACACTCCGCCCAGACAGTGACCCGGCAGGCTCCCTTGCCTGCCGGGCGCTACTCTCCCTGACCCTGTGCCGCTTCTGGTGCTGGCTCGCTAACCCCGCTGCGCCGGCCACTGTCGGCACGGCTCTATGGCAGGAGGGCCGATGGGCCTACTTATCTCGCTGGGTATGGGCGTGGTGATCGGTGTGATCTACGCGCTGTTGAATGTGAAATCGCCCGCACCGCCAGCCATTGCGCTGGTGGGCCTGCTCGGCATGATCCTCGGCAGCCAGCTGGCGATGCAGTTTGTCGACCGGGAACCCCCCACCCACGTGTCCGCGCAACAGGCGGCCCCCGTCGCCTTATCCCACATTGCTACTTCACAAGCAGGCTAATTATGTTAAAACCATATACCGTATCACTGGCGATGGGGATGCTCGCCGGCGCAATCTACGTGGCAGTGGGGGTCAACTCCCCTGCGCCACCGATTATCGCGCTGCTGGGGCTGTTCGGCATGTTGGTGGGAGAGCAGATTGTCCCGCTGTGCAGAAGGCTGATCCGCCGCCAACCGGTCACGCTGGCGTGGTTCCGCCATGAGTGCGTCCCCAAAATCAGTGGCACGCCTCCCTCTTCCGGTGACCACACCCCGTAAGAAAAGCTTCACCGGTACCGAGTACCCTGAAAGGACAACTACAGCATGACGCTGTCGCAGTGCATTGTCGTCGTCGATGACGAACGGTCAGTTCGCAGTGGGTTAAGCAACCTGCTGCAATCGGAGGGTTACCAGACCCAATCCTTCGACTCGGCGGAAACGCTGCTAGAGGATAGGGACGCGCTGGCAAACGCCGCCCTGTTTATCATTGATGCCCGCCTGAAAGGCATGGATGGTTTCACGCTGTTCAGTGAGTTGACCCGGCGGCTGGGCAAGCCACCGGGGATCATTATTTCAGGCCACGGGGATGAGGAGATGCTGTGCCATGCCCTCAACCTCGGGGCCATTGCGTTTATGCGCAAGCCGATTGAAATCGAGACGTTATTCGGACACATCCGCCGGGAATTTTCCTCGAAAGAGGTACGCTAATGAGCCTGAACCCCGAGATCCTGCTGTCAGATGAAGATGAGAACACCTGCCCGCCACAGGCGATGAGCGTCACCCCACTGGCGCAGGAGGGCAGCATTGAGTGGCTGTGCGGCCAGCATGTGCCCTATGGCGACCTCTTCGTGCTGGCGACCGCCGCCAGCGAGGAGACGGTCTTTCAGGCCACGCAGCTGCTGAAAAATGAGTTCTCCCTGCGGGAGAAACTCGCCGAGCCGTGGGCGCTGAAACCGCTGCGCGAAGGCTGCTACCAAGGTCGCTATGCCCTCATCTACCCCAGCTTCCCCTACCGGACACTGGCCGACGCCCTGCGCCAGCCGCCGGGCACCCTGCACGAGTTCCTTGAGCTGGCGGCGCGGGTCTGCACGCCACTGGGGATGATGCACCAACAGGGGCTGGTACATGGCGACATCAAGCCTGCCAACCTGTTCCTCTCGCCAACGGGTGCCATCATGCTCGGTGGCTTTGGGCTGGCCTCGTTGGCATCCGAGAGCCTGCAACAGGCAAGGCTGCCCGTGACGGGCGGGACGCTGGCCTATATGTCGCCGGAGCACACCTCACGCACCGCGCATCAGGTGAGCAGCCAGAGCGATCTCTACAGCCTCGGCATTGTGCTCTACCAGTTGCTGACCGGCAGCCTGCCGTTCGGCAGTCTGGCAGGGGGCCACGCGGAGTGGGCGCACCACCACATCGCCTCTGAACCGGTGCCGCCCCACGTGCTGCGCAAGGATGTGCCACCGGTGCTCTCCGCCATCCTACTGCGCCTGCTGGAGAAGAACCCCGAGGCCCGCTACCAGACGGCGGAGGGCCTGTTGGCCGACCTGCGCCGTTGCCAGTCCAATCTCCAGCCGGATGGCAACCTCGCGCCCTTTACGCTGGGGTTGCAGGACAGCCAGCGCGACGGGCAGGCAGCGGGTGCGCTGCTGCTGACCCACCCACAGGCCACCGAGGTGCTGGCCGCCTTTGATGAGGTCGATCGCCACGGCAAGCCCCTGCTGGTGGTGATCAGCGGCGCGCCGGGATCGGGCAAATCCTCCCTGATGGCCTCCTCACTGCACCTGCTGCGACAGAAAAAGGCGCTGCTGACGGTGGTGAAGGCCGATCAGCACTCCCCCATTCTGCCCTACGCCCTGTTTTCCGCCGCCTTCAAGACGCTGGCGCTCCACCTGCTGGGGCTGCCGACGGCGGAGGTAGCGCGTTGGAAAACGCACATTACGCGGCTGCTGGGCGACCACACCGGGCTGGCCGTCAGTCTGGTGCCGGAGTTGGGCGTGCTGCTCAACCGACAGGCCAATGTGCCGCCCGAGGCGCACGCGCTGGATGCGCGCGACACCTTCAACACCATGGCCTGCAATCTGGTCAACGCCTTTAGCGTCCCCGGCCGGCCGCTGGTGATGCTGATTGACGATGTGCATTGGGCTGACCCGGCCTCGCTCTATCTGCTGCAACACCTGCTAAGCCACCATGATGATATTCCGCTGCTGCTGGTCATCTCCCACCGGGAGGAGTCCTCACTGCCCTGCCCGCTGGTGTCGACCCGCCTGACGAAAATTCGCGCCGCGGCCGCCAGGGTGGTTGACCTCACGCCAGAGCCGCTCTCCATCAAGGCGATCACCCGCTGGCTGGCCGGCCAGCTGCACAGCCGCGCCTCGGCCACCACCGAACTGGCCCAGCTGATCCATGAGAAGACCGGCGGCATCCCGCTCTTCACCCATGAGTTTTACCGACAGGCGGTGCGTGACGGGCTGATTACCCACTCCGCCACCCGCTGGGGCTATGACCGCGAGGCGCTGCGCGGCTGCCACTACTCCGAGAACGTGGCCTCACGCACCTTGCAGCAGCTGGAGACCATTCCCGCCGCCGCCCGGCGCTTGCTGGGGCAGGTCGCCTGCATCGGCGGCTCGGGCGAGCTTGCCCAGCTTAGCCGCCTTCTTGGCCTGCCGGTGGCGGAGATCCGCGCTATCCTGCTGCCCGCCGTCGCTGCCCGGCTGATTACCCTCACCAGCACCACCTATGCCTTTATGCATGACCGGGTGCATGAGGCCGCGCTGGGGCTGATTGCGGCGCAAGAGAAGGAGGCGCTGCACTATCAGGCCGCGCACCGGCTGGCCGAACTCGCCAACGGCAACGCCACCAATGAGCTGCTGTTCCGCGCGGTGCACCACATCGCCGCGATAGGCCATGCCGACATGACTGATGCGGATCGCGCCACCTTCAGCGGCCTGATCCTGCACGCCGCCCGGCGCGCCAAGGTGACAGGTGACTACCGATCCGCCCTGCGCTTTTTGGCCCACGCCCGCACGCTGAATGCCCATGCCAGCGCGGATGCGGTGGCCTTGATGCTGGAGGAGGCGGAGTGTGAGTTCCTGAACGGCAATTTTGCCGTTGCGCTTGGGCATTGTGCCGCCCTGCTCGCCGCGCCGGGGGAACTGACCGACAAGGCCAAGGCCGCCTGCCTGATGGCGGAAGTCCACATGCGCCAGTCAGACAGCCAGCTGGCGCTGGAGACTGCCCTCGCCTGGCTGGCAGTGTTTGGCATCCATCTCGGCCGCTACCCGGACAGGGCGGAGTGCAACGCGGCCCGGCTGGCATTGCAGGCACAGGTGGGCGAGAACCCGCATACCCGTTTCAGGAAGCTGCCCCGGCTGGCCTGCCGCCACACTGAGGCGATGATGAACCTGCTGGCCAGCGCCAGCAAATTCGCCGCCTTTATCGATCCCCGGCTGAATTTCATCATCACCTGCAAAATCCTGCACCTGACGCTCGACCACGGCATCACGGGCGCCTCCACCTTCGCGCTGTGCTGGTATGGCGCGCTGTGTGGCGACCACTACCACGAGCACCGCCGGGGATTTGCCAGCGCGCTGCTGGCGCGTGAGCTGGTGCACAAACACAATTTCACCGGTTACCGGGCGCTGACGCTGCTGCCGCTCGACCAGATCAGCATCTGGACAATGCCCGTCAGCTACGCGATTGAGCAGGCCAAGGCGGCGTTTGATGCCGCCGTGGAGCATGGCGACCGCACTCCCGCCTGTCTGGCGCTGCGCCACATCGTGATGAACTATCTGGCGCGCGGCGATCACCTCGACGGCGTGCAGACCTCGATTGAGCGCGGCCTGACCTACGTGCGCAAGGCGCACTACAAGGGCGTGGAGGTGGTGCTCAATATGCAGCGCGACTACGTGATGTTCCTGCGCAAGCCGGGCAGCCAGCCCCTCTCCGGCCATGACTTCACGCCGCCCACCTTCAGGCCGGACAAGCCGGGCGAACGGGTGGAGCCGCTGCTGCTGATGCAGTTCTGGTCGCCGCTCTACAAGGGCATGGCACACTTCTTTGCCGGCGAATATGCCTACGCCAGCCACTGCTTTGCCACTGCCGCGCCGCTGATTGAGATGATCCCTGGGCATATCCATATGCTCGATTTCCATCTCTATAGCGCGCTGTCGATCGCCATCCCGCTGACGCCGGAGAGCTGCGGCACCGGGCCGCGTGCGCAGATCGAACGCCATCTGGAGAAGATTGCGGCGTGGGCCGCTGGCAACCCGAAAACCTTCGCCGACAAAGAGGCGCTGTTGCGCGCCGAGTGCCTGCGGCTGGACGGCCAGACGAGCCAGGTCGCCGCGCAATATGAGGTAGCGATGGCCCTCTCGCGCGAGGGGCAGTTCCACCATATCCACGGCGTGGCCTGTGAGCTGGCCGCCCGTTTCGCCACCGCCTGTGGCCTGAAGTTCGCTGCCGAAGGCTACCTGAAGGGGGCGCTCCACGCGTGGGAGCGCTGGGGCGCGGGAGCCAAGGTGCGCCAGCTGGAGGGCCGCCATCCCCATCTGGTGACGCAGAGCGCCCATGCGGCGCTGAGCACCGTGACCTTTGAGCAGAGCGCAATGATGAGCGACCTGCAAAGCATGGCCACGGCCCTGCGCGTGCTAACCGAGGAGATCGATCTCGAACGCCTGATCCACACCCTGATGGTGATGCTGGTGGAGCGCGCTGGGGCGCAGCGTTGCCTGCTGATCCGCCTGATCGAGGGCAAAACGCCGGAGATTGAGGCGCGCGCCATTACCACCGCCGACGCCATCAATGTCAGTATCGTCAAGGAGACGCCGGTCGCCACCGACCTGCCGCTCTCCGTGCTGGCGGCGGTGATCCGCACCGGCCAGGAGATCCGCACCGGCAAGCCGGAAGTGTTCAGCCCCTTCAGCCAGGATCACTATCTGGTGGCATCCGGGGCGGCGGTGATGTGCGTACCGATGTTCAAGCAGGCGCAGATGGTCGGCGTGCTCTATCTGGAGAACCGCCTGATGCCCGATGTGTTCACCGCCGAGCACTCGCGGATTGTCTCCATGCTGGCCGCGCAAGCGGCGGTATCACTGGAGACCGCACGCCTCTACGCCGAGCTGGTGGATGAGAACCGGCACCGGCGGCGGGTGGAGAAGCAGCTGCTCGCCAGCCAGAAATCCTTGATGCTGGGCGAGAAGATCAGCCACACCGGCACCTGGCACTGGCACCTGGAGCAGGATGTGATGCTACTTTCCGAGGAGTACAGGCGGATTGTCGGCTTGCCAGCGCACCAGAACAGTCTCTCGATGGCCGATTTCATGACGCGCGTCCACCCGGATGATTTCACCTGCATCAATGAACTGGTGATTGAAAGCGTGCGCAATGGGCAGCCGATGCAGGCCGAGTTCCGCATCATCCGCACCGACGGCGAGTGCCGCTATATCAAGGGGATTGGCGAGCCGGTCGAGAACTGGCCGGAGGTGAAGGAGTATTTCGGCACCCTCTCGGACATCACCAGCCAGCGCATGTCGGAAGATGCCGCGCGCATCGCACAGGCGGATCTGGCGCGGGTGTCGCGCGCCACCACCGTGGGCCAGCTGACCGCCTCGATCGCCCACGAGATCAATCAGCCGCTGATGTCGATTGTCGCCAACGCCGGGGCCAGCCTGCGCTGGCTGAAGCGTACGCCACCGCATCTGGAGAACGCCAGCCAAAGTCTGGAGGAGATTATCAAGGAGGGAAGCCGCGCCGGTGACATCATCCGCGGCTTGCAGGCGCTGACGCGCAACCACGTCTCTGAATTTACCCCGGCCCAGCTGCACCTGATCGCCCGGGATATCTTGTCGCTGTCACGTCTGGAGCTGGAGCGTAAATTCATCTCGCTGGAGCTGGATCTTCAGGCCAGTGATGATTACATCTTCTGTGACCGGGTGCAGATCCAGCAGGTGTTGCTGAATCTGGTGGTCAATGCGATGGAGGCGATGGCGGAAAACGGCGGCACCAATCTGTTGAGGCTTGCCTCCTCCCACCCCACCCCGGATACCCTGCGTTTTGAGGTATCTGATAGCGGCCCCGGTATTTCCGAGGAGATCATGGATAAGATTTTTGACTCTTTCTATACCACCAAAAGTCGCGGGATGGGGATGGGCCTGACCATCAGCAGCGAAATTATCCATCGCCACGGCGGGAAATTACAGGTAGAGAACCGGGAGGGGGGCGGCAGCACATTCTGGTTTACGCTTCCCCGCCATAATACCTCAAATCATTAATGCCCTTACCGCCTGGCCTTTTTGCAGGCGGTAAGGTGCTCAAAAAATTTGAAGGGATGGCACGCTATTTTTTTGGCAGATAATACCCCCACAAAAATTAATAGTGGGAGTGGCGCGGCTCTTTAAACCGGTTTATCTTCTCCACCGCCCTGACCAGATCGGTCAGGGATCGCGCCTGCATCTTTTCCATGACGCGGCGCTTATGAACTTTGGCAGTAATTTCGCTGACGCCCATTTCGGCGGCGATCTGTTTATTCAGCAACCCGCTCACCGCCAACTGCATCACCTCGGTTTCACGCGGCGTCAACGACTGGATACGCTCAGTCAGCGCCCGTTTCTCCTGCGACTGCACCTGGCTCTGCGCCGAGATACGCAGCGCCTCAGCCACCGCCAGCAACAGCGGCTCCGGCATCACCGGCTTGGTCAGGAACTCATAGGCCCCGGCCTTCATCGCCTTCACGGTGATGGGAATGGTGCCAAACCCCGTCAGGAAGATGGTGGGCACCGAGTACCCGCGCTCGTTCAGCGTTTTTGACACCTCAAAGCCATCCATACCCGGCATATTGATGTCCACAATCAGGCAGCAGGGCGTATTAACGGTGGGCTGGGATAAAAACGCCTGTGGGGAGGTAAACGCGCTGACCGCATATCCTTCTGAACCGAGAAGATTACGCAGGGCCGCGATCACTGGCTCCTCATCGTCAACAATATAAACAGTGTGTTCCATACAGTGTCTCATTTTGCGCCTTGGCGGGCAGGGTTCGCTGACAGCGGGCCATTTTTTACAGGGTACACTTTCCATCATAAAGGGCGGGTTATTGAATAAAATCAAAAATTACTGACATTTTTAATCAAATTATATGAATAAGTTAGAAAATAAGCGCTTTCGCTTACCAAATAACCTTGGATATTGCGGGAAGGCTCGCCGCTATTATCCTTTGGTATAACTTACAATTTCCCCAAATCACGTGAATACTCAGCCTTTCTTATTATTCCAGGGTATTCACATGAAATTAAAATTAATCGTGGGCGCGCTGCTGTTGGCAGGACAGATGACCACCGCGTTTGCGGCAACCGAGGGCGCCCCGGCACCGACAGCTGGCGTGGCTGGCTTCCTACAGGTGTTGAACAGCGGCGGTGGCAAGCCGATTGAGCAGCTCTCCCCGGCCGCCGCGCGTGAGGTGCTGATTGGCGCGCAGAAGGGCGCGACGCTGCCGCCAGCAGAGGTGACGGAGAAGTCCATCACCGTGCTGGGCCAGCCGCTGACGCTGACCGTGGTCAAGCCCGCCAACAGCAGCGGCACACTGCCGGTATTTATGTTCTTCCACGGCGGCGGCTGGGTGCTCGGCGACTTCCCGACCCATGAGCGGCTGGTACGCGATCTGGTGAACGAGTCTGGCGCGGCAGCGGTATTCGTGAACTACACCCCCTCCCCGGAGGCGCGCTACCCGGTTGCCATTACCCAAGCCTATGAGGCGACCAAATGGGTAGCGGAGCATGGCGCGGAGATTGGCGTCGATGGCAACCGTCTGGCGCTGGTGGGCAACAGCGTGGGCGGCAACATGGTGGCCGCCGTCGCCTTGCAGGCCAAGCGCTTCCATACCCCGACCATCCGCTACAACGTGATGCTGTGGCCGGTCACGGATGCCCGCTTTGACGATGCCTCCTACAACCAGTTTGAAAACGGCTACTTCCTGACTCGCAATATGATGAAGTGGTTCTGGGACAGCTACACCACCTCGGAGAGCGATCGCAACAACATTTTGGCCTCCCCGTTGCGCGCCACCCGCGAAGAGCTGAAGGGCCTGCCGCCGACCCTGATCCAGACCGCTGAACTGGACGTGCTGCGCGACGAGGGCGAAGCCTTTGGCCGCCACCTCGACGCCGCCGGTGTGCCGGTGACCGTCACGCGCTACAACGGCATGATCCATGACTATGGCCTGCTCAACGCCCTGAGCCAGGAGCCGACAGTACGCACCGCACTGCAACAGGCCTCATCAGAAATTAAGCTGCACCTTAATTAAACGCCCCTGCCAGCCCGAGAGCTGGCAGGGGCGTTTATCTCCGGCTTTCGTCAGAAGGTGTAATTCAACGACAGCCAGTAGTTGCGGCCCGGTGTTACGTAGCCGGTGGTGGAGGCCTGCGTCTCAAAGTAATCGCCAGCGTAGAGCGTGCCACTGCCTGCGCGGTAGAGGCTGACCTGCGAGAAGTCTTTGTCGAACAGGTTATTGATGGTGCCATTCAGGGTCAGCTGTGGCGTCAGGCGATAGGCCGCGCCCAGGTTGACCACGGTCCACGGCTTCAGGTAAGCGCCACGGTCGTCATATACCGCTTTCTGTACCGCGCTCAGGTTGGCGTAGCGGGTGGTGTAGCGCGGCGTTTTGCCGTGGTACTCCGCCGCCACCCACGTTGACAGCGCTTCGCTCGCCTGCCAGGAGAGGCGGGCATTCGCCATGTGGCGCGCGGTGTTGGTCAGTGGTGCGCCGGGGTTGTCGCCGCCGCGCTGTTGGCTATCGGTGTAGGTGTAGTTCAGATCCAGCGTCACCGCCGGCGTGAACAGCGGCAGTGAGGTCGCGAACTCCAGCCCCTGCGTTAATGCCTTGCCGACGTTGCGATAGGAGTAGGTAGCGTCATCAATGGTCTCCGTCTCAATCGCGTTGCGGGTGTGGTTGATAAAGCCGGTGACGTTCGCCTTAACCGCCGATTCCCCTTCGTAATAGACGCCCACCTCATAGTTGACGCTGCTCTCCGGCTTCAACGACGGGTTGCCGATGGTGGTGACCAGCCCGTTGCCCGCCACGCCGCTCACCCCGTTGTGCAACTGGCTGAGGGAGGGAGTTTTGTAACCGGTGCTGACGCCGCCTTTCAGAGTCCAGTCATCCAGCGCGTTCCAAACCAGATAGGCGCGCGGGCTGACGTGGCCGCCAAAGCTGTCATGCTTCTCATAGCGGGCGCCCCAGGTGAGTGAGAGCGGATCGAGCAGCTGCCAGTCATCCTCGACATACAGCGAGCCGGTCTTTTGCCGGAAGGTCTCCCCGCTGTTGGCCAGCACGATCCCATCCTTCAGGCGGGCATCCCAATACTCGCCGCCCACGGTCAGCAGGTGATCATCCCCTACCGGCGCGATCAGGCTGGTGTTGAGGATGGCATTGCTGTTTTTGAGCTGGCGATCCTCGCCGCTCAGCCCTTGGTTCTCGGTGGAGAGCGTGCGCGGCGTCAGCAGCCGCCCCTTGTTCTCCGTCACGGCGTAGGAGAGGCTGGAGCTCCAGCGGCCAATGCTCAGATCGGTATCATGGCCGATCACCACTTTGTTGCGCTGGTAGCGCAGCCGCTCGCGGTAGCCGCCGCCGCTGACGCCCACCGGCCCCAGCTGGCTGTTGCGGTTGTCATACTCTTGCCGGGCGGTCTCGCCATCAATCCACAGGGTGTTGCTATCGCTGGTCTTGGCGCTCAACCGGCCACCCAGGCTGTAGTTGTCCGTCTTGGTCGGGTAAGGGACGCGGGTGTTGCCGCCGCTGTCGCTCAGGCTGGTGACGCTGGAACCCTGGCGATGGCTGAGGTTGCCGCGCAGCGCCAGCGTCAGGGCACGGTTGGCGAGCGGGCCGCTGGTGTAGATGCCGAGGGTGGAGTCATCGCCCCACTTATCATGCTCCTGCACAGTGTGGGAGAGGTTCACGCCGCCGTGCCACGCATCGGTCTCTTTTTTGGTGATGATATTGATGACGCCGCCCATCGCGTCGGAACCATAGAGCGTCGACATCGGGCCGCGGATCACCTCAATGTGGTCGATGGCCGAAAGCGGCGGCATCATCGCGGTGTCGAGGGTGCCGAAGCCGTTGGGCGTGGCATCGGCGCTGGCGTTCTGGCGCACGCCATCAATCAGGATCAGCGTGTAGCTGCTCGGCATTCCCCGGATGCTGATGTCCAGCCCGCCGGTCTTGCCGGTGCCACCGCGCACATCCACACCCTCCACGCCGCTCAGCGCCTGCCCCAAATCGCTGTAGTTTTTCTTCGCCAGCTCTTGCTGACCAATGATTGAGATGGAGGCAGGCGCGTTGGTCATCTTCTGCTCATAACCACTGGCGGAGACCACCAGCGTATCTTCTGCCAAGGCCGGGGCGCTGGCCGCCAGCATCAGCAGGGTCAGGGTCTTGATCTTCAAAGGTATCGTCCGTGTCAGAATTAAAATGTAAAGGCCTGACACACTACTTCACCGAACTTAAACGAAAGGATAACGCAAATCGTTATCATTCCCTTTATGATTAACAAACGGGAAAAGGCTCACCACCACGGGTGCGGCAGCGAGCCTTAGGGGGAAGGGTTTACTCTTTGTGAAGCGATCTTTCGCCCCACAGGGCCACCAGCGCAAGCAGCAGCGGGATGAGCGATCCCCAGAGTACCGCCTGCCAGCCAAATGCGTTTAGCAAGGCACCAGAGCAGAAGGAGCCAACGATCATCACGCCAAACACCACGAAGTCATTGAACGACTGCACGCGGGTTCTCTCCTCAGGGCGATGGAAATCAATGACGCGCGCCGAGGCACCGGTAAAGCCGAAGTTCCAGCCCAGTCCCAGCAAGATCAGCGCCCCCCAGTAGTGGATGACATCTGTGCCTGTCAGGCCGACCAGCACCGAGAGCGCGGTGATTACCAGCCCCAACGCGCCCACCTGCCGCGCGCCAACACGGCTGATGAGCCGCCCGGTGAAAAAGCCCGGCCCATACATGGCGATCACATGCCACTGGATGCCGAGGTTGGCATGCTGTTGCGACAGGCCATGCTGGTGCATGGAGAGCGGCGCGGCCGTCATCAAAAAGTTCATCACCATGTAGGCCACTGCGCCACAGGCGACGGTGCGGGCAAAACCGGGCTGGCGCGCAATCTCTGCCAGCGGGCGGCCACCCCCGGCGACCGGAGCAGGCTCCGGCGGCGTTTTAACGCCAGCCAGCACCGTGGCCGCGAGCGCCGCTACCACGGCCTGCCCAATAAAGGTGGCGGCAAAGGTGTGGGGCGGCCAGAGATCCATCGTCCCGCTAACCAGCATTGGGCCGATGACGCCCGCCGCCACCCCGCCGCCCATCACCAGCGACAGCGCCCTGGCGCGCCGCGCCGGGCTGACGCCATCCGTCGCGGCAAAGCGGAAGGAGAGCGTGACCGCCGCGTAGGCACCGCCCAAAAACGCCGCCAGACAGAAGAGCAGGAACGAGTGCTCCACCACCGCCAGCGCGGCCAGCAGGCCGGTCAGCACCCCGCTGGCAGTCCCCACCATAAAGGCCGCTTTCCGGCCATACTTTCTGGCGAGCGCGCCAAACGGCAGGATGCAGGCGGCCATGCCTGAGACAAACAGGCTGATGGGCAGTGTCGCCAGCGTGGCAGTGGGCGCGATGCTATTTCCCACAATCGCACCGGTGGTGTAGAACACCACCGAGTTGGCGCCCGAAAGCGCCTGCGCCAGCGCCAGTCGGGCAATGTTCCGGTTCTGCTGGCTGATCGGAAAGTCAGCGGTGGAATCCGTCACAGGCTACCCTCCCCTCATCAGGCGTTGCGGCCAGCCATCACGCCGCCATCCACGTCCCATACCGCGCCGGTTACCCAGCCCGCCTTGTCAGAGAGCAGGAAAGTCACCGCCTCGGCCACGTCAACCGGCGTACCGACCCGGCCAATCGGGTGGAAGCTGTCGAAGCTCTCCATCACGCCGCCCACCTCCTCTTTCGGGATAAAGCCCTCATAGATCGGAGTGTGCACCACGGCTGGTGACACGGCATTGACCCGGATGCCGTGGCCGCCCAGCTCAATCGCCAGATTTTTGGTCAGGGCGTGCAGCCCGGCCTTGGCCATTGAATAGGCGGAAGAGGGAGTAGCACCAATCGCCTGCTGCGCCCACATGGAGCCGATGTTCACCACCGCGCCACGGTTGCCGCTCGCCACCATGTTGCGTACCACATCACGCGTAATAAAGAAGGTGGCGCGGTTGAGGCTCATATAGATGTCATAATCCGCCGCTTCATGCTCAACGAACGGTTTCGGGAAGAACACCCCGGCCGCGTTCACCAGCAGGCTGATGTCACGATGCTCTGCATTCAGGGTGGCGAGCACCTGCTGCATCCCCGCTTCGGTGGTCAGGTCAGCCACGATCACCGTGACCGGCCCCTTGGTGGCCAACGTCTGGCGCGCCTGCTCCGCTTTCTCCTGACGGTTGCCCACTAGCACCACGCTCCCCCCCTGCTCCAACACCAGACGGGCAGTTTCATAGCCCATGCCACTGGTGCCGCCAACGACCAACAATTTCTTACCTGCGAATGAAACGCCCATCTCGACCTCTTTGCTCTTAATAAAATGGCCTGCCGGCTGGCAGCCCTCGGTATGGCCGTATAGTGGCACTGGCCGCCGGGACTGACGACTGATAAGAAATAGCGGAACAGGAAAGAAAATCTATCTCGCAAGATGGGGCTGTGGCAGGATAAAGAAAATCTTAACGGGTAACGATGATGCGCTCACTGAACAGACTGAAATGGCTGCACGCCTTTGAGGCGACCGCGCGCCACGGTAGCTTTACCGGCGCGGCGACGGAGCTGGGCGTCACGCCCGCGGCGGTCGGGCAACTAGTGCGGGCGCTGGAGGAGTGGGTGGGCCATCCGCTGCTGCACCGCTCGCGCTCCGGCAGCACGCGCCTGACGCTGGTCAGTGAGGCCGAAGAGGCATTGCAGGAGATCACCCAGGGGCTGGACAGCCTGGAGCGCGGGCTGGGGAAACTGCGCGGCCGCCGCGCCCGCTCGGTGGTGGTGATTACCGCTTCGCAGGTGTTGATGATGAACTGGCTGATGGAGCGCCTGAACCGCTTCTCCGAGAGCCACGCCCATATCGACCTGCGCCTGAACGTGACGGAGAAGCTGATGGACGTCTCCCACGGCGAGGCCGATATCGGCATTCGTTGTGGCCGAGGCGACTGGCCGGGGGTAAACAAAACCTGGCTGATGGCGGAAGAGGCGGTGCTGGTCTGTAGTCCCCGGCTGCTGCCCGCCGGTCAGGCGTGCAGTGTGGAGTGGCTGGCCTCACAAAAACTTATCCATGATGATACGCCGCACCCCGGCGCGGATTTCCCGCGCTGGGAGCAGGTACTGGAGAAGCTGGGCGCGCCCGCCAGCGCCCAGAGCGGTTTGCATATCAACTCCACCTCCGCCGTGATCCTCGCCGCATTGAGCGGCCGGGGCGTGGCGATTGTCCGGCGGGCGCTGGTGGAGACGCTGATCGGAACCGGGCAGTTGCGCCAGTTGCACGCCGACCAACGCTGGCCGCTGCGTTGGGACTACTACATCGTGACGCCGCAACAGGCCGTGCTGCGCCCGGAGGTCAAGCTGTTCCATGACTGGCTGGCGGAGGACGTCGCCCATCCCGCGGCGGAGTGAGGGCGCACCGGGGCTAATTCAACGCCAAAGAAATTCTTTCCCCGCTGCCAAGTTTATCTGGTTTGCCTCCCCGGCCCTGCCTTTCCATAATTACCCTATCCCCGCGCCAGCGATGGCGCTGTTTAGAGAAGTGATGACCCATGTTGATACATGCTGATTTTTCACAGCGCGCCAGCGTCCGGCCTGCTGACCACCAGTGGGTGCCCTCGCCGCAATCTGGTGTCGAACGCGTGATGCTTGACCGCATCGGCGCGGAGCAAGCGCGCGCCACCAGTCTGGTTCGCTACCGGCCAGGCTCGCGCTTTCCTGCCCATACGCACCCTGACGGTGAAGAGATTCTGGTACTCGCTGGCACCTTCAGCGAAGGCGCGCACCACTACCCGGCTGGCTGGTACATGCGCAACCCGGATGGCTCCTCCCATGCCCCCTCCAGCGCCGAAGGGGCGACCCTGTTCGTCAAGTTGCGGCAGATGCACCCCTCGGAGCGCACCAGCCTGCGCCTCAACACCCGTGACGCCAAAAACTGGCATGACGAGGCTGGTCGGCAGGTCTGCCCGCTCTATCACAGCGCGTTTGAGCAGGTCTGCTTGCAGCGTCTCCACGCTGGCGAACCTGTTTTTAGCCAGCCACCGCCGGGCGGCGCGGAACTGCTCGTCCTTGAGGGAACGCTGTGCGAGGGTGACACCGAGTGGGAAACCAACAGTTGGCTGCGGCTGCCGCCCGGCCCCTGCCCGGCGCTGATAACTGGCCCCACCGGGGCGCTGTTTTACCTGAAAACCGGCCATCTCCACGCAGGCGCTGTTTAAATGGCGCGGCAACCCACACTATGCTTCAGTATGGCGTGCACATCGCGCATCTATTTAGGTACGACACCATGAACAACACCGAACACCTCACCCGCTTTGCGACACTGGCAAACCTCAGCGGCCCCTTCCCACCTAACTGGGAGACGCTGGCAGCGCTGCACCACGTCTGGCCGCATACCATCCCCTTCGAAAATATTGAGGTTCTGCTTAACCGCCCCATCAGCACCGCGTTGGCTGACATCGCTGACAAACTCCTGACGCGGGGGCGCGGCGGCTACTGCTTTGAGCACAACCTGCTGTTCAAACAGGTGCTGGAAGAGGCCGGTTTCAGCGTCACGCCCCATTTGGCGCGGGTGGTCTGGGGGCTGGAGGAGCCGGCCCCCACGCCGCAGACCCACATGCTGCTGATCGTCACGCTGAATGGCACGCGCTATCTGGCGGATGTCGGCTTCGGTGGCGTCAGCCTGCCCGCACCGCTGCGGCTGGAGGAGGGGGAGCAACAGGGTTTTGCGCTGGCACGCACCGGTCACGACCAGTGGCTGCTCTCCCTCGCCGGGCCAGAGCAAAAACGGCTGATGTACCTGTTCGATGAGCGCCCCTGTGAACAGGTTGACATCGTGGTCGCCAACCATTTTGTCTCGACCCATCCTGAGTCGCTGTTCCGCCATAACCTGATCATGGCGGGCCTGCGCGAAGAGGGACAATACAACCTGTTCAACCAGCATCTGGCCATTCATGGCAGTGAGGAACGCGAGCAGCAGGCGCAGAGCTACAGCGAGTTTAAGTCGCTGGTCAGCCCGTTCTTCCGCCGCCAGGACACCCTCAGCGAAGAGGACATGCAGGCGATCTACGCCAAACTCAACGGCTGAGACGCTGCCCGCGGGGCCACGTTAGCGCGTGGCCCTTTTCCTGTCTGGGGTTGGTGTCACTGGCAAAAAGGGGAGACAGGAAAAGAGAGGGCTTAATTCACCAGATCCTTGAAATGAGAAAATTCCTCTTGCGTTAATTTATCCGATACCTTGCGGGTGAAGAAATAGAAGTTCTTTCGAATTTTTTCTACATCGCTGACATCCAGCGTCCTGGGATAATCGGGGCCGCTGTTCCAGTCAATGTAGCGGAAACAGTTGTTCCTCACGCCAGGATTGTCATATATCTTCACTTCTGGCTTCATTTTCAGCAGGGTGTGGAAGAATATTTCGTCGGAGCAGTAAGTGAAATTAAATGAAGGAAGCAGGGTGGGATGGGTGTGCAGAATATCCAGAATGAAGCCAATGCTGCCATAGGTTAGGGCAAACCAGTTGGTGCCCTTATAAAAGGTCATCTCCAATCCATTACTGAGCAGCGAGGTTATTTCATGGTTTTTATACATAAAACGAATATGTTTAAACAATTTTCGCTTTACGGCAAAGACCAGACTTTTTTGCTTGGTAAAGAAGTAGGGCGGATATTTATACATGACCCGGTCAGCCGGATTAACATAATGGCTACGCTCATCCTGATAGTGAATAAATTCCTGGCCCCGATGTTTAGAGAGGAATGCATTGATGGCCTCGTTAGAGGCAGCCGGGACGTCATCCCCGGAGAGCAAGAAGAAGTAGTCGAAGCGGTAGCGCATCGCCTCTTCCAGCAGCCGACAGGTCGCGTGGATTTGGGAAACATCCCCCCAATAGACCGGCACCCGTTTTGTGAGCAAGATAACATTCTCTTTCGCCAGATCGGCAATCTCGCTGATATCTGACTTGGCGTCATAATGGATGATAATGGTATTTTCCGGGAAGGCGGAAAGATACTCCACAGTCCAGTAGAGAGCATGACTGGGTTGGTGCGCAACAATCGCAAATAACTTATTCATTATTATCGTCTCTTAATGTTTTCACAGGGTAAAACGGGGACGGCGAATGGCTCTTATTTTATGCGCATTAATTTTTCGAGATGGGAAAAAAGTGAAGCATAAACGTCATTAGTTGTCATCTCATCTTTTATCACTTTTCATCACCGGCGTGATAAATAAGACAATTCTTTATTTATCTCAGGTGAATTATTTCGCGATAATATAAGCGCCATTTATATATAAAGTTACAGACTAATCCTAATTCAGCACTTATTTTATCGATAGGTGAATAATGCGTTTTTTACCCCTTTCCCACTCACTTATTGCTGCATTAACTCAATGTTAATTAGCAAAGAACTTATAACCTTTTCAATGTATTGATACGCCACGGCGTTGAAATAGAATCAGGTGAACATGCTGGTTATTGCCATCCATTGCAGCACACAATCAAAACTTTTCTGGCGGGGTCTGGCAGAGGGAATGGCCTAAGCATCAGAAAATGCGTGCAATATATTTAATACGGCATACAGAGTTGGCGATGCGCTAGAAAGATGTGCGATTAGTCACATTTTTAGCAGGGAAAAGGAAAACGTCATGCAGGGGGTCTGGGCTGACTCATTAGCGGGACTGGTCTGGCAAGGCGCGCAGCCAAGGGCCGCGCGCTGGGATCGGGGTGAAGCAGCAAAGCGTTAGTTCGGGATACGCAGCTTCTGGCCGGGATAAATCTTATCCGGGCTGCTCAGCATCGGGCGGTTAGCCTCGAAGATTTTGTTGTACTGGTTGGCATCACCGTACATTTTCTGGGAAATCTTGCTCAGGGTATCGCCGGAAACCACATTATAGAAGCGTGAGCCTTGCTCGCTGGCGGCACCGCTGACATTGTCCTCAACGGCATTGATGCCATTGACGTTACCGGCCGCCACCAGGATCTTCTCTTTCTGCTCCTGTGTCAGGCCATCGCCGGTCACTACGGCCTTGTTGCCGTCAACCTTGATGTCTACTTTGTCGCTGCCCGGCAGGTTCAGGGTCTCAATGTGCTTTTTGATTGCTTCGCTGGCATGTTCGTTGCCTTTGACTGCATCCCACAGTTTCTCACCGGCCTCTTTTACAAAATCAAACATTCCCATGCTTTCTCTCCTGTTATCAATGCGTCTTCTAACCATAGCAAAGGGAGAGGGTTTAACCACCCGGTGGCGGGTGGGTGGTGAATGTTGCAGCAACTGGCGGCGAAATTCAGAGAGATCTGACGGCGTGCGCGGTCAGGCGAAGAGAATCGACACCTCTTTATCTTCGAGCAGTGCCAGCTTGTTGCCCATCGCGGCGCGATCCACCAGCAGCGTGGAGATCTCCTCACAGCCCGCCACGGCGAAGCGCGCCACGCCGGGAAATTTATGGGCCGTCAGCGCGACAATCACCTCACTGCTCTGCGCAATCACCGCGCGCTTGAACTCTGCGTCCTGAAAATCGAATGCCGTCACGCCCTGTTCCGGGTCAAGGGCGCAGGCACCGAGAAAGGTCTGATCGAAGTGGATGCCTTGCAACTGGCTCTGGGCGGTAATCCCCAGACTGCCGCCGGTTTTGCGCTGGATAACGCCGCCCAGCATAATCACCTCGCACTCCGGCTGGGCCAGCGCCGCCGTGGCCACCAGCGGCGAATTGGTCACGACGGTCAGCGCCAGCCCGGCTGGCAGGACTTTTGCCAGCTCCAGGTTGGTGCTGCCCGCATCGATGAACAGGCAGGCACCGGGCTTGATCAGCCGTGCCGCCGCCTGCGCCAGCGCCAGTTTCTCACCGCTGGGTTCGCTGGCGCGGCGCGTCAGTTCGCCGCCGTCCGCCATGATGCTGACCGCCCCGCCGTGCACCCGCTTGCAGACGCCCTCTGCCGCCAGCTCCTTTAAATCACGTCGCACCGTGTGTTCAGAGACCTTCAACCGGGCCGAGAGCGCCGCGCACACCACCCGCCCCTCCTGTTGCAGGAGTTCGCGGATCAGCGCCTGGCGCTGCTCAGGAAAAGCGGCATAATCGAGCACGTATCTGATTCCTTATTATTCAATATGGCACATTCGAGCATAATGCATCATACTGCGGCTTCCCAATCTTTGCATCACTCATTCACAGTGGATGTAAATCTGATGAACACTCACTTTCCAGACAGTGCTTTCCTGCATGAACTGGCTAACGTCGCCAGCCAGCAAACCCTGCCACGTTTTCGCACCCAGAATTTAACCATCGACACCAAACCCAAGGAGGGCGAACGCTTTGACCCGGTCACGGAGGCAGACCGCGAGGCCGAACGGGCGATGCGGGCGCTGATTGCGGCCCGCTACCCTGACCATGCGATTTTGGGCGAGGAGTTTGGTGCCAGCGGCGACGGCCCACTCCAGTGGGTGCTGGACCCGGTGGATGGCACCCGCCCCTTTCTCTGCGGGCTGCCGGTGTGGGGCACGCTGATTGGCTTGCTGCACAATGGCCGCGCCGTGATGGGAATGATGAGCCAGCCCCATACCGGTGAACGCTTCTGGTCAGATGGCGAACGCGCGTGGGC
The DNA here is from genome assembly GCF_005491205.1 of Nissabacter sp. SGAir0207. Classification (NCBI taxonomy): domain Bacteria; kingdom Pseudomonadati; phylum Pseudomonadota; class Gammaproteobacteria; order Enterobacterales; family Yersiniaceae; genus Nissabacter; species Nissabacter sp. SGAir0207. Next base: position 276,438 of record NZ_CP028036.1, read on the forward strand.
CAGCGACTTCCACGGACAGCGGCAACTGCAAAGCCGCCACTCGGTGCGGTTGGATCAGGCCATCTTGCATACCACGGCGCCGCCGTCGGCCGCCCACGCCGCCCAGATTGATTTCGCCACGCTGGTCGATCGCACCCGCATGACGCGCTATGGCGGCGAGTGCTATGCGATGGCGATGCTGGCGGCTGGCCACATCGATATCTGTGTGGAGTTCGCCTTGCAGCCCTATGACATCGTCGCGCTGATCCCCCTGATTGAACACGCGGGCGGAAGAGTGACTACAGTGAAGGGGGAGCGGGCGGAGCGCGGTGGGCCAGTAATCGCCAGCGGCTGCCCGGCCCTGCATGAACAGGTGCTGGAAATAGTGAATGGCCACCACCACGGATGAAGGGAGAAGAGGCAGTGGAACAATTTACCGATCTCGTTGAAGAGCCGTGCCAGACCGGCGCGCCGGGCCGGGCCGAGCAGCGCGCCACCCGCACGCTGTTTTTTATCGCGGGTTTTGGCGCGGCCGCCTGGGCGGCGCTGGTGCCGTTCGCCAAGCTCAATACCGGCGTCAATGACGGCGCGCTGGGGCTGCTGCTGCTCTGTCTGGGCGGCGGCGCGCTGGCCGCCATGCCCCTGACCGGCTCGCTTACCACGCGTTTTGGCTGCCGGGCGGTGCTGATCTGCTCGGTGCTGCTGTTCAGCCTGCTGCTGCCGCTGCTGCCTGTGATTGGCAGCGCATGGGTGCTGGCGGTGGCGCTGCTGCTGTTTGGCGTGGGCATGGGCATCACTGACTGTGCGATGAACGTGCAGGCGATCATCGTCGAGAAGGCCGCCGCCAAGCCGATGATGTCTGGCTTCCACGGCTTCTACAGCATGGGGGGCATCGCGGGCGCGGGGGCAATGAGCGGCCTGCTGATGCTCGGCATCACGCCGCTCTATGCCTGTCTGGCGGTGCTGCTGTTCATTCTGGTACTGCTGGCACTAAGCCTCGGTGGCCTGCTGACCTATGCCAACCCGCCCGAAGGCCCGGCATTCGCCGTACCGCGCGGCGCGGTGCTGGTACTGGGTGCGATCTGTTTTGCGGTCTTTTTGGCCGAAGGCACCGTGCTGGACTGGAGCGCGGTCTTCCTGACCGAGCATCGCCAGCTGGATGAGTCGTTGGGCGGGCTGGGCTTTGCCTGTTTCGCTACCCTGATGACCGTGGGGCGGCTGACCGGCGATCGCATCGTGGCGCATTTCGGCCCGCACCGGGTGGTCACCGCCGGGGCGCTGATTGCCGCTGCCGGGCTGGCGCTTCCGGTGCTCATCCCATCCTGGCCGCTGGCGCTGCTGGGTTACGCCCTGATTGGCATCGGCTGCGCCAACATCGTGCCGGTGATGTTCACGGCGATTGGCCGCCAGACCAGTATGCCGCAGAAGGTGGCGGTGCCTGCCGTCACCACCCTTGGCTATATGGGCGTGCTGGCCGGGCCAGCCTCGATTGGCTTTATCGCCCTGCACATCTCCCTGCCAATTGCCTTCCTGTTTGTCGCGGTGATGATGGTAATTGTCGCCTTCACCTCCCGGCGGGTAAACGTCTGACGCCCTTGGGGCAGGCCATGCCTGCCCCTTGCTTTACGCCACGTTCGCCAACCGCTCCGCCAAAAATGCCAAAAACACCCGGTTGACCTCACTGCGCTGGCGATGCTGCGGATAGAGCGCATTCAGGCTCAGCGGCGCGGGTTGGTTAGCCTCCAGCAACGTGACAAGGTCACCGCGCGCCAGCGCTGGCCCAACGATAAACGCTGGCAACAGCACCACCCCTAGCCCGGCGATGGCCGCATCGCGCAGCACCTCACCATTGTTGCTAACAATCGGGCCGCGCACGTCCCACATCCGCCGTTTTCCCTCCTGTTGCAGCTCCCAGCCATACTGCCCCTCGCGCCCAAAGCGCAGGCAGGCGTGGTTTAGCAGGTCATCCGGCACCTGCGGGGTGCCAGCACGGGCTAAATAGGCTGGGCTGGCGCAGATCACCCGGTTCAGCTCCCCCAGCCGACGGGCAATCAGCGTCGAGTCCGACAGGCTGCCGATGCGGATGGCGATGTCAAAGCCCTCGCCAATCAGATCGACATGGCGATCGCCCAACTCCACCTGGAACTGCACCGCCGGGTGCAGGCTGAGGAACTCGGCGATCAGCGGCGAGAGGTGGCTCATGCCGAACGACATCGGGATGCTGATGCGGAAGGTGCCATGCAGCTCTTGTCGGCGCTCCGACACCGCCTGCTCCGCCTCATAAATGTCGTCCAGGATGCGCTGTGCATGGAGCGAGAACACCTGCCCGGCTTCCGTCACTGACAGCTTGCGGGTATTGCGGTTCAGCAGCCGCGCGCCGAGGCTCTCCTCCAGCGCTGCCATACGTCGGCTGACATACTGCTTCGAGAGCATGAGCTGGTCGGCGGCGGCCGTGAAACTGCTGGCCTTGATCACGGCCAGAAAAATACGGAGATCTTCTATCTGCATAGTGTCCACTAATTTGTGACAGTCATTGTCATTTTGGCTGGTTGATGAGCAAATCAGTTTACGGCTATTCTCTCTTCATCGGAAGGGCGATGGCTCTTTCACCTCATCTACCAAGGAGAACACCATGATCGAGCAAAGACTGTCTGAACAACGCGGTGCAGGTAACCACGGCTGGCTGAACTCCCGCCACACCTTCTCATTCGCCAGCTACTGGGATCCGCAACAGACCGGCTTCTCCGACCTGTTGGTGATCAACGATGACCGCGTAGCTGCCTCCAGGGGCTTTGGTGCCCACCCGCACAACAACATGGAGATCATCTCCTACGTGCTGGAAGGGGCGTTGGCGCACAAAGACTCGATGGGCACTGGCTCGGTGATTGTCCCTGGCGACGTGCAGTTGATGAGCGCTGGCAGTGGCGTCACCCACAGCGAGTTCAACCACTCCAACACGGAAGGCGTACACTTCCTGCAAATCTGGGTGGTGCCAGCGGAGAAGAACAGCGAACCGGGCTACCAGCAGGTCTCCGTGCCAGACAGTGAAAAACGCGGCCAACTGCGCCTGATTATCTCGCCGGAAGGTGAAAATGGCGCGCTGCGCATCCGTCAGGACGTGCGCATCTACGCCGGGCTGTTTGATGGGGAGGAGCAAGCGACCTTTACCCTCGGGCAGAACCGTTACGCCTACATCCACGTCGCGAAAGGCAGCGTGCAGGTGAACGGCATCACCTTCAACGCAGGTGACGGCGCACGGGTACGGGAAGAGGAAGCGCTGACCTTCAGCGGCGGCGATCAGGCAGAAGTGCTGCTGTTTGACCTCCGTCCGCTGGAAGTCAACCACCCGACACGCTAAGCGCCTAAGACAACGGCCACCGATTTGCATCGGTGGCCGTTGCTATTACAGGGATTGCAGGAAGGCCAACAGGTCTTCGTTCAGTTGATCCTGATGGGTGGCGGCGAAGCCGTGCGGGCCATTCTCGTACACTTTCAGCTGTGCGCCGGGGATCAGTTCGGCGGAGAGCTTGCCGGTCGCCTCGAACGGCACGACCTGGTCGTTGCTGCCGTGGATCACCAGCGTCGGCACGTTCACCTTGCGCACGTCCGGGCGGAAATCCGTCTCGGAGAAGGCGGTCACGCAGTCCAGCGTCCCTTTCAGCGAGGCCAGCAGCGCAATGTTCAGGGTCTGGGTCAGCACCCCTTCGGAGACCGTCTGGCCAGCGTTAAGGCCGTAGAACGGCGTGGCGAAGTCGCTGATGAACTGCGCGCGATCCTTCAGCAAGCCATCTTTAATGCCGTCGAAAACGCTCTTCTCCACGCCTTGCGGATGGTCGTCGGTCTTGCCAAAGATCGGCGTCACCGCACCCAGCAGCACCAGAGCCGCCACGCGATCGCTACCGTACCGGCCAAGGTAACGGGCCACGTCGCCGCCACCCATAGAGAAGCCCACCAGCGTCACCTCTTGCAGATCCAGCGCGGTGATCAGGTCGTTGATGTCCGAGGCGAAGGTGTCGTAGTCATACCCTTCCCACGGCTGGTCGGAGCGGCCGAAGCCGCGGCGGTCAAAGGCGATGGCGCGGTAGCCGCGCTCAGCCAGGAAGTTCATCTGGCTGTCCCACATGTCGGCATCCAGCGGCCAGCCGTGGCTGAACAGCACCGGGCGGCCGGTGCCCCAATCTTTGTAGTAAATCTGCGTGCCGTCTTGCGTTGTGATCGTGCTCATGAATGCTCCTGTTTAAGACGATAGGAAGAGTTGGGTCAGGCCGGGGCCACCAGATAACGCAACGTCGGTGGCCCATCAGCCTGATGGAAAGCCTCCACGCGGCTCTGGATCTGCCGGTCGTGGACGGTGTGGCGCTCATGCTGCCGAAGGTGCTCAATCCAGGAGCCGACCACGAAGGTCTCCACAAATATCCCCGGCCGGCAAACATCCTCATAGATCGACCAGCTCAGTGCCCCGCTGCGGCGGCGCACCCGGCGCATCTCCTGCACGGCGCGGGTGAAGGCGTGCGCCTGCTGCGGGTCGATGTGGTACTCGTAACTCACCATCACCGGGCCGCGCTCATGGGCGAGCGCCAGCCCGGCCTCATCCATCTGCGGCACCTGATCCAGATTCAGGTCGGGATCCTGATCCAGCCGCCAGCGCAGGGCGGTGGCGCTGGCCAGCACCATGCCGAGGGCCGCCACACAGAGCGACACCGCCACGCTGTAGTGGGAGGCCAGCTGGCCCCACACGGCGCTGCCGACGGTCATCGAGCCGAAGAACACCATCAGATAGACCGCCAGCGCCCGCGCCTTGACCCAGCGCGCGGCGCTGCGCTGGGCACCAAGGTTGAGGGTGGAGAGAGTGGCGATCCAAGCGAAGCCGGTGAAGAACTCACAGGCATTGAGCAGCCAGAAGTGGCGGACAAACGCCAGCGCCAGCATCGTCAGCGCAAAGACCACGCTCGCCAGCACCATCAGGCGATCCGGGTTGAACAGCGTGCGCAGGCGCGGCAGCATCACCGCCCCGCAGATCGCCCCCAGCCCAATGGCCGCCAGCATAATGCCGTAGCCGCCCGGCCCCAGTCCCAGCTCACGCCGGGCCACCAGCGGCAACAGCGCCCAACCGGCGCTGGCGAACAGGAAGAAGGCCACGGTGCGCACCAGCACATTGCGCAGCACCGGGGCGGCATGGACATAGCGCAGCCCGGCGCGCACCGCCGGGAAGAAGTGCTCCGGCGGCAGGCGTTGTACGGTGATCTCGCTTTTCCAGCGCCACAGCACCCACGCCACGCCCACTACGGACAGCGCGTTAAGCAGGAACACCAGCCACGGGCCAGCGAAGGAGAGCAGCAGCCCGCCCAGCGCCGGGCCGATGGCGCGGCTGATGTTGATGCCGAGCGAGTTGAGGGCGATGGCTGGCCCCAGCTGCGGCTTCTCCACCAGATCCGGCACGATCGCCTGGAAAGGCGGCGAGCTCATGGCCGCGCCAGTACTGAGCAGGAAGGTGGCGGCCAGCAGCACCCACGGCGTCACCAGCCCCATCACCGAGAGCAGGGTCAGGCTGGCGGCGGCAATAAATACCCACAACTGCGAAAAGAGCAAATATTTGCGGCGATCGACAATGTCGGCCATCACGCCAGAGGGCAAGGCAAACAGAAACATCGGCAGGCTGCCAGCGGCCTGCACCAACGCCACCGCCAGCGGATCGGCGCTGAGCGTCAACATGCTCCAGTTGATGCCGACATCGCTCATCCACGAGCCGATGTTGGAGACGACCGTGGCGATCCACAACATGCGGAACACCCGCTGGCGCAGCGGCAACCACGGGGAGGGACTGGCGCTATCGGTCGGCAGGGGGTGCTCCGGGTGCAGCCCCTGTACGTCGTTGACCTGGGTCATGTGCGTGCTCCTGTTGGGCCAGCGCCAATGCGCCAGCGCCCCGGCCCACTGATGGCCAGCGTGGTAAAGATGGTCAGCAGCAACCAGCCAAACTGCCCCTCGGCCACCGTCCAGTCAGGGTGTACCGCCACCATCGCCACCAGCAGCACGGCGATAATCGGCAGGCAGGCCAGACGCGTCGCCACGCCGAGCATAATCAGCAGCGGGCAGACCACCTCAGCAAAAATCGCTGGCAACAGGCTCATGTATGGCCCCCAGCCAAACGGATCTTCGATGCGCGTCAGCTCAGTGCTGAAGTGCAAAATTTTTGGCAGGCCATGCACGTAGAGCAGCAATGCCCCACCGGCCAGCCGGAGGAATAACAGCCCCGCATCAATGCGGGGCGGGACTGCGGGTTGGGTAAAGGTTCTCATAATCAGAACGCAAAGCAGCTGCAACCGAGCGCGCCCCAAAAGGCGTTTTCCTCGGAGACCGGGACGTTGGCGCCACGGGCAATGTCGTGCGAGTGGCTGTGCACGCCACACGGGCCGCTGCAATGGTGCGCCTGCGGTGCCAGACCGGCGCGGGTGGCGGTAGGCGGGGCGCTGCGGTAGTGGCCCGGCACCTTCACCACGGGTGACCACTCCGGCAGAACCGGGATCGGCGGTGGCGACAGCGGGCTGAAGCTGCCAGCCGCGTAGACGATGCCGCCATCCACCACCGTCAGCACCGACTCGATGCCCTTGATCTCCTCCTCCGGCACGCGGAAGTAGTCCTTGCTCAGTACCACCAGATCCGCCAGCTGACCGGTCTTGATCTGGCCCTTTTTGCCCTGCTCGCTGGAGAACCATGCGCTGCCCTGTGTCCAGAGCATCAGCGCGGTGTCGCGGTCAAGGCGCGCGTTGACGTCATACATCTGCATCCCGCCGACGGTGCGGCCAGAGACCAGCCAGTAGAGCGCCGTCCAGGGGTTGTAGCTGGCAACGCGGGTGGCGTCGGTGCCCAGCCCGACCGGCACGCCGGTCTCCAGCATCCTCGCTACCGGTGGGGTGTGGCGGGTCGCCTCAATGCCGTAGCGCTCGGCGAAGTACTCACCCTGGAAGGCCATGCGGTGCTGCACCGCGATGCCGCCGCCCAGCGCCTTGATGCGGTCAATGTTCTGCTGGGTCACCGTCTCGGCGTGGTCGAAGAACCAGTGCAGGCCATCGAACGGAATGTCGCGGTTCACGCGCTCAAACACATCCAGCATCCGGCTGATGGACTCGTTATAGGTGGCGTGCAGGCGGAACGGCCAGCGGTGCTCGACCAGATGGCGCACCACGCGCTCCAGCTCATCCTCCATGCCCGGTGCCAGATCCGGGCGTGGCTCGAGGAAGTCCTCAAAGTCCGCGGCGGAGAAGACCAGCATCTCGCCAGCGCCATTGTGGCGGAAGTAGTCGCTGCCCTGCCCCGGCGTCAGCATGTCCGTCCACTTCTCGAAGTCCTCCAGCTCGTGGCCGGGGCGCTGGGTGAAGAGGTTGTAGGCGATGCGGATGGTCATCTGCTTCTTCTCGTGCAGCTCGGCGATCACCTCATAATCTTCCGGGTAGTTCTGGAAGCCGCCACCGGCGTCGATGGCACTGGTCAGCCCGAGGCGGTTCAGCTCGCGCATGAACTGGCGGGTGGAGTTGACCTGCTGCTCCAGCGGCAGTGTTGGCCCCTTGGCGAGGGTGGAGTACAGGATCATCGCGTTCGGGCGGGCGATCAGCATCCCGGTCGGGTTGCCGTTGCTGTCACGCTGGATCTCGCCGCCCGGCGGGTTCGGCGTGTCTTTGGTGTAACCGACCACCCGCAGCGCGGCGCGGTTGAGCAGCGCGCGGTCGTAGAGGTGCAGGATAAACACCGGCGTATCCGGCGCGGCTTCGTTGATCTCATCCAGCGTCGGCATCCGGCGCTCGGCGAACTGGAACTCGGTCCAGCCACCCACCACGCGTACCCACTGCGGTGAGGGCGTGCACAGCGCCTGCTCCTTGAGCATCCGCAGGGCGTCGGCCAGCGACGGCACCCCCTCCCAGCGCAGCTCCAGGTTGTAGTTCAGGCCACCGCGGATCAGGTGCAGGTGGGAGTCATTCAGGCCGGGGATGGCGGTGTGGCCGTGCAGATCGACCACCTGGGTGCCTTCGTCCTGGTACTGCATCACCTCTGCGGCGCTACCTACCGCCAGGAATTTGCCCTCGCGGATGGCGACGGCCTCCGCGATCGGGTTCTCACGATCGACGGTATGAAACTTGCCGTTGAGCAAAATCAGCGCTGCTTTATTGGGTGAAACCATAACTCCTCCTGACGTGGGCCGAATGGCGGGTGAACGTGCGGATTATGGGCGGCGGGGCAAAACAGCGTCTAGTTATACGAAGGGATAGGTATACGAAGGGATAGGTATACCTATAGATAATGGTGCGCGTCTCACGGCTTCCCTACTATGCAGGCTGATAGCGGCGTCCGGGCAGGGGCGGCGCACGGTGCGGGGCCAGCCTCCACCACCGTCGCCCACGATTGGGTTGCTATCGTTTGCTTGCCGCAGCGTTGCGGAGATTCTGTTCCTTTAACCTCAATGGGTACCATGATGACCAACTCCAAACTTGAAGTGCTGACGCCCTCCAACTGCCAGATCATCTTCATCGACCAACAGCCCCAGATGGCGTTCGGCGTGCAGTCCATCGACCGACAGGTGCTGAAAAATAACGTCGTGGCGCTGGCAAAAGCGGCCAAGGTCTTCAACATCCCGACGGTGCTCACCACCGTGGAGACCGAGAGCTTCTCCGGCCACACCTTCCCGGAGCTGCTGGACGTCTTCCCGAGCCAGGACATTCTGGAGCGTACTTCCATGAACTCCTGGGATGACCAGAAAGTGCGTGACGCGTTGGAAGCCAACGGCAAGAAAAAAGTGGTGGTCTCTGGCCTGTGGACTGAGGTGTGCAACAACAGCTTCGCCCTGTGCGCGATGCTGGAAGGCGGCTACGAAATCTACATGGTGGCTGACGCCTCTGGCGGCACCTCCAAAGAGGCACACGACTACGCCATGCAGCGTATGGTGCAGGCAGGCGTGATCCCGGTGACCTGGCAGCAGGTGATGCTGGAGTGGCAGCGTGACTGGGCGCACAAAGAGACTTATGACGCGGTAATGAACATCGTGAAAGAGCACTCCGGTGCCTACGGCATGGGCGTCGATTACGCCTACACCATGGTGCACAAAGCCCCGTCCCGCGACAAAGGCGATCACCGCACCCTGTCGCCTGTCCCGGCACGTTGATCCACAGTGCGCCGGGTAGCCGGCGCACGCCACGGCAGGCGCGCTTGCGTCACTAAGAGTCACCAGAAGGAAGCCGCATGACGCCGCCGTGCATTGCCATCGTGGATGATGAGCGATCCGTCCGTAGCGGGTTAAGCAACCTGCTGCAATCCGACGGCTACACCACCGTCACCTTTGACTCCGCCGAAGCGCTGCTCAGCCGCGCCGACGCGCTCTCAGGGGTGGCGGTGGCAATCATTGATGTCACGCTCAAGGGCATGGGTGGCCTGGCGCTCTACCAGACACTGGTGAGCCAGGGCAGCCCGCCGCCGGTGATCTTTATCTCCGGCCACGGTGACGAGACCATGCAACGGATCGCCGCCACCCTTGGCGCCCTCGCCTTTCTGCACAAGCCCATCGATATCGACACGCTGCTGGCGCATATCCAGCGCGCCGCCACCCGATAAGCCACATTACATTGCCAAGTTACCTGCCACCGGTAGACCCGGCGGCAAGTGTAGGGGATCAGGATGCCGCCAGCCGTTGGCGCAACGTTCCGTGTGCGGCAGCGACTTCGGTGGAGGCTTGCAGGGCATCCCGGTACTTCTGCGTAAACTCCCCTTCCTCCTCCGGCCCCAGTGCCAACTGCTCCTCAATGCGGGTTTTGCATGACTGGAGCGCCGCCGCGTCCACGCCCCCTTTGTCACTCAACCGCTCATCCAGCTCGACCAGCAACGCCGAAAGCGGGTGCAGCCAGGCAAATTGTGGATGGGTCGCCAGCAGTTGCAGGTGCTCAAAGGCGTTGCCCACCTCGCCAAAGCGCTGGGATTCGCTCTCCACCAGCGTTTTGTGCAGCGTGCGCAGGGCAAGGGAGAGGGAGGTCAATTGCGATCGCGGATCAGAGTGCATTAGGGTTTCCTTAAGTACAGGCCAGGCTCTGCCGGCAAAGGGCCGGCGTCGGGAATGGGAATCGGCTGGCGCAATATAAAAAGGCGACAGCCAATAAGGGACAATAGCGTGAATGGCGGGGAAAAACGATAATAAGGTGAGGATCTTATGCTGTTTCAGAAATAACGCCGCCCTCCCGGCGGTCAGTTTTTTATTCGCTCTGTTACAGGGTTAACCAATTATAATTTCTGTCACCGATGATCACCGTGCTCTTTATATCGACCATCAGCGACTCAATCGATTTTTTGCACTCCTCACAGCTCATGTAGCTGACGGAATTGTTGACCGTGATCGCCCCACCAGAGGAGCTAAAGCGCCACCGCCAGTCATCTGACGCATTTTTGTAGATATAGAAGTAGGGAATGTTTTCCATAATGCCTCCTGTCAGCGAGGAAAACTGTACAACACCTTAGGAGTGTATAGCTTTAATTAAGGCTGGCACGCCATTCCGCCCTCATATAATCGCAGTGAGGAGCGTGAGAAAAATGAGATTGCCCTAATTGGCTGACCAGCCATGCTATTTTTACCGGCATCACATCATGGCCACTTTTTCTGGCTGAAAAAACATTATGCCTGATTAATCATGATCATTACGTCGTCACTGCCCGGCTGGTGAGGGAAAATAGGGTGGCAGGCGTATGGACAACCCTGCACTTGACGCCGCCAGATGTTAACAACATGATAACTACTCATTCAGCGTCACGCTAAGCGCCTGACGCATCCACGCTTTTTCCATCCACCCACGGGGCTGACTATGGAACATAGAGTGTATGTTGTTGACGATGATGACGCGGTGCGGCACTCGATTAGCCGCTTGCTGGCCTCTGATGGCTATGCGGCCACTGACTTCCCCTCCTCACTGGCCTTTCTGTCGCACCCCTTTCCGTCCGTCCCCTCCTGCCTGATTCTGGACATGAACATGCCGGAAGCCAACGGCTTTGAAGTGGCGGAAAAACTGGCGCAGCGCGGGCATGAGATCCCCATCATCTTTTTGACCGGCTACGGCACCATCCCGATGACGGTCAAAGCGATGAAAGCGGGCGCACATGAGTTCCTGACCAAGCCGGTGGTGGCGGAGCAGTTGCTGAAAGCCGTGGCCGAGGGGCTACAGCTCTCTGCCAGAAACTTCTCCCTCTCCTGTGAGCAGCTGGAGCTAAAGCAGCGGCACCAGACCCTGACGCCCCGCGAGTCGGAAGTGATGGAGTTGGCGATTGGCGGCCTGCTGAACAAGCAGATCGCCACGGCACTGGGCATCAGTGAAATCACCGCCAAGGTGCACAAGCGCCGGGTGATGGAGAAGATGCAGGTACGCTCGCTGGCCGATCTGGTACGGGCGGCAGAGCGGCTCAACATCCTTAAGGCGGGCAGCCGCTGAGGGCCGATCGCCACACTTACTAAAGGTTGCTGAGTAATGCATGGGGCTTAAGTATCAATGAGAAAAAATGAGGACGGCGCGCACCGCCCTGCAACATCTGGAAACATAATCTTTTTTTCAGTTTATGCCCTGGGATGGGGATGAGTTATACGCCTTCGTGCGCCGAGTTATCCACCATTTCTGTGTATAACTTTTGCCCTCCGCCGAAGCACTGTTCAATCTTATTAATTAACCTTATCAACTAATCACTGCACTACTCCACCTGCCAGTAAAGGGGCGTGCCAAAGGCGGCGATGTAGTGGTCAATCACCGCCCGCACGCTGAGCGGCGGGTGACGCGCATGGGGGTAGATGGCGGCGATATGCAGCGGCTCGGTATTGATGGCAGCCTCATGCTCTGGCAGCAATTTCACCAGTTCCCCCTTTTTCACGCGATCGCCCACCAGCCAGTCCGGGAACAGCACGATGCCCATGCCATCAAGCGCGGCGGTCAGCAGGCTGTCGGCGTTGTTTGACGTCAGCAGCGCGGAGACCGGTGAATGCACCCACGCCTCTTGCTGGCTGCGGAACAGCCAGCGGTTGGGGCCGGAGGAGCCTTTGTAGACCAGACAGCGGTGCTGCGCCAGATCGGCGGGCTGGCGCGGCTCGCCGTGGGTGCGCAGGTAGCGCGGCGCGGCCACCAGATAGTGCCGCTGGTCGCCAAATACGCGGGCATGGAAGGAGGAATCGGTCAGGGTGCCAATGCGAAAGATAACGTCCGTCGCCTCGCGGTGCGGATCGATGTAGTCATCCGTCAGCGTCAGTTCAATCAACAGGCGCGGGTAGCGCTCGGCCAGCCCGGTTAGCCAGGGGGCAATATGCCGCTGGCCAAAAAAGACCGGCGCGTTGAGCCGCACCAAACCCGCCGGCTCCAGCGAACGATCCTGCAACTCACGCCGCGCCTCACTCATCTGCTCAATCATCGCCCGCGCGTAGTCGGCGAACAGCCGCCCGGCCTCGGTGGCGATCACCGCACGGGTATTGCGGTAGAAGAGTTGCTGCCCCAGTGCATCCTCCAGCTGGTGGATGGTGCGTGACACCATCGACGCCGACACCCCTTCGCGCCGCGCCACTACCGAGAAGCTCTGCGCCTCAAACACTTCGTTGTAGAAGCGCAGGGCGCGCAGCGTAATGCCATTGACGTCATCCATTGATGCAATTCCTGCAAAAGTGTTTACCGGATTATACCATTTTTCATTAATCGCCACTGCTATATGCTTCTGCGCCTTGATAATTGGAGACTGTTTCATGCAGCTAATTTTGATTTTACTGGTGGTACTGGGCGGGATGGGCCTGTCTGTGGAGGCGGGCCTGCTGGGGCCGCTGGGGAGTGAGGTGGGCGACCTGTGGGCCACCTTCAGCATTTTCGGCGTCGGCGCGGCGTTGACCTTCCTGCTGATGCTGTTTTTCAGCCCGCGCAACAGCCCGTCGTTCTTCGCCCAACCGGGCTGGCAGCTGCTGGGCGGCGTCTTGGGGCCGGGCTACGTGGTGATCCTGACACTGGCGACGCCGGTGATTGGCATCGCGATGACCATGATTGGCATCCTCGCCGGGCAGGTGTTTAAAAGTCTGGTGATTGACCACTTTGGCCTGTTCGGATCGCCGCACCGCAAAATTGACCGCAAGCGCCTGATTGCGCTGGCCTTTATCATTGCCGCGCTCGCTTTGGTGGCGAAGGGCTGAGGAGAAAAAATGACAACCTTAATGATTATTCTGGCCGTGGTGGGCGGGGCGCTGCTGAGCATCCAGGCAGCAATCAACGGCCAACTGGGCGCCAAAGTGGGCGTGTTCCGCAGTGCCTTCCTCACCTTCTCGGTGGGCGCGCTGGTGACGGCGCTGCTGATCTTCTTCTTTGAGCCGAAGCAGACCCTCACGCTGCTGGACGTGCCTAAGTGGCAACTGCTCGGCGCGCTGTGCGGCGTGCCTTACATCGTGATCATGGTGCTGGCGGTGCAACGCATCGGCACCGCCGTTGCGACAGTGGCAGTGATCCTCGGCCAGCTGGCGATGAGCATGTTGATCGATAACTTCGGTTGGCTGGGCAATGCCGAGATCCCCTTCTCCGCCAGCCGCCTCGGTGCGGTAGTCTGTCTGGCAATTGCGCTGTTCTTTATCTACTCCAGCAGCCGCAGCAGCGCGCCCGCCCGCAAGGCACCGGCTGAAGCGGCGGTACGCGAATAACCTTAACGTGAACTGGCGGGCATGGCTGACCACCAACATGGTCAGCCTTGTCTGCCGGGTCTGCATCATACTGCGCTAACCCACGCGCCATCGGGTGGCGTGAAAACCCCCTCCCACGCATCTTATTCAGTCTGTGAAACGTTCGCTTTTTCGAAGGCTTTAAATCCATCTTCAATCGTCGGAATGATCTCGACCATTTCAAAATAGGGCTTGGTAATAAGTTCCGAGTCCCTGAGCCGCTCAATCACGAAGTAAAACGCCTGCATATCTTCTGCCTGAAACATGGCGACATCCGTGCATTTTGTCGTAAACGCCTCGGCATCGAACATTCTTAACGTGACTGAACTGTCGGCAAGAACGGTGGATAATACGCTGTCGGCAATCCGGTTTCTTTCAGCACGCGCCAGGCGAAGCCATTCCTTTGTCGTCTTGAGCAAAACAAAAATGGTGATCATAAGTGCCTCATAGGGTTGGACATTTATCGACGTTACCCTATTTCAATCTGAGAAATGTAGTGGGCACTTTTTCGGTTGGTAACAAAATATTGTTGAGGATTCAGAAAGGGTATAGATGTATGCGGAGGGTCTTCTCCGCCTGCTCTTTTTACGCAGCAGGATGCTCTCCTGCTCGCCAGCCCATTTTTCTCACGTAGGGCACACTCTCTGACGCCCGTAGCGACAGGCTAGGATCGATCGCCAGCACAAACGGCGTTGCTAGCCGGTGGTGATGTAGCGCGGTGCAGACAGCTGAGATAATGGCTCCATAAACGCCTGCATACCCCTTTGTGATGTCAACCCGCGGGTGCTTTCAGGTAAAGTGCCTGCGCCCATCCTGATCCCCACGGAGTGAAACATAGGTTATGAATAACACCGCCCTCTGGTACAGAGAATTTGGTGCGCCAGAACAGGTGCTGGTTGCTGAACGCGCGCCCAAGCCGCCGCTGGCTGCCGAGCAGGTGCGGGTAAAAATGCTCTATGCCCCGGTCAACGCCTCCGATCTGATCCCCATTACCGGCGCTTACCGGCACCGCATCACGCTGCCGCAGGTCGCGGGCTATGAGGGGGTGGGCGTGGTGATCGCTGCCTCCACACCTGACAGCCCCCTGCTGGGCCGCCGGGTACTGCCGTTGCGCGGCGAGGGCACCTGGCAGGAGTTCGTCGATTGCCCAGCCGCGTTGGCCATTCCCGTGCCGGAGGAGATAGAGAGCACGCTGGCGGCGCGCGCCTATATCAACCCGCTGGCGGCGCAGCTGATGCTGGCCCATTTTCCGCCCGCTGGCAAAGAGGTGCTGCTGACGGCTGCTGGCTCGGAGTGCGCCCTGCTGCTCGGGCAGTGGGCGCGCCGGGCCGGGGCGCGGTCGGTGGCTGGCGTCACCCGTTCGGCGGTGCACGCACGGCGGCTGGAGGAGTGCGGCATTATCGCCATTCCGCAGGAGGACGATGCCCTGCTCAGGCACCATGCCGCCCGCGCTGGCGTGGTCTATGACGCCGTTGGCGGCCCGCTGGCGGAGCGCATCTTGGCGGCCATGCCCACCTCAGGCGAGTTTGTCTCTTATGGCCTGCTGTCCGGGCGGGCTTTCCCGATGCGCGCCCCTGTGCCGCGCGTGCACTGGTTCCATGTCCGCCACCATCTGGGCGACATGACACCTGAGGCATGGCAACACGCCTTCCACACACTGTGGCCAGCGCTGAAAAACAGTCTGTTGGGGGAGGTCGCGCCCTATCCGGCGCAGGCGTGGCAGGAGGCCATCGGCTTCTATCGTGCAGCCGGGCGTGGCTGCAAACCCCTGCTTAGCTGGCAGGGGTAGGAGGGGCGTTGCTTACAGCGGTGCGCCGCGGTGGTGCTGGCCAGCCAGATCGGTGAAGTTAGGCACGTCGGCCACCAGCGCCGGGGTGCCCGGTGCGCTCAGGGCCGCTTCCAGCGCTGCCTCGTCACGGAAGACGCATTCGCAGATCGCCACGGTGCCTGGCTGGTTCTCATCCAACGAGAGCGGATAGAGCGCCTGGGCGCTAACCAGTCCGCATGCTTTCCACGCCTCAATCACCATTGGGACATGCTTGTGACTGTAGTACTCACGATCAAAGCGGTCTTGGGCAGTGCCGGTATAGCTGACATAGAGAATGACGGACATAATGTTTTCCTGATTGAACAATGCTTAGGAAACCAGTGTAGAACAGCGCGATGGCCCATGCAGCGTCAATATGTTACAAGGCATGGCCCGCCGCGCTAGCAGCCAGCGGTGATAAAGTCGCCGTTGACGCCCGCCGGGATCACCGTGGTAAACAGCACCAGCGCGAACAGCATCAGCAGCAATCCACCGATGATGGCCGCCACCCGTGCCGCAGGGGCGGCGTAGCGCGTGACACCGTCACTGGCGTTGATCGCCCACTCGCGGGCATGGTGCACCAGCGTTGCGAGGATCATCACAGACAGCGCGGTGCCGAGTGCCATCGCCATCACCGCCGCCACGCCCCAGCTAAAGATGCCAAGGGCATTGGCGAAGACCAGTACCATGATCGCCCCGCTGCATGGTCGGCAGCCAATCGCGGCTACCACCCACAGCGTATTGCGCCAGCCGCCGGTCAGCGCGCCGGGCGCAGGCTGGTGATGGTGCCCACACCCCTCATGGTGATCATGCCCTTCGCCGCGCCGCAGGGAGAACCCCAGCGCCCGGCAGACCAGCACCACGCCAAAACCGGCGATCAGCAGTGCGCTCCCCTTCTCCACCCAGTAGCGGCTGAGGCTGAGATCGCCCATCGACAGGTTGAACAGCACCGCCAACACCACCACAAACAGGATGGCGGTCACGCCCTGCATCAGGCTACCCGCCAGGGTAATCAGTCGGCTGGCCTTCAGCGACTCACGGTGGGTGGCGAGGTAAGTGGTGATGACGAATTTGCCGTGGCCGGGGCCAATCGCGTGCAAAAAACCATAGAGGAAGCCGCCAAAGGCGAGCATCAACGCGCCGCTGGCCTGATGGTTGTGCAGTTGCAGCAGGTAGAGCACCAGATAGCGGTGCAGGGTGATCTGCACGCTGAGGCAGTACTGCACAAACTCATCCCAATGGCTGATGAAGAGCCAGAGCAGCGCGATGCCCAGCACGCCGCCCAGACTGACTATCGCCTGCCTGGGGGTATTGAGGGTCAGCCCTTTCATTGGTTACTCCTGCTTAAGTTATCTCCCTCTCACTATAGACGCGAGAGGGGGTTCCGGCAGGAAAAGCGGCCATCAGGGCGCGGGCTGGCCACGCCCCACGCCTACCCAGCTCACGGCCAGTACCGCCAGCAGTACCAGTGCGCCGCCAGGGGCGAGCACCGTCCAGGGCGCGCGCTCAAGGTAAGGCATTCCCTCCGCCAGCACCCGTCCCCACTCAGGCAGCGGCGGCGGGGCACCAAGGCCCAGAAAGCCCAGTGACGCCAGTGCCAGCGCGATGCCCGGCAGCCGCAGCATGGCGTGGCGCACCAGCGGGCCGGAGAGCGCCGGCAACATGTAGCGCCACAGGCTCCGCCAGCGACCCACGCCCACCAGCGGCAGCATCCGAATATGCGGCTGCGCGCCGATCTCCGCCACCAACGCCGCACTGTGCGCAGCCAACGGCGCCCAGCTGACCGCCAGCACCGCCAGCGCCGCGCCCTCAGGTGTCGGGCCACTGACCGCCGCCACCACCAGACCGGCCATCACCGGCGGCAGCGCGTTGGCTATCTCAATCGGCCCGGCGAACAGCCGGGGGAATAGCCCGGTCACTAATCCAATCGCCAGACAAGCCAGCGTCACCAGCAGGGCGGAGAAACAGGTTTGCAGCGCCCCGTGCGCCACCCGCGCCAGCACGTCCCGCCCCGTGGCGTCCGCGCCGAAGGGCAGGCTCCAGGAGGGCGGCGCCAGCCGCAGGTGCTCCGGCGACAGCGCATCGCGCGGCAAACCGGCCAGCACCAGCCCGACTAACGCCACCCCACAGGCCAACGGCATCCAGCGGCCACCGCGCGGCCTCGCCCAGGCCACCGGCGGCGCGGGCATCTCGCCAGCACGCAGTGCTGGCCCAAACAGCAGGTGGCGCAACGCCGTGGCGGCCATTCCCAGCGCAAAGGCCAGCAGCAGCAGAATCAGCAACCCCGTTTGCAACGCTGGCAGATCCTGTGCCGCCGCCGCGCCCAGCGTCGCCCGCCCAAGGCCCGGTATCGCGAACACCTTCTCCACCGTCACCGCGGCACCGGTCAGGGCAATCATCACCAGCCCCAGTTGGGGCAACAGCTCCGGTAGCGCGCGCCGGGCAATCGCCAGTATCAGCGCACGGGAGGAAATGCCTGCCATGCTCCAGGTGACCAGCCACCGCTCCTGGCAGGCGCGGGCGACAGCATCAGAGGCCAGCCGCCCGAGCAATCCCCCGGTGGGAATGCCCAGCGCCAGCGCTGGCAGTACCGCCGTATGCAGTCCGCTCCAGCCAAAGGGCGGGAACAGGCGCAGCCAGACCGCGCCCACCAGCAGCAGCAGTGATGCCAGCAAAAACTCAGGCAGCGCCGTCAGGGTGGCGGCCAGCGCCCCCACCGGGCGCTGCACTCGCCCGGCCAAGCCAGCGCGGACAACCGGCAGACAGATCAGCAGTGCAATCACCAACCCCACGCTCATTGCCAGCGCCATCAAGGTCAGGGAGACGCCCGTCGCCTGCACCATGCCCGGCAGCACCGGCTGGCCGGAGACCCACGAACGCCCGGCGTCCCCCTGCAACAGTCCGCGCAGCCAGGCGGCCAGCAGCGGCAGCGGCCCCTGATCCAGATGCAGCGACTGGCGGATGGCATCCAGCGTTTCCGGCGTCGCCTCCTGATCGCCGGATCGGGCGCGCAGCAGCGCCAGCGCCGGATCCTTGCCAGAGAGCCACGGCAACATCCCGACCAGCGCCACCACACCGCATAGGGCCAATAGCCGTGACAGCAGCGAGAGCGGAAAACACATTACAGCGCCTCCCGCCGGGTAGCAGGCGTCACCAGCAGGCGTTCGCGTGGATCGCGCAGTGCCTGGCGCACGCCCGGTGCTTCGCCCTGGATCACACGCTCATGCAGCAGCGGGATGGCGGCGTCGCTCGCCATAACCTGCCGCTCCGCCGCCATGATCGCCTGTCGGCGCGCCGGCCCGGCGGGGATAGCCGCTGCCTGCTCCAGTGCCCGGTCAATCTCGGGACGGCAAAGCTGGGCGATGTTAAAGGAGCCGTGGCAGGCGAAATCGCTGTAGAGATAGGCCACCGGGTCACCGGAGTCCAGCACCGTCGCCCGTGACAGGATGAAGGCGTCAAATTTGCCAGCCAGCGCATCGGCCTCAATGTGGGCGTACTCGCGCACCACTTGGTTGACAGTGAAACCGGCGGCGCTCAACTGGCGGGCCAGATAGATCGCCACTTCCGGCAGTTCAGCGCGGTCACTGAAGGTCGCCAGCGTGATGGTCACGCCATTGGGCGCAACGGGCTTCACCGGGTTCTCTACCGGCTGGCGCAAACTGGCGGCCCAAGGCAGCGCCGGGCCAAGCAACCCGGCGGCCGGATCGGCGCGCTGTTCATAGACATTGTCGATAATTTGCTGGCGGTTGACCGCTTCCCGCACTGCCGCGCGCAGCGCCGGATCCTGGAATGGGCCATGCGCACTATTGAGGTAGAGAGTATTGGTGCGCGGCATCGGCACCTCATGCACCTGCTCCGCTGGCAGCAGCGCCACCTGCGAGACCGGCACCGCCTCAACGATGTCCGCCGCCCCGGTGCGCAGCGCAGCGGCCCGCGCGGCGCCATCCGGCACAAAGGTGACATCAATGCCGGTTGACGCGGCCTTTTCGCCCCAGTAGCCATCAAAGCGCTCCAGCCGGGCACTGCTGGTGCCCTGCACCTCTGTCAAAACAAAGGCACCGGTGCCAGCGCGGATTGGCGATACCACGCTGTTTTCGCCATAGGCACGCGGCGACAGGATGGCCAGTTGCGGGCTGGAGAGGCGCTGTGGCAGTAGCGGATCGGGCTGTGCGGTGGAGACAATCACTGCCGAATCCCCCTCCGCTTCCGCATGCAGCGTGACGCCATCCAAAATGCGTGGCTTGGGCGCGGCCTCGGCGGCAGTGTTCAGGGCATTGACCACGCTGGCGGCATCGAACGCCGCGCCATCATGGAACCGTACATTCGGGCGCAAGGTGAAGCGCCAACGGGTCTCATCCAGCCGCTGCCACTGCGTCGCCAACGCCGGCTGCGCCTCGCCCAGCGGGTCGAGCACCACCAGCGTCTCGGCGGTGCTCCAGCGAGAAAGCTTGAAGGCGTCGTCGCTGAGCGGGGTCAGGCCGGATCGCGGGGGCTGGAGCATCGCCAACCGGATGCGGCCCTCCTGCTCCTGCGTGGGTGCCGGTTCATTGAAGCAGCCAGAGAGCAGGCATACGCCCGCCAGCAAGCCTGCGAGGGAAGCTTTCATTATCAGTCCTTATTGGGGGTAATGGCCGTTCAGGAGGCCAGGCGGGCGCGCTCTGGCTGCGCCGCCAATCGGGGAACCGCGTCCAGCAGGGCGCGGGTGGAGGGGTGGTGCGGCTGCGCCAGCAGGGCACGAGTCGGGCGATCCTCGACGATCTGCCCCTGCTCCATCACCAGCGTGCGCTCGCACAGCGTCGCCACCGTGGAGATGTCATGGGAGACCATCAGCAGCCCCATGCCGTGCTGGTGGCTCACCTCCGCCAGCAGCGCGATCACCTGCTCACGGCGCGGCATATCCAGCCCGCTGACCGGCTCATCGGCCAGCAAGAAGCGTGGACGGGCAATCAGGGCACGGGCGATGGCGACGCGCTGCGCCTGTCCACCGGAGAGCGATCCGGCCTGCTGGTGCGCCACGGACGCCGGCAGCCCTACCCGCCCTAGCGCTTCGGCAATCGCCGGGTGCGGGTCGCGGGTTGGCAGCAGGTGCCGCAGCGGTTCGTGCAGAATGTCACTGACGCGCTGGCCGGGCGGCAGGCTCCTGCCCGGCTCCTGCGGGATGAACTGCACCTGGCGGCGATAGGGGCGCAGCGCACGCGCCGACGCCGGGCGGATCACCCGCCCTTCGCAGGTGATGTTGCCGCAGGTAGCGGGCTGCAACGCCAGCAGCAGGTGCAGCAGCGTCGATTTTCCGCTGCCGGAGCGGCCTATCAGCCCAACCCGCTCGCCTGCCGCCAGTTGCAGGTCAATACCCTCCAGGATGGCGCGTTGCCGTCCCGGCTGGTAACTGACTCCTTGCATCGCCAGCCAGCCCATCATGATGCCCTCGCCAGTACGTCAGCAGCCCGACGCGCGGCCCCCACCAGCGCCTGAGTGCAGGGGTGCTGCGGCGCGGCCAGCAACTGGGCGATCTCGCCACTCTCGACGATGCGCCCCTCCGCCATGATAAGCGCACGGTGGCAGAGCTGCGACGCCAGCACCAGATCGTGGGTGATGAACAGCAGCGCTGGCCGGTGCGGGGCCTCCGAGAGGCGGCGCAACAGCGACAGAATGCGGTGTTGGGTGGAGACATCCAGCGCCGTAGTAGGCTCATCCGCAACCACTAACCGGCGCTCGCCAGCCAGCGCCAGTGCCAGACAGACGCGCTGCCGCTGGCCGCCGGAGAGCTGGGAAGGATAACGGCGCATCACTGCCGGCGGATCGTCAAATTCCACCTCCACCAGCAGCCGCGCCGCTTGCGACTTGGCGTCTGGGTGGTGGCGCAACGCCATAAGCAACTGCTTGCCAATCGTCACCAACGGATTGAGGGCGGAGCCGGTCTCTTGGAACAGTGCGGCCACCCGCGTAGTCATCGGGCGACGGGTAGGAAACAGTCCCAGCACCTCCTCACCCGCCACGCGCAGGCTGCCACTAAGACGGCTATTGACCGGCTGGATACCGGTAATCACATTGGCTGTCAGGGATTTGCCGCAGCCAGACGCGCCCAACAGTGCCACCCGCTCCCCCTCATGCAGTGAAAAGCTGAGATCGTGCAAACGGCGCTCCGGGCCGATATTCAGGCAGAGGTTGGCAACAGACAACAGGGGGATGGCGGTAAGGGCGGCGTCCATGACGGCAGATCCAATTAATTAAGTTATGTAATAACATAACAATTGATCGTGCAGCGATGCAACCTTTAGTTACATTTACCCACACCCCCAACCGTTCCCCATGAAAGAACAATTCGTTCATTATTATTCATTACAAAGGAACAACATTTGGCGCTAGAGTAGGGTCATCACTTTTGAGGAGAGCACGCCATGCAAATGTCATCCGCGACCCATTCGTTTTCTGTCAACCCGGCCACCGGTGAAAACATCGGTTCCTATCCCTTTGCTGACGCGCAGGCGATTGAGCAGGCCATTCAGGCCAACTATCAGGCTTACCGCCAGTGGAGCAGCCTGTCCGTCGCTGATCGGGCGCAAAAATTGCGCGATCTGGCTGCGGCGCTGCGTGCCGGGGCGGAGCCGATGGCGCAGATGATCACCGCGGAGATGGGCAAACCGATCCAGCAGGCGCGCGCCGAGGTGGAGAAGTCGGCCCGTCTGTGTGACTGGTATGCCGAGCACGGCCCGGCGATGCTGGCGACCGAGTCCACCCAGGTGGAGAACAACAACGCGGTGATTGAGTTCCGCCCGCTGGGGCCGCTGCTGGCGGTGATGCCGTGGAACTTCCCGCTGTGGCAAGTGCTGCGTGGCGCGGTGCCGAGCCTGCTGGCTGGCAACAGCTACGTGCTGAAACATGCGCCCAACGTAATGGGCAGTGCCCAGCTGATTGAAGAAGCATTCCGCACGGCGGGCTTCCCAGAGGGGCTGTTTGTCCAGCTCAACGCCACCAATCAGGGCGTCAGCGAGATCATCAACCATCCGCGTATCGCTGCCGTGATGGTGACCGGCAGTGGCCGGGCAGGCAGCGCGATTGCGGCACAGGCCGGTGCGGCGCTGAAGAAGTGCGTGCTGGAGCTGGGCGGTTCCGATCCCTTTATCGTACTGAACGACGCCGATCTGGATGAGGCGGTAAAGGCCGCCGTCGCGGGACGTTATCAGAACACCGGGCAGGTGTGCGCCGCCGCCAAGCGCTTCATTGTTGAGGCGGGCATTGCCAAGCGCTTCACTGAGCAGTTCGTGGCGGCGGTAGGTGAGATCAAGATGGGCGATCCGCGCGACGAGGCACACACCGTCGGCCCAATGGCACGCTATGACCTGCGTGATGAGTTGCACAACCAGGTACAGGCTTCACTGGCACAGGGCGCGACCCTGCTGCTGGGCGGTGAAAAGCTGGCAGGCGACGGCAACTACTATCTGCCAACCGTGCTGGCCGATGTGACACCCGCAATGACCGCCTTCCGCGAGGAGTTGTTTGGCCCGGTAGCCGCCATCACTGTGGCACAGGACGCCGACCATGCGCTGGCACTGGCCAACGACAGTGACTTCGGCCTGATGGCAACGATCTATACGCAAGACGAGGCCAAAGCGCAGGAGATGGCAGCGAACCTGGAGTGTGGCGGGGTATTCATCAATGGCTACAGCGCCAGTGACCCGCGCGTGGCGTTCGGCGGTGTGAAGAAGAGTGGCTTTGGCCGCGAGCTCTCCCACTTCGGCCTGCATGAGTTCTGCAACGTCCAGACCGTCTGGAAAAACCGCCGCTAGGCGGGACAAAAAACCGGCCCCTGGGGGCCGGTTTTACTATCAGAAGCGGTACTGCATGCTTAGTGAATCGCCGCTGTAGGTTTTATGCTTAGTTCGTTAATATGAAAGAGATGCCAGCAAAAAGATCACAATTATTTTATTTAACTTCTTGACGCTTAACCTTTGTTTGAATTTACTTTGGCACTCACGCATCATTATATCCCGTCATTTTACCCTAGCTATTTCCCCTAACCCTTGGCACCTCATGAAATAGATTAAAACGCATCATTCAATTATTCCTTGCCAATAAACTCTGTAGTGCAAAAGGCCGGGGAAATATTTTGCTGACGCACCCTCGCGCTATAGTCACTCATTAACGGGGCGGAGGAATGGCGCGCCGAATAATGAGGCCAGATCATCAATGGTAACGGGCGGGTAGACATTTGTGCGTTCTACCCCTTTCAGGTGACTGAATGACGCAAAGTTGACCTATCGAAACCGTTATCTTGCGTTAAGCTAGTAAACGGATGCCAAAACGGTGTCCGTTTCTTTTTTATCCTTAGAGGTGGTAAACAATGAAAACCCAGGGCTATGCCGCACTTAAAGCAGGCGCACCGCTGACGCCTTTCACATTTGAACGTCGCGCACTGCGTGACAATGATGTGGCGATGGAGATCCTCTACTGTGGCGTGTGCCACTCGGATCTGCATCAGGCACGCAATGACTGGGGCTTCGGGGCCTACCCGATGGTGCCGGGGCATGAGATTGTTGGCCGTGTGACCGATGTGGGCGCGGGCGTAAAACGCTTCAAAGAGGGTGATATCGTCGCGGTTGGCTGCATGGTGGACTCCTGCCAGACCTGTGACCAGTGCCGTCAGGGCGAAGAGCAGTACTGCCGTGAAGGTAACACCCCCACCTACGCTGGCCATGACCGCATCACCGGTGAACTGACCCAAGGTGGCTACTCCAAGCATCTGGTAGTACGTGAAGAGTTCGCGCTCTCTGTGCCGGACACCCTGGAGCTATCCAAGGTGGCACCGCTGCTGTGCGCGGGCATCACCACCTACTCCCCGCTGCGTACCTGGGGCGTCGGCCCCGGCAGCCGCGTTGCGGTAGTGGGTCTGGGCGGTCTGGGCCACATGGCGGTAAAACTGGCCGTGGGCATGGGTGCCACCGTGACCGTCATTGGCCGCAGTGGCGCGAAAGCGGATGATGCGCGCGAGCTGGGCGCTGACCACTACCTGATCTCCACCGATGAAGAGGCGATGCGTCAGGCGCAGAACAGCTTCGATGTGATTATCGATAGCGTGCCGGTTCGCCATGACGTCTCGCTCTACATGCCGCTGCTGGATGTGGATGGCACGCTGGTGATGGTCGGCCAGATTGGCCCAATCGATGAGCAGAGCACCCTGCCGCTGGTCTTTGGCCGTCGCCGTCTGGCTGGCTCCCTGATCGGCGGCATCGCCGAAACCCAGGAGATGCTGGACTTCTGCGGCAGAAAGAACATCCTGCCGGAGTGTGAAATCATCAATATCGACCAGATCAACGAAGCCTTTGAGCGCATGGAGCGCTCTGACGTGCGTTACCGTTTCGTGATCGACATGGCATCGCTCTCCGCATGATGCCCCACGCTGCGCCCGTCCGGGCGCAGCGTTCCTCCCTACCCCTTGCGCCCGTGGCGCGCCCGGAAATAGAGCTCCACCTCCTCCAGACTCTTGCCCTTGGTCTCCGGCACAAAAAAGCTGAACACCATGAAACCGGCGCAGATGGCGGTAAACAGCCAGAAAGTGGCCGCAGCCCCCCACTCCGCCAGCATCGGCAATGAAACCAGCGCAATCACCAGATTGGTGGCGAAGATCACGCAGATCGACAGGCTGGTGACCTTGGCCCGTGCGCGCAGCGGCGAGATTTCAGAGATCACCAGAAAGCCGAGGATGCCGGGGCTGACCGCGTACATCACGATGTAGAGCAGCAGCGCGGCAAAGGCCAGCCAGTGGCTATGGGTAAAGGCTGGCACCGAAAAGACCACGGCCAGCACCAGCATACTGAGGGTCAGCCCGGTGGCACCGCCAATCATCATTGGCCGACGGCCAAGGCGATCCACCAGCGCCATCCCCACCAACGTAAACAGCACGTTGGTGATGCCCAACCCCATGGTGGCAAGCCAGGAGGCGGAGGCGTCAAAACCGCTCAGTTGCAGGATCTGCGGCGCGAAGTAGATCACCAGATTGATGCCACAGGCATTGGTGAGAAAGGCGATCAATACGCCAATCACCACCATTGGCCGTACCGGGCCGCTCAGCAACTCGCGCCAACCCACGGTTTTCCGCTCCAGCCGGTCCAGCCGCGCCGTCTCCTGCAACTCCTCCTCCACCGCCTCAGTGCCGCGCAGTTTCACCAGCGCCTGCCGCGCCTCCAGCGGACGCTTGCTGGCGATCAGCCAGCGCGGTGACTCGGTCACAAACAGTACGCCAAGGCTCAGGATCACGCCAAACAGCGCCGCGATGGTCAACGGAATGCGCCACTCCGCCAGCGGTTCCGCCAGTGAGTTGACGCCGTAGGCCATCAGAATGCCGATGGTGATCAGCAATTGGTAGGAGCTGACCAGCACGCCGCGGATGCGCGGCGGTGCCAGTTCCGCGATATAGATCGGGATCAGCACCGAGGAGGCCCCGACGCCGATGCCCAGCAAGATGCGCGCCGCCACCAGCAGGTGCACCTCCAGCGTCATCGCCGAGAAGAGCGCGCCCGCGGCAAAGGCGATGCCTGACACGCACAACGGCAGCTTGCGGCCATAGCGGTCAGCCAGCGGCCCGGCGGCCAGCGCGCCCACCATGCCGCCAAGTAGCGAGGCGCTCGCCACCACGCCCTGCATCAGGCTGCTCAGCCCCATCTGCTGGCCGATAAAGATCACCGCGCCGCCAATAATGCCGGTGTCATAGCCAAAGATGATGCCCCCCACCGCCGAGATCAGCACAGCCAGGCCAAGAGACAGGGTCAACCCCCGGCGCGATCGCCGGATGGCGGACGGGGCAAGCCCGCCATAATTGGTGTTTTCCATACAGCATCCCTTCGAGGTAACAATAAAATTATTTAATGAAATAGAGGTGCGCCGCCCCCCGTGCACCGGCGGCATCGCCGAGGGCGCAGGGCACAATATTTTTATTTACCGCGTAACCGGGCGCACGCGTCAGGGCACTCTCCATCCCCGCGCGGAACAGCGGGAAGAAGTGCGCGGCGCTGCCGCCAAGCAGGGTGCAGTCCGGGCCGTAGAGCGTCAGCAAGGTGTTGAGACCTTGCCCGACGTGGTAGCCGTACTGGTAAAAAATGGCCGCCACGCCAGGGTGTTGCGTGCGGAGCCGTCGCCAGCTAGCGAGATCCTGCTGGTCATAGGGCACTTCCGGCAGGTGCGCCTCCAGGGCGGACTGCAACGCGCTGCGCGCCGCCACACTCTCCCAACAGCCTGACAGCCCGCAGTAGCAGCGCTGGCCGCCCATCACCGGGATATGCCCCGCTTCCGGGTGCGCGCCCGTCACCGTGCGGGTCGGCTGCCCACGATCCAGCAGCGCCACGCCGACGCCCGTGCCCAGCGTCACCATTAGCATCCGCTGGCTGCCCTGCCCCGCGCCCAGTATGTACTCGCCGAGCGCGGCGGCCACCGCGTCGTTGTCAATGCTGACCGGTACGCCGAGTTGCTGCGCCAGCTCATCCGCCAGCGGGAAGTGGGAGAAGCAGGCCAGCGTATCGTCATTCTCGATAATACCGGTCTGGTTATTCACCGGGCCGCTCGCGCCGATCCCCACGCCGATCAGCGGCTTGCCAGCCGGCAAGAGTCCCCTGATCTGCTGTGCCAGATAGGTGCTGCGCCGTTGGCGCGGGATGGTCGTGAACAGCGCGGTAGGCATCACCAGTGCCGCCAGCTCCTGTTGGTTCTCCATTAATACAATACGGCTGCAAGTACCGCCCAAATCGATACCGGCGCGCACGCCTTTTTTCTCTGGTGTCATAGTGTTATCGCTATTATTTTAATTGGTCTGGCCGGAAGTGGCCGAAATAGAAAAAGATAAAAAGGCTTGGAAGCCAGGCGCTATTTAGCATCATAAATAGCCGGAGAAAAAGTGAAATTGCAGCGCGGGCGTACCGGGAAAAAGCGCGGCCATCCCGCCATGTGCCACGATATAGCGCGGGATCGGTTAGCGTTTTTTATCTTTAAGGGAGAATGCCGCCAACGGCTATCGCGGCGGCATGGGGGAAGTGCGGTTCGATTATTACGCCAGTTCGCTCTCTTTGATATCGGCAATTGGCCCGAGGATCGCGCGGTCGAATTCCGCCAGCGGCGACTGGTGGCGCACTTTCATTGGCCAGTCGGCATTAGCGAGCGCACCGCGCCCAAGGGTAATGAAGTCAGCGCCCTGTGCCAATACCTGTTCCGCCCGCTGCGGATCGTGCAGGCTGCCATTGGCAATCAAAGTTAGGGTGGGTGCATATTTCCGTGCCAGCTCGACCAGCGAGTGCGGATTGCCGGGGAAGGCCGGTGCCCAAGCCTCATACTCCGTGAGGTGGAGGAAATCGATGCCCGACGCGGCCAAACGCTGGAACACCGCCTGCGCCCCGGCCTCGCCCTCCTGCCATTTGTGGGTGAAGTCATTGACCTTGCCCTGCGAGAGACGGATGCCCATCGCCACCTCCGGCCCTACCCTGCGGCGCACGGCTTCGATTACCGCCAGACTGAGGGAGAGGCGGCCCACAATATCGCCGCCCCACTCATCGCTGCGCGGATTGGTGTAATCGGTAAAGAACTGGTCGAGCAGGTAACCATTGGCACCGTGGATCTCGATGCCATCAAAGCCAGCGCTGACAGCGCGGGCCGCGGTGTCAGCGAAGGCCGCAATCACCTCATGGATCTCGTCGCCGGTCAGCGCACGTGGCATCGGGTAGGCACCCTCGCCGCGGTAGAATGCCATCTGCTCGCCCTTCGGCTGTACCGCGGCGGGCGCGGCTGTCTCCTGTCGATAGATATTGCCCTGCGACAGCGCGCCAGCATGTTGCAGCTGGGCGATAATCTTGCCGCCGCGCTGGTGCACCGCCTCCACCACCGCGCGCCAACCGGCCTCCTGCTCATCGGTCACCAGCCCAGACTGGTAGGCATAGGCCTGTGACCATGCGCGGTCGATATAGATCCCCTCGGTAATCACCAGCCCAAAGCCGCCGGAGGCAAAGCGCGAGTAGTAGTGCTTCATCCGCTCGCCAGCCACGCCGGTTTCAGAGGCGCTGACGCGGGTCATTGGCGCAACCGCCAGCCGGTTTGCCAAGGGGAGTGAATTGATATGGCCGGGGTGGAACAGCTTGGAGTCAGTCATCTTTTTTATCCTGTCACGAACTATTATAAACTTCCGCCACTGTAATCAGCCGGCCAGCCGGGAAAAAGCCCTGCGCCTGATAAGCCGGTATAACGGAAACCGTTACA